>CAZRHK010000031.1:989-16248 GCA_964599815.1 uncultured Bifidobacterium sp. | reverse complement strand
ATTGACGAGGAAGAGCCATACCTTCTCGAGTTTCTTCTGAGCGATACCTCAATTGAAGCTTTTACGTCTGCGATGTGTCGTTGTGAGATTGTGCCCGAAGCTGGTGCTTCAACAATTCATTTGTCGTTGTTCTCTGAACTCGGAAGCATTGGTGGTGTAGAGATAGTGAGAGATTTTCTAGTCTCAATCATTAATGGTCTTGATGTCGCAGACCTCAACTAGCGATGTGCCGCTTTCATAAGACGGTCGCGAATTGCGCTACCCACGTCAGAGTCCTTCGGTAGTACTGCACAGACCACCGATATTCCGTCTGCGTCCGCTTGGCGTAAATCTCGATACAAATTCTCAGCGTATGTGTTGAGATTCTCATAGTGAAGCAAAAAACAGGTTTGTTGCTGATCTATTAGACGTTTCATTTCCAACTCAGCTTCTGCAATGTTTTCGAATGTGCGTACAAGTGCTTGAGGCGCATAGTGAGACGCCAACATGCCCGGAGCGCGCGAATCGTTTGCAACTATCTCATCGGACAAAACAACAACTGTCCGAAGTTGCTGTGAACTTATTAGACCCGGACGAAGTATTCGAACTTCGTTGTCAACACATTCAACAATTGTTGATTCAACCCCAACTTCGGATGCGCCGCCATCAAGAATGAGATCCACATCAGTTCCTAAATCGTCTAGAACGTGCTGTGCGGTTGTGGGGCTCACTTTTCCAAATCGATTAGCTGACGGGGCAACAACTCCGGTTTTTACGGCATTCAGCAAGGCTTGCGCAAGAGGATGCGATGGGACTCGAATAGCCACGGTGTCTCGACCGCCAGTGACCCAATCCGCAACTAATGGTGTACGAGGAACAAGAAGTGTTAGCGGGCCGGGCCAAAATGCCTGAGCAAGTTTCTTTGCATTCTCGTCGAATTCGCCCCACTCCTCAGGATCAACGTTTGTCCCCAGATGAACAATAAGTGGGTGTGTCGTAGGACGGCCTTTCGTTGAGAAGACACGACGAACTGCAATTTCATTGTTTGCCAGCGCCGCTAATCCATAGACAGTTTCTGTGGGTAGCCCAATGATTCCTCCGGCAAGGAGGACGCGTGCTGCCTGTGCGACATCAGTGGTGATACGTGAAGCAGATGTCATGCAAGAAAATCGAGAAGTTCATCGATAAACGAAAACGATTCGGTCGTTGCAAAGTGGTCTGTATTTTTCAGAACAGAAAGTTTCCCATTCGGAAATGCCGAAGCAAGTCGTTCCGCTGGAAACGTGAAATCTTTGTCTCCAATCACCACAAGAACTTCATGACTCAAAGATTGAAGGTCTGCCTCAAGTACAGGTTCAGAGGGTGGGCGCTTCATAATTGCAGTGAGTGCTTGCAGGTCGTTCCCAGGCTGGTGTCCGTACTGAGAAAACATGCGAGCGAAAGTATCGTCTTCTGGCGCTCGTCCTTCAAGCGCGTCGACAATTCGTTGATTCGCATTTGGTAGTGCTTTTTCGAAAACTCCGTCTCCGATTCCAGCAAGGACGACGCGTCGAAACCGGTGGGGCTGCAAGATGAGGGCACGCAACAGAGTTAGTGCACCAAGCGAAAATCCAACTGCGTCAACGACAGGCTGCCCTGACTCAACGTTGTCAAGTAGCCATTCTGGTAGACGCGAATATGCCTCTGGGTCGTGTGGCTTCTCTTGGGAGCCGTGTCCCAAGAGGTCCAACCCAATGACGGATCGTCCAATGTCTTCCAATAAGGCGTCTATGCCGGGCTTCTGCCAAGTGTCTCGAAAGCTGCCAGCCCAGCCATGGAGCAGTAGGACGGGAACGTTCTCAGATGGAGCCATGCCCACACGGTAGTCTCGTAACGCCCTATGCGCTTCCTACAGCAGCTTCCATCCCATGACCTCACCTATAACGATGTGTTCATGGTCCCGTCCATGTCGAATGTTCGATCACGTCTCGACGTCGACCTTCGCACGGCCGACAACATCGGCACAAATATTCCCATTGTCGTGTCAAACATGACGGCCGTAGCGGGACGCCGCATGGCAGAGACGGTCGCGAGACGTGGTGGTTTGGTGGTTCTGCCACAAGACATTCCGCTCGACATCATCAAGACGGTTGTTGATTATGTGAAATCACGGCATCCAATCTTTGAGACACCAATTACGTTGTCTCCGGAAGACACCTTGGGCGAGGCCATGAGCCTCATCCATAAGCGCGCACATGGGGCTGTTGTGGTTGTAGATGCACACAACAAACCTCTTGGAATTTTTACGGAACACGATGCTGCTGGTTACGACCGATTTACGCAGTTGAAGAATGTCATGAATCTGGACATGGTGTGTTTCACAGATAATCAGTCGGTCGTCGACATCCATGACGCACTTGTTGAACAGCGGTTGAACTTTGCACCGGTGATTGACTCTGCTGGCCAATTAGTTGGTGCAGTGACCCGTCGCGGTTCGTTACGTTCAACTATCTATCAACCAGCACTGAACGGATCGGGGCAATTCCTTACATCTGTTGCTGTAGGAATTAACGGCGACCCTGCGGCGCGCGCAAAAGAACTTGTTGCTTTGGGCGTAGACGTCTTGGTCATTGATACAGCTCATGGTCATCAAGCATCAATGATTCGAGCAATTGAAGCGGTACGTAAAGCAACCCCTCACACAACATTGGTTGCAGGAAATGTGGTCACACGAGAAGGAACTCGAGACCTCATTAATGCAGGCGCAGACATCATCAAAGTTGGTGTAGGTCCCGGAGCAATGTGTACAACGCGAATGATGACCGGTGTTGGTCGACCCCAATTTTCGGCTGTCTTGGAGTCTGCTGAAGTTGCTCGGTCAATGGGCAAGCATGTATGGGCAGATGGCGGTGTTCGCTATCCACGCGACGTAGCACTTGCAATTGCCGCAGGTGCTGCCAGCGTCATGTTTGGTTCGTGGCTTGCAGGCACATACGAATCCGCCGCTGACACTCTTCGTGATACAGAAGGTCGTTTGTACAAAGAGAGTTTCGGAATGGCATCTAACCGAGCCGTGAAGAACCGCACTCGCACAGAGAGCGCGTTCGAACGAGCCAAGAAGGAACTCTTTGAAGAGGGCATCAGCACTTCTCGTATGTATCTCGATACACAACGCCCAGGTGTTGAAGACATCATTGACCAAATCGTGGCTGGTCTTCGCTCCTCTTGCACGTATGCGGGTGCCTCCAATTTGGAAGACTTCCATGATCGCGCAGTCGTCGGAGTTCAGAGTTCTGCGGGATACGACGAAGGTCGTCCACTCGGCACTAGTTGGTAATCGTGTCCGTCATTGCTATCGACGGACCAGCCGGCGCGGGTAAATCCACTGTTGCACGGCGAGTCGCTGAACAGATAGCAATTCCTTATCTTGACACTGGCGCAATGTACAGATGCGTTGCACTTCAGTGTCTACGAGACGGCATTAACGCAAATGATGTTGACAATGTTGCAAAGATTGCGAACGAAATTCATATCTCTTTGCATGGCGCAACAGTAGGACTGAATGGCGAAGACGTCTCAGATGCAATTCGCTCTAGCGAGGTCGCATCTATTGTCAGCCTGATCGCCGTTCATTCACCTGTACGCGATGCCATGAGGACCCAACAACGTCAATGGATTCAGCAGATGGGTGGGGGAGTTGTTGAAGGCCGCGATATTGGCACCGTGGTGTTCCCTGACGCAGAAATCAAAATCTTTTTGACAGCATCCCCACATGAACGTGCCAAGAGGCGCGTTGAACAAAACGGTGGCGACTTAGATGCTGTTGCGGCGGGAATTGCAGAGAGAGACCGTATCGATTCGACTCGAGAAGATTCACCTTTAATTCCAGCCACTGATTCTATTTTGGTCGATTCAACGGGCAAGAGTGTCGACGAAGTTGTTAACGAGATTGTGCTGGCATACCAATTGAAAATGGGAGAGAAACAAGATGGCTGACGTAGACACCAAACTTGTTGGTCAATCAATTGGAAGCAAGATCTTCTACAAGATTGTTCGCGCCATCGTGGTTGGCGTTGCTGTGGCGTACACGCGCACAAAGATTGTTGGCAAACACAACATCCCCAAGACAGGGGCATTTCTCTTGGCGCCCATCCATCGTTCAAATGTGGACACTCCGTTGGCTGCGGCAGTAACTAGTCGTCGCTTGCGATTCATGGGGAAAGACTCCATTTGGAAAATTGCACCCATTGGTTGGATTATTTCTGCGTTAGGGGCATTCCCAGTGACACGTGGTACGGCAGACAGAGAAGCTCTAAAACGTTGCATCTCGGTTCTTGAATCTGGCGAGCCACTGGTGTTGTTCCCAGAGGGAACTAGACAGTCAGGTCCCGTCGTCCATCCTTTGTTTGACGGTGCGGCCTATGTCGCTGTAAAGGCCGGTGTCCCTATCATTCCCGTGGGAATCGGCGGTTCCGAAGGCGTGATGCCCAAGGGGGCAAAGATGATTTACCCACGCAAGTGTGTGCTGGTTGTTGGAGAACCCATTTACGCACCACGAGACGAATCTGGACGAGTGCCTCGTAGCGCAGTGAAGGAACTCACCGACACGTTGTCAAACGACCTTCAACGTCTATTTGATGAAGCACAAAGATTGGCGGGGACGCCGAATATTTACGAACGATAAAAAGCGTTCATTAAATTGAGCAGATTCTGAGGATCCTCAGCGCCGCACATTTCTCGTGCAGAATGCATAGATAACTGCGGAACCCCTACGTCAATGGCCTCAATTCCTAGCTTGGTTGCAGTGATTGGTCCAATGGTTGATCCACATGGCATGTTGTTCCTGGATACAAATGTTTGAAGTGGAACGTTATTTCTTTCGGCCGTTGAGCGAAGAAAAGCAGCCCCGCGCGCCGACGTTGCATACCGCTGATTTCCATTGAGTTTTAATGCCACTCCAGCATTGGGTAGTGGTGCATGCTTCGATTCATGTCGTTCTCTGTAGTTCGGATGTACGGCATGAGCATTATCTGCGGAAAGACACCAAGAACTCTTGATGACATCGTGGACCTCACCGGGCGTCAGACCATTCTGGTGTGAGAGAACATTCAAGAAAGTTTCCAACAATGGACCAGCAGCCCCTGTCACGCTTTCGGATCCAACTTCTTCGTGGTCGTTCAAAATAGCAATGCACGTATGAGATGAATTTGTTTCCATCAGAGATGTAACCGCGGCCCAACATGACAGTTGATTGTCTAAGCGACCACTAGCGATAAGAGAAGAATCAACACCCAAGACCGAAGCCTTCTGAACGTCGAACAGGTGAGCATCAAAGGCGACAATGGTGCTTATTCCGCTGACGTGGGAGAGCCACTCAGAGAACACTGGAGTATTGACGCCCCAGACGGGAACTGTGTGTTGGTGACGATCTAGCTGTAATCCGCGTTCATTGATTTCACGATCCAGATGTATTGCAAGTTGTGGAATTCTCGCAAGCGGTTCGTGAATTGCGAATAGTTTCTGTTGACCATCTGCATCTATAACGCGACCTGCGAGTCCAAGATCTCTGTCTAGCCATGAGTTAACGAGAACGCCGCCATAAATCTCTACGCCCAGTTGGCTCCAGCCACCACCTGTGATATCCGGAGTTGGCTGAATTCGAAAATTGGGTGAGTCAGTATGGGCACCAACAATTCGATAGGGCGCACGAGCATCGCCAAGCCTCCACGCAATGATTGCACCATCTACGCAGTAATAACCACGTGTTGTGAGTGGCACTGAAAAACTTGTCTGCTGAACGAAACCTTGCTCGGACAGCCGCCGCTGAGCTGTGTCCACCACGTGAAACGGCGTAGGGGAGTTGTCTAACCAGTCAAAAAGTGACGTAACAGTGTTGCTAGCCATTGAAGAGCCCCACTGGCAATCCGGTGCCACGGAGATGCGAAGTTTCATTCACGCTAAGGATGCTGCGATGGCCTTGCGACGATGCGGCGATGCGATGAATAGATGTGTAGTTGGGATAGAAGAATTGGCCCCTATTGATGTCGAGTACAGACGACAAAAACTCGTTAATAACTCCACCATGACATGTGACCACTACTTTCTGTCCGCGATGATTATCAATAATGCGACCGAGAGCTGACATGACACGCTCTCTGAAGATGGCTGGATCTTCCTCCGATGTCCAAGCGCCGCTCGCAAGCTCTTTCCATCTCGGGTCGTTAGCTGCCTTCAGTTCTTCAATGGGTATGTATTCATTTGAATGCTGATCCCATTCAGCAACGTCGGGTTCAATGATGGGAGTAAGTCCTTTTGCCTTAGCCAGAGGTAGCGCTGTTTGATGGGCGCGCTTCATTGGGCTGGTGTAGATGGCGTCGATATTTTCGATGGCTAAGTAATCACCGAGATGTTTCGCCTGCGCCAAACCTTCACGTGACAACTCAGGGTCTGCTGGCCCGTCAGTAACTTCGCGTCGGATAGGTAGACCGTGTCGTACAAGTATTAATTCCACTGGTGTGAAATGATAAAGCCGTGAGCATGTTCTCGGCGTATCCAGAGGCATGGGCGCAGTCATGGGTTGATATCAGTGGTCCAGAAACCGAAGTACTCGTTGTCTTAATTCATGGTTCGCTAGATCGTTCAGCCGGAATGGCTCGCTTATCGCGTTTAACGTCAAAAACGCATCAGACAATTCGATTTGATCGCCGGGGCTACGGTCGGCATCAAGAACACGACGGCCCTTTCACGGTTGCTGATAACGCAAATGATGTCGTGGAATTGGTGGGGACCAGAAGAGCAGTCCTCATTGGACACAGTTACGGCGGAAATGTTGCCCTTTCGGCTGCAGAGCAACTAGGCACACAGGTCGTCGGTGTATCTACCTATGAGACTCCACTGTCGTGGCTGGAATGGTGGCCTCGCGATTCAGCTGGTGGTGCTGCATTAACGGTCTCACCCGAACTTGCAGCAGAGACATTCATGATTCGAATGATTGGTGAGAAGCGATGGGGCGAGCTGCCTGATCGCACGAAAGAGCAACGGCGACGCGAAGGTCGAGCCCTCACTGGCGAACTGGGGCATCTGCGACAACACACACCATGGAATGCAGACAACATTTCATGCCCTGTGCTGTGCGGTCGTGGCACCAGAGGCGCCCCACATCACCTACGAGCTTCCGGCCACCTTGCTCAGTTATTTGCCAACGGCGCAGAACGGATTATTGAAGGCGCGGGGCACGGAGCCCCTATTTCTCACCCGCAAGATTTCTTCGATTTGCTCATTCAGCCTCACTTGGCTGGCAATGGAACCTTCACAGTGACGTCTTGACCAAAAAAGGTGCACGTGGTGTCGATAGAGGCCGACGTGGTTGCCTGATTCTTCACTTTGTCCGCACAGTCGGAGATTTCGGCCCTCTGTGAATACCCCGCAAGGGCGAGTGCTACAAACACCGCAGCTGAAATGACCTTTCCCACAATGGAGGAGATGACTTTCATCAGGATGATTGCAACCAGAAGAGAAGCCCCAGACAAGCCAAGGGCGATGTTTTTCAAGGTGTCGGCATCTGTTGCAGCAAAAATCGTGCTCATGAAGCAACCATAGATGCCTTTTCGCTCGTACCCTTGTCATTATGTCTGGAGCCGAATTCTCCGTTGCCATCCTCATCGGGGGCGATAGTTCGCGAATGGGCTCAGATAAGGCCACCTACGAAGTAGACGGTGCCGCAATGGCTGTCCGCGTGGCCCAGGCCGCCCAATCTGCTGGTGCGTCCGAGATTCTCCTCATTGGTGGAACTCAGGCCAAAGCAAAGAAACTCATCGGCACGTGGAAGAAAGACGGATTCCCTGGTGAAGGACCTCTAGGAGGCGTTATCACCGCATTGAAGGCATCAACACACGATTCGGTGGTGGTGCTGTCGTGCGACATGCCGTTTATCACCGATGCTGTTATTTCCAGTTTGGTTCGCGGGCTCTCCGATGCCCAGGCATCTGTTGGCCGAACAGATCGTTTGAATTGGCTGTGTGCAGCATGGTCAAAAGAGGAGTGTCTCACCACATTGCAATCGGTCTGGAAACGGAATGAACGTGCAGTCCATCGTGCTGCTGTCCTGCTCGATGTCGCAGAAGTTCCAGTACCGGCCGTAGCGGTTCGCAATATCAACTCTCCATCAGACCTCTTGGACCCCGACGACTCCACTACGGTGAAGTAAATGACCTGGACAGAAACAGACATTGCCACGTTGCACTCCACTAATGCTCGAGTAGTGGTCGATGTCCGCGAAGTAGACGAGTACGTTGCCGGGCACATTCCTGGCGCAATCAACATCCCACTCAGCCAGTTGATGGATTTGGTATCGCAAGTCCCAACTTCTGCAACAGTGCACGTGGTGTGTCAAGTCGGAGGCCGCAGTGCGCGCGCATGCGAATATCTGTCTCAACAAGAGCAGTTTTCTTCCACTCAATTTGTGAATGTGATGGGAGGCACCGGTGCCTGGATTCTCGAGGGACACGACGTCGTCGTCGGCAACGAACCAAACTGATATTGAATTCCAATGGATTGACAATTCAGCGGATACGCGTGCTGCAATTCAAGAGATCTCCAAGGAAAGTCATTACTTTCTAGACACTGAGTTTCATCGCGAAAAGACGTATTTTCCGCAGTTAGCACTCGTACAAGTTGCAAGTGGTAGTCAGATTTACATATTCGATCCCACCAGAATCGACGTCACATTATTTGATGAGTTGTTTCAGCAAGATTCCGTTTGCGTGCTGCATGCTGCCCAACAAGACTTAGACGTCTTGTCGCAAAGTGTTGGCTCAATCCCAGCGCGTATTTTGGACACACAGCTCTTGGCGGGTTTTCTTGGATACACACAACCATCGCTTGCCTCGTTACTTCAATCATTTTTGAAAATCACTGTTCCAAAAGGTGATCGGCTCACCGACTGGTTGCGCCGACCACTCACTAAAGACCAGCTCAATTACGCAGCATCAGATGTGGCCTATCTTCCAGAACTGCTCGACCAAATATCAGCTCGTCTGGTCGAAAAGGGGAGAACTGAATGGGCTCACGAAGCATGCGAAGAATTACGGCAACGCAAAACCGGTCCGCAATCTCCAGAAGATGCGTGGCTACGTGTGAAAGATGTACGAACTCTGAAAGGTCGTGCTCGGTGGGTGGCACGTAGCGTGTCGCAATGGCGTGAAGAACGTGCCATGGACCTCGACATTCCACCGCGACATGTGTTGTCCGATATTGCGGTGCTGGGAATTGCCCAACGAGCTCCTCGAACCGTTGATGAATTGTTGCAATGTCGCGGCGTTGATAACCGCCATGCCAATGGACAGCACGGACGAGCACTTCTAGATTCCATCAAGAAGGGTGTAGCGGATTCGTCCGAGGGCGATCTGTTGTTCCCGTCTAGCGATTCCGATGACCTGGACAAGACATTGAGGCCCGCTGCAACGTTGGTGTCTGCTTGGGTCACCGAATTGGCCCGAACCGCCGAACTAGACGCTGGGCTATTGGGGACGCGCAAAGACATCAACGAATTGCTGGCTGGCATGCCTCAGGCTCGCCTTCGCCATGGCTGGAGAGCCGAGATTGTTGGAAACGACATTGAAGACCTTGTTTCAGGCCGAAAAGCTCTCACGTTCAGCAAAAATGGCAGCGATATCGGGCTGAAACTGGTGTCTATCGACTCTGTTTGAGTCAATTCCCCTGATTGTGTCTCATTTTGCTGTAAAGTATTGAAGATTGTCCATACGGCACCTGTGCCACACACTGTTCGGAGACCGACCGTGAAAAAGGGTCGACATCGCCGGTTCGAAGAAGCCCGCAAATTAAAGCAAGCGGGTCCTTCCGCCGCAGATCTAGGTTTTGGAGATTCTCCTCGTTCGTCTTCGGCCGAGGACGATGAGTACGCCGCTATTGCGGAGCGCTACGGCGTGACGTTCGACGATGACGACGAGTCAGAAGACGACGCCGACTAACTACGTCCTTTCGGACAGAAATTGAACCCCTCATGACTGCCTCTTTACGCAATGTCGCCATGGTGGCGCACGTTGACCACGGAAAAACAACGCTTGTAGACACGCTTCTTCGCGGAACCGGAGCCTTTGCTGCGCACCAACAAATTGTTGACCGCGTGATGGACTCCGATGCTCAAGAACGCGAACGAGGCATCACTATCCTCGCAAAAGCTGCTCGCATCACATACAAAGACACACTCATCAACCTGGTAGATACGCCTGGTCACGCCGACTTTGGTGGCGAGGTAGAACGCGCTCTTGCTCTTGTAGACGGCGTGGTCTTGTTGGTAGACGCAGCCGAAGGCCCATTGCCACAGACACGCTATGTGCTGTCAAAAGCTCTCGGACTTGGACTTCCCACCATCCTTGTCATCAACAAAGTGGACCGCGGCGATGCGCGTCCGCAAGAAGTTCTTGAAGAAGTGGAACAGTTGTTTCTCGATCTCGCCACAAACGACGATCAGTTGACATTCCCAGTTATCTCGGCAGTTGCTCGCGAAGGTCGTGCAATGCGTGGAATTGGTATGCCACCTGCAGATGCAGACCTGTCATGTTTGCTTGAGACCATTCTTGACACTGTTCCTGCTCCAACGCACGATGCAACTGCGCCAATGACCGCCTTGGTCACCAACTTGGACGTTTCCGATTACCTCGGTCGTTTAGCAATTGGTCGTGTTCATAGTGGCGTCATGCATAAGGGTGACACTGTTGCGTTGTGGGGCAAGGATTCAAACGGCACACCAATTAAGCGGCGCATCGTTCAATTGAGCGTCTTCGATGGCATTGGGCGAACTGAAGTTGATGAAATCTCAGCCGGCGACTTGTTCGTGTTAGCTGGAATTCCAGAAGTTGAAGTAGGCGACACAGTGTCAGCAGTTGATGTCACTACACCACTGCCGCGACTTGAAGTTGACGAGCCAGTGATTCGAATGGCATTCGGTGTCAATACATCTCCGTATGCAGGCCGCGAAGGAAAGTTCGTCACCAGCCGACATTTGAAGGAACGTTTGGCTAAAGAAATTTTGGGCAATGTCTCCATCAAGATTTCAGACACAGATTCTCCAGATGTCACCAGTGTTGCTGGTCGTGGTGAATTGCAGTTGGCAGTGCTCATTGAGAACATGCGTCGCGAAGGATTCGAACTGCAAGTTGGTCGTCCTGAGGTCATCACAAAAGAAATCAACGGAAAGAAGCACGAGCCACTTGAATCTGGCACATGTGACGTTCCCGATGAATTCGTTGGCGTTATTACGCAAACGCTTGCGCCACGTAAGGGTCGAGTGACCGAGCTTCGCGCAGGCGACCCCGGGCGAACCATTGTTCATTTCGAGGCGCCATCACGTGGTCTTATTGGGTTCCGTTCCATGTTGATGACCTCTACACGCGGAACCGCCTTGCTCAACCAGACACATGCTGGCTGGATGCCATGGGCTGGAGAACTGCCACACAGAACAAACGGAGCTCTTATTTCCGACCGCATGGGTGTCACAACGTCATATGCGCTGGACAACTTGCAAAAGAGCGGCGAATTCTTCCTTGACCCCGGCACCGAGGTCTATGAGGGAATGGTTGTTGGTCAAGCGGCACGAAATGAAGAGATGGTTCTCAACGTTGTGCGCGCAAAAGAGAAGAACAACATTCGTACCCATAGCCACGACGACGGTCCGAAATTAGCCGCACCAATTATCCATACATTGGAGACCGCCATCGAGTGGATCGGTGACGACGAGTTGGTCGAAGTAACTCCAAAGAGCATCCGCATTCGTAAGCGTTTCCTCACTCTTGAAGACCGCCGCCGGCAGTCAAAAGGAAAGTAGTCGCTACTTCTTTTGCTTACCGCGAACTGCGGGATGCGGAAGTGGTACAGCAGTTGGTCGAGTTAATTGCTCCACCATGATGTCGTAAGCCTTTTCTCCCATCATCTCGGTGAGTTCGTCTTTGAAGAACACGTATGCAGGATCTTTGCCAACGAACGCATCGGCTGATTCGGTGCACCACCAGTGGAAGTCGTCTCCGCCTTCACCCCAGTCGCGTCGTTTCCATTCACGAATAGTGGAAATGACATAGCCACCATCTTCGGTGTAATCCTCGTGTCGAACAGGGACCTGCCAGCACACATCGGGTTTCCAATCCATATGACGTTCACCAGCCTCAACGGCAGCAATGTGGAAGGCACAACCTGTGCCACCTTCGAATCCAGGGGGATTGTGGAAGATGCATGCACCATTAACCACTCGGGTTTTGATGTCGTCACCTTTGCCGACCACCCACTTGCCATCACGACCCTTATCGAAGTTTTTCCAATGCTTTTTCTTCAGACGCTTGACGTATTTTTTCACTGACTTCAAATCGTCTTCGTCAAGAAAATGCGCACCAAAAGAACAGCAACCTTGCATCAATTCAGGCGTTGGATCGTCGTGCACGCCCTTGCAGCCCTCGCCATAAATGCACTTGTAGTTAGAACGCAAGAAGGTTGCGTCAATCATCCAAGTACGTAATTCATCTGGGTCTTCAAAACTGACCCATTCGCGTGGCTGCTCTTCTCGTAACACATCGACAACTCTACGACATTTCGTTGCCTAGCTAGGTATGTCGCCGTAGGTAAAGTCTTGAACACATTTCAAACAGAGAATGGATGGGAGACATTATGGATCAGTTAGAGGACATCGTCTCTCGATTGGAAACAATTGCGGAGGAACTGAATGACTATTCCATACGAATTTTGTCTGACGCAATTGAAGCCGGAGAAACATCTCGACCGCCGCTAGAAAAACAGGTGAGTCAGGCGCGCCGTGCCGTAGAGAAGGCCCTGCAACATCTTGGAAAGAACTAGTACTGATTTAGTGCGTCGATGAGTGGACGCAAATCGGCAAATCCTTTGGCCACATAATCTAAGGAAATTCGGACATGACCCGGAATGTCGTTGTCTTTTATCTCGTCTTCGGTGGGGCCGCCTTGTAGCAATGTTCCGTCTGCAGACAGGTGAGCAAACTGCTTAGACAGCGCCAATAGGTCGGCATCGGGGAGACCACGCTCAACTCGAATGTACAAACGATCGTTCACAAACCTGATGGAGTGATAATTGCGGTAAAAGCCGACAACTTCCTGCACAGCTTCGTTCACATCAGAAGTGATTTTGTAGAGCGATGTGTCTGACGGACTAATTAATCCGTGTGCCAACAAGAGAGGTTCCATTGTCTTCATGAGAGGTGTCCAAAATGGATCTCCTGGAATCTCTAAAAACACAATGGGAACTGGCACCGATTTTGCCGTTTGTGCCAAAGTCAACAGCTCGAATGTTTCATCTAATGTTCCGAAGCCACCGGGAAGACACAAGAAGGCATGTGACTCCTTCACCAACATCAATTTTCGCGTGAAGAAATATCGCATGCTGACGTATTTCTCGTCACCAGCAATAACTGAATTTGCACCGCTTTCAAATGGGAGCCGAATGGACACCCCAATAGATTTCTCGCGTCCAGCACCGAGCATTCCCGCTTCCATGATTCCTGGTCCAGCACCGGTGACAACCATGAATCCTGCGTCAGCAAGGCACTTAGCGACATCTACCGTGTGTGCATAAATAGGGTTTTGAGGCGTGGTCCTTGCGGAGCCAAAAATAGATACTTTTCGAATGTCGCGGAACGGCGCAAACATATCGAACGCCCTTGACATTTCTTCGAGTGCGGTACTAGCAATCTTCAAATCAAGCGATGATCCGTCTCCTTCAAACAACGCCGCAGACGACCGAAGCAAGCGTTGAAAAAATCGTCGATCAGCTGGCGTTCGGTTTGCAGACTGATTGGACTTCTCAATGGCCCTTATTGCGGATTCATATTCCTCTTGTAGCCCCATGAACTGAGGCTAGTTCACGAAAATGAAGATGCCTTGGCACGAAGTGCATCTAAAAGTTCATCAAAACTCTTTATGAAAGATGCAACGCCTTCCTGTTCTAATGTGCGCGCTATCTCGTCGACGTCGATACCAAGAGACTGAAGTGAAGCCCAATTGATTTTTGCTTGTTCAAGATTTGCGTCGATTGTTCGCGCAATAACACCATGGTCGGCAAATGCCTTCAAGGTTGCATCGGGCAATGTGTTGACGGTATTCGGCCCTATCAGGCTGTCAACGTACAGAGTGTCGGGATAGGACGGATTCTTTGTAGACGTTGACGCCCACAAGGGACGCTGAACATGGGCACCGGCATCTTCCAATTTTTTCCAACGGTCTCCAGAGAACTTCTCTTGGAAGAGGGCGTATGCGAGTTTCGCTTGGGAAATTGCGGCCGTCCCTTTTAACTTGCTGGCGTCAGGCGAATCAAGAGCGTCAAGTTGGGCATCAATGACATTGTCCACACGGCTAATGAAAAAACTGGCGACACTTCGCACTTGTGAAATGTCGAGCCCTGCAGAGAGCCGCTCTTCAAGACCTGTGATGTATGCATCGATGACATCGGAGTAGCGCTGAAGACTAAATATAAGAGTCACATTCACGCTTCGACCTTCAGCGATCATGGTCTGAATTGCAGAGAGTCCTTCTTCGGTGGCTGGAATCTTTATCATTACATTGGGTCGGGCAATTCGATCATGAAGAGCCCGCGCAGCACGCAGGGTTTCGTCACCTTGACGAGCCAAAGATGGATCAACTTCAACACTGACAAAACCATCGTTGCCATGTGACTGTGTATATAAATCGCTGAAGATGTTGAGCGCGCCATTGATATCGGCAAGCACCATCTCCCAATAGGCATCAATGGGGGAGAGACCTCTTTTTATCTCTAGCGCGAATTGATGGTCGTAATCACTCGAACCTTGAATTGCTTTTTGAAAAATAGTTGGATTAGACGTCAGTCCGCGAACACCGGAATCAACTAGTTGTTTCAATGTTCCGTCAGTGAGAAAACTGCGTTGCAGATTGTCCAACCAAGGACTTTGCCCATGTTGAAGAAAAACCTGCTGCAGCAAGGTGCTCATTGCGCAATGGCTGCCTTCGTTACTTCAACAACATGCTGTGCAGTGATGCCAAGTTCTTTCATCACCGTGTTTCCCGGGGCACTCGCGCCGAAACGATCGATGCCAATTGAATGAGTAACGAATTGTTTCCAACCAAATGTGCTTCCTGCTTCAACACTGATGCGGGGAACATTCGGAAGAAGTATCTCATTCTGTTGCGCAGCGGTCAGCATCTCAAAACGTTCCCAAGAAGGCATTGAGACAACGTTGACTTCTATGCCTTCTTGTTGCAGGAGTGCAGCGGCTTCTTTAGCAACCGAT
>CAZRHK010000031.1:0-979 GCA_964599815.1 uncultured Bifidobacterium sp. | reverse complement strand
TGTCGCGACAAAATAATGGCGGTGGGGCCATCGTGGGTCACGGCAGAGGCCCACGCCGCTGCAGTCTCGTTTGGATCGGCAGGTCGAATCACTTGCAATCCAGGAATTGCTCGCAACGAGGCCAGGTGTTCAATTGGTTGATGTGTAGGTCCGTCTTCACCTACTCCCACCGAGTCATGACTAAAGACGAAAACACATCGGGCTTTCGACAACGCGGCCAGGCGAATACTGGGTCGCATGTAGTCGGCAAACACGAAGAATGTGCCTCCCACTGGAATCACTCCACCATGCAGTGCCATTCCTACCAGTGCAGCTCCCATTGCATGTTCGCGAATTCCGTAATAGATCTGTTGACCATTCAATGACGACGGCGAGTAGGCCGAAGTCTGCGAAATTTTGGCACCTGTGTTGCCCGTGAGATCCGCCGCCCCAGCCAAGACATGAGGCAATACTTCTTGAGTTGCCTCTAGAACTTTTTGGAACGCTTGACGTGTGGCGAGGTTGGTGTCGGCGTCGAAGGAGGGAAGAGCGGCCTTCACTTGTGTCATAGATGGAAGCGACATGCCTTTTTCAAGGTCGGCTTTTGCGTCCGCTGAAATCTCTTTTTCCCACGTACTAACAAACTCATCACCACGTTGCTTCATATGAGTGCGATAGGCATCAACTAGTTCAGATGGTGCCCAGAATGGCTCGTCCGGTATGCCCATGACCTTTTTTGTCGATGTAACAAGTTCAGCGGTGAATGGGTTTCCATGTGCTTCGTGTTTATTGGTGAGCTCGGGGGAGGGGAATCCGATTTTTGTGGGCAATACAACAAGCGTTGGCGCACCTTGATGTGCGCGGGCTTTCACTAGAACTGCTTCCAGGGCATCGCAGTCTTCGGCAATATCTCCGGCATCAATGACGTTCCATCCGTACGCTTTAAAACGTGCTGGAACATCATCTGAACATGTGAGATCTGTTGATCCATCGATGGTGA
>CAZRHK010000030.1:0-16358 GCA_964599815.1 uncultured Bifidobacterium sp. | reverse complement strand
AGTGTTCCGTTGTTGTCACGAGAGGTTCGCACGTTGGAACGTCGCGACCTCACTAGTGCATCGTCTTAAGCGCGCACCAAACGACCGGGGCGCTGGCCAGTGTCTGCACCATCGCGGCGCGTGACAACACCATTGACGATTGTCGCAACATAACCAGAAGCAGACTGCACAAGTCGTCGACCACCAGCAGGTAGGTCGTTCACAGCCCGTGGAGCATGGAGTTCAAGCTTGTCGAAATCGATGATGTTGATGTCTGCGCGGAGTCCTGGCGCAATGCGGCCACGATCGGACAAGCCCATGACATCTGCTGTTGCAGTTGTTTGAAGTCGTACAGCTTCCTCCACTGAAAGTTTCGGACCACGTGCGCGGTCGCGCGCCCAATGGGTGAGCAAGTAGGTGGGGATAGAAGCATCGCAAATCATTCGTACGTGTGCTCCGCCATCGCTGAGACCGTTGATAGCGGTGGGATGTGTGAGCATTTCGTAGATGACATCGTGATTCTCGCCCACGTAGTTCAACGTGGGGAACATCAGTGATGCACAGCCATTGTCCTTGTTCAACAGGTCGTACGCCATTTCGTCTGTGGTGACACCATTTTTCTCGGCAAGAGCTTTAACAGACATGTCTGGGGTTGGTTCGTAGTCCACGTTGTCGCCCATGGCGTAAATAAGGTGCGGAATCATTCCAAGTCGTGGCCCCAGACCATCAAATTGAATGGAAGGGTCAATGGGTCCGTCTGATTCGTTGAGAATTTTTGCTTTCACATCTGGACGAGCCAGTTCGCGACGCATGTCATCAAGACTGAGTGTTGCAGCAAGTTCAACAAATGTTGGGCGCTTCAAGAATGGGTGGTAGCCAGCCCAGTTCACCATCATTCCGAATGGGCGTGCAGCAACTTGTGGACGCAAGTATCCGCCCTTGTTCATAATTTCTTGCGAATGAGACAACGCTTGCTTCCATGCATCGGGCATGGTCATGTATTGCAACAGCAAGTACGTCACTTTCAGGTTTGTGCGAAGTGCAAGATCGCCCATCCACTCAAGTTCTTCTGTCATTCCCATAGTGGGTTGGTCACCACCGTCAGGAAGAACTTCTGGCGCAACTTCAAAAATGCCACCACCACCGGCGACAAGTGCATCGGCAAGAGCGTTCAACTCGTCACTACTTGCAAATGTTCCAGGAACTGGTTCTCCATCTTTGGCGCGGTGACCCATGGTTCGACTGGTGGAAAATCCAACAGCACCGGCTTCGCGTGCTTCACGCACAATGCGGGCCATCTCGGCGAGGTCCTCTGCTGTTGCATCTTCATTGCGCGCACCACGGTCGCCCATGACATATCCACGTACCGCACCGTGTGGAACGTAGGCAGCAACATCAACTGCATAGCGACGCTTATCAATGGCGTCGAGATATTCAGGGAATGTCTCCCATTCCCAATTAATGCCTTCATGAAGTGCGGTACCAGGAATGTCTTCCACGCCTTCCATTAACTGAACGAGCCATTCCTCTTTGCCAGGACGAACAGGTGCAAAGCCAACGCCACAGTTTCCAACCACAACGGTGGTGACTCCATGAGCGCTAGAGGGTTCTAACAGTGTGTCCCAGCTGACTTGGCCGTCGTAATGAGTATGGATGTCAATGAACCCGGGTGTCACCAGGTGGCCTTGCGCATCTATTTCCTCTCGCGCTTCGCCAACAACAGTGGGAGAAACCTCCACAATCTTTCCATCGGTAATTGCAATATCGGCCACGGCTGCTGCGGCCCCCGTGCCATCGATGATCGTGCCCCCACGAATGATGATGTCGAACATGTTTGGACCCCCTTACGGTGAAGAATAACCCCTCGACAATGCGGTCGAGAACCCCGCTACCTAGTATCGATAGAGAGGCAAAGGGGTACGTATGAGCGTCATGGAGAATTCCCAATCAACGGTGCGCAACGGGATTGAACATTTCGATGTCCTCATTGTGGGCGCAGGAATTTCTGGCATTGGAACCGCCTACCACTTGAAGGACCAAGCGCCAGAGAAGTCTTTCGTTGTCTTGGAGTCGTACGACACATTTGGTGGAACCTGGCATACGCACAAGTACCCCGGAGTTCGCTCGGACAGCGACTTGTACACGTTCGGCTATCGCTTCAAACCATGGACCGGCACGCCAATTGCTACCTCGGCAGAAATTAAGAAGTACATGGGTGAAGTGATTGAAGACAATCACTTGACGGATCACATTCGGTATCGGCATCGCATCACCGGTGCTGCGTGGTCGTCCGCAGACAACGCATGGACCGTCGATGTTCACAATCTCAACACAGACGAGAAGTTCCAGATCTCTGCAACGTTTTTGTGGATGTGCCAGGGCTACTACAAACACGAAAAGGGTTACACCCCCGAGTGGCCAAACATGGATTCATTTAAGGGTCAAATCATCCACCCACAGACGTGGCCAGAAGATTTGGATTACACCGGCAAGAAAGTTGTTGTCATTGGTTCTGGCGCAACTGCTGCCACGCTTGTGCCGAACATGGCAAAAGATGTTGAACACATCACTATGTTGCAGCGTTCGCCTACGTATTTCATTCCTGGTCGTAACGCCAATGAACTAGCCGACACCCTTCGTCAATTAGAGGTTGATGAAATGTGGATTCACGAAATCGTGCGCCGCAAGGTGTTGTTTGACCAGAAGGTCATCGCACAGCTGGGCTTTGAGCAGCCAGAGTTCTTGAAAGAACAATTGCTGACAGGAATTCAAACATTGCTTCCAGAAGATTTCGACATGAAGCACTTCACGCCGTCGTATCGTCCGTGGCAGCAGCGCATTGCATTTGTGCCAGACGGCGACCTGTTTGCGGGTATTCGTGAAGGTAAAGCCAGTGTGGTGACCGATGAGATTGACACTTTCAATGAGAAGGGAATTCTCACCAAAGGCGGAGTGCAGTTAGACGCAGACATCATCATCACAGCAACTGGTTTTGATCTCAGCGTGTTGGGTGACATTCCATTCAGTATTGATGGTCAACCGCTGGACTGGAGCCAAACCGTGACGTATCGCGGAATGATGTTTACAGGCGTGCCAAACCTTGCTTGGGTGTTCGGTTACTTCCGCGCTAGCTGGACGTTGCGAGTAGACATCATGGCCGACTTCATTATTCGCATGTTCCGCCACATGGAACAAAAGGGTGCGCACAAAGTCACTCCGCAATTGCGGCCAGAAGACGCAGATATGGAACTTGGTCCGTGGATGGACCCAGACAACTTCAACCCCAACTATTTGATGCGTTCACAACACCTCATGCCGAAGCGAGGCAAAAAAGAGGAGTGGATGCACAACCAGGATTACTGGGCAGAAAAAGATCTGTTGCCTAATGCCAATCTGGATGACGGTTGCTTGCGATTTGAATAATTACTTGTGTGCCGGGCACACATTAATTTTCTTGTAGTAACACCAGTCGCACAGTTTCGTGACATTGCAGTGGAACTCTTCAGTAGAGCAGGCTTTGTCGAGATTTTCTTTTGTCTCAACAATCGTGCCTTTAGCAATTGACAGTTTCACGGGCGTTGCCGCAAGTTCCAGTTTTGTGGAGTGCGTGAGATACAGCAGTTCCAACTTTGTTGTGGGGATGCCGTCCGATGCTTCAAGCATTAACGCATAAGCCAGTAATTGAAAAAAGATTTCGTCGTCTGTCTTGAATTGCGCCTTGGGGACATTGCCTGTTTTGTAGTCCGAAATGATTGCAGATTGTTCGTCGTCAATGGCTAAGCGGTCGATGTAGCCCAACATGCGCACGCCTTCCACTTCAACATCTAGCTTCATTTCCATTTCGTCAAGATCGGTTTCAGACGGCTCTTCCAGATTCCACAAATTCGTCATGTTCTGAAAGGCAGCAACTTTGAAATCCTTGATAGATCCGAGTGGTTCGGCCAATGCCTGAATTTTCGCTTCCCATTCTTGAGACGCCCACAGCTGACCAGCCAAGGTCTTTACAGATTCAACGGTGCGCTCATCGTGGGGGAGGCCGTACAGATGCTCGAGCACTTCATGGACAAAAGTGCCGAGGTGCGTCTGCCATGTTGGTGGCTCTTTGATGTTGTCAAACCGATTCAGTTTGAACTTCTGCGGACAATCAAGAAAAAGACGAATGGAAGATGGCGACAAATAATCTGGTGGCGTAAACACGGGGACAGTCTTACACCCCGGTGTGGCGGAAGTTGTTTATGACGCGCGGGTCAAGATGTCAAGCTCAAGCCCGGCGGTGACCTCTTCAAAGGTGGCGGGTACCACGGCGGGCTCAAAGGCCTCCACGTTGTTGTCCATTATGTGATGGCGACGGCGAAGGGCAACCAGCAGGGCCGCAGGCGGGAACGACAGCAAGAGCACTTGCATCGTCAGGTTTTGCGCATTGGAGGCGAGATACGCGCCAAGTACAAGTGACGCAGCGGCACAGGCCAGGGCTTCACGCTTTGATGGGGCAGAGGATGTGTCCATGGCTTCATGATGAACCATGTACGTAGCCACACGGTGAACGCCTGGAGAACGCCGAGGGAACCTCGTGAGAATTCCGTCCCTTATTTTCTGAATAAAGGTAGGAAATACCTTTTACCACCAGTAATGTGATTAGAGTCATCTTTACCAAATATGACAGACCCTTTCCGTACCGTGAGGGCTAAGAGGGGAAAGGCCCTTCGCAAAGGAGAAAATCATGGCATTAGACACACTCACAAAAACCAAAGTTGGCAACCCAATTCAGCGCGGAGGAATTTCGCTGTTTCCTCTGTTTCTTGAAGAAGAGACAGACTCTCAGGCTGTCGTAGCAGACGATTCGCTGGAAGTGTCCGAACTCGACTCGGCCACCGTTCCTCAATTGCAGGTCACCAACAAAAAAGGCGTCCCCGTCATTATCCCTGCCGGCCGCGTGTTGGAAGGCGGTCGTCAAACACGCACCGTCAACGTATCCATCTTGGTGCCAGCAGGAGCCACCATCACTATCCCGGTGTCGTGTGTAGAAGCCGGCAGATGGCACGGCGGATCTCAATTTCGCGATTCAAAGCGCGTGGCGGGCCGAAATGTTCGCATGGCAAAGCAGCGCGGCGTGAAGCGCAACATTGACTCCTATGGCGGGAAATTCTCCGACCAAGGAGAGGTGTGGAATTCCATCTCATTCGAATTGCATTCACGCCACCTGGCACATGAGTCAGATAGCTATCTCGCAGCAGACAGCTACGTGGAAACAAACGAGAATCTGTACAAAGTTCTGAACGAACTTCTCGAAGCAGGTCGAGTTGAAGGTCAAACCGGCATCGCAGTGGCGTATGGCAACAAGATTGCAGGTTTTGAACTCTTCACCAGCGCAAGTGACTTAGCGGCAAGCTGGGAAACATTGGTTCGTTCTGCAGTGCTTGACTCACCAATGACAGAAGAAGAGAAATCGTCTATCGATGTGCGTGACATTGAAGCGTTCTTGGCCGACATTGCGCAACAAGAAACAACTGTTGTGCCAGGCACCGGATTGGGAACCGAATACCACGTTGCATCAGATCGCTTGGTGGCTCATGCGTTGGCGGATGATGCAGGTCGCATCATGCACGCATACGCATTTGCAGAGATTTAATCCCGCACAATTCCACCAAGTGCGCCTCGTGCGTGCACTCGCTCAATGAATGAAAGTTCGTAAGCGGTCCACGGATCTTTGCGAACTTCTTCATCAATAATCTGAGCGTCTGCGCCAACAAGGATGCGCCAATCGCCCCTAGCCACGCAGTCCAAGATGTATTTCGATGCATCGGCTGCGCTGGTGGGGGCGTTATCGCGAAAACCTTCAGCTCCCATTTGCAACAACACACGCAAGTCCTCGTCGCTGACAGACGACATGTCTACGCCTTGTCGTTCGAAACGTTCACGAACCTTTTCAATTTGTTCGGAAGACATTTCCTTCGGATCATTGCCGTGCAGCTTCCCGGAGTTGATGGCAATGTCGGTTCCAATGTGGCCAGGCATCACAACATGTGCACTGAGGTGCGGCGCGTTGTTGCGGAAGTCGGTAATGAGTGCTTCTGTAAAGCCCTTCACTGCAAACTTGGCTGCGCTGTATGCGGAATGCGACACCGTTGGCCCAAGTGACGCCCAGAACCCATTAATAGAACTCGTATTCACCAGATGTCCGAATGGTGCAGCAAGCAGTAACGGCATGAACGCTCTTGCGTTGAGATACACCCCACCCCAGCAAATGTTGAATGTGCGCTCCCAGCCGTCGCGTGGGTCTTCGGTGAAACTTCCTCCACCACCAACTCCTGCGTTGTTGAATAACAAGTGAATATGCGGAGTCCACGCTGCAACCGCATCTCGAAATGCCAGCACTTGAGTTTCGTCTGACACATCTGCAATATGCGTCAAGATCTTTCCGGAGTTGTTTGCCTTCACACAGATATCAACTGTCTCGGCAAGGGCATCTCCATTCACATCGCAGGATGCAACATTGCAACCTTGTGCGGTGAGTTGCCGAACAAGTTCGCGGCCCATGCCAGTGCCGCCGCCTGTGACAACCGCAGTGAGTCCGCCATAGCCATTCTTCAAATTGTTCGACACGATGTCCCCCTGATGTTGTGAACAGGAAGAACTGTAGTTGTCGCTGAATTCAATTCAGGAGGTGGAGCCGTCTAGCGCAGATGTTGACGCATCCACGGCAAAATTTTGTTCACCATGCCGTTGTCTCTACTGATTTCGCCCGTGATGTCGGTGTCGAACTTGCTCACTTGGCCACGAACACGTTGAAGATCTGTCGCCCAACGCATGAGTCGATACTGAGGATCGGTCTCCGTGGAGTAGGGGATTCTGCGAACCCACGAATTGTTCTCGTCGAGATCAAAGGCCGAGGCATCGTCGGACCAATGGATTTCAAACACCTTGTCCAACCAAGCTTGATGTTTTTCATGATTGATTGGCGAAAGCACCTCAACGCGCAGGTCGAGGTTTCGTTGCATCACATCGGGCGATCCAACAAAGTATGCGGTAGTTCCATCTTCACTTCCGTGAGCGAATCTATAGATACGTGAGTGCTCTAGGAAGCGGCCCAAGATGGAGCGAACACGAATAGGGAGATCGGCAACAGCTGCCAGATTGAGACAACAGATACCCCTAATCAAAAGATCTACATGAACTCCGTTTCGTGCAGCTTCCACCAGAAGAGTGATGATCTCAGGGTCCACTAAAGAGTTCATCTTCAGACTGATGTAGCCGTCGTTTCCAAACGACATCTCATGTTCAATGAGAGAGACAAGTGTTTGACGTAGGCCCTCTGGAGCGACGATGAGTTCTGAATATTCTGGGGCTTTGCTAAATCCGGTCAGGTAGTTGAAGAGATGTGAGACATCGGTGGTAATTGCATCGTCATCGGTGAAGTACCCAATGTCTTCGTAGATGCGCGCTGTTGTTGAGTTGTAGTTGCCAGTTCCAATATGGGCGTATCGCTTCAAACCGGATTCTTCATTTCGAACAACCAAAATGCATTTCGCGTGAGTTTTCAAGCCGACCATGCCGTACACCACATGCGCACCAGCGCGTTCAAGTTCTCTTGCCCATGTCACATTTGTTTGTTCATCGAAGCGTGCCGTTAGTTCAACAAGTGCAACAACTTGTACGCCACGCTCTGCCGCGTACACAAGATTGCGGGCGATGGGGCTATCTGCTGATGTTCGATACAGAGTTGCCTTGATGGCGCGAACAGACGGGTCATGTGCGGCTTGCCGAATGAATTCTTCAGTGGAACTGGAAAACGATTCGTACGGGTGATGAACCATGAGATCGCGGTGACGCAACACGCTAAAGAAACTTTGCCCTGCGTCAGTGGCTGCAGAGAGTCGACCTGCCGTGGTGAGTGGCCATGGCGAATCATGCAATTCCGGCGCATTAATACGGTGCAACTGCCAAAGCTCTGTTCCACCAACAAACCACTGATGCCGGTAGATGTCTTCTGGGTCTAATTCAAGTTCTTCTGCAATCAGTGCAAGCACTTCATTTGGCATGGAGGTTGATACTTCAAGTCGAACGGCGTTTCCGAAGCGTCGACGACGAAGTTCTAACTCCACCATTTCAAGAAGGTCTTCTGCTTCTTCGCTGTCAATTGACAAGTCTGTGTTGCGAGTGACTCTAAAAACAGATGGCACGCCAACATCCATTCCCGGAAACAGTGTTGACAACTTGGACATGATGATGTCTTCCAAAAGGATGAACCGTTGATTGCCTAGGTCTATGAAGCGCGAGATTGTGTCGGGCACTTTCACTCGGGCAAATCGCGTTGTTTCAGTAGAAGAATCTGTGACAAGAACTCCAATGCTCAACGCCAAGTTCGAGATGTAGGGGAATGGATGCGTGGGATCTACGGCAAGTGGTGTGAGAACGGGGAGAATCTCTCGCTCGAAGTATTCATCTAGGTGCGCCGCTTCAGCCGATGTCAATTCAGCAGGTGTCACCACAAGAAATCCGGCGTCGCGCAACTCGCCGGTGAGGTTTGCCAGGATGGCATCACGTTGTGCTGTCAGTGCGATTGTTTTCGCACGAATGGCAATCAGTTGTTGATGTGGCGTCATGCCGTCGAAGCTGTGAGTGGTGATTCCGGCCTCCACGCGGTCGTGAAGAGCGCCTACTCTCACTTGGAAAAACTCATCCAAGTTGGATGAGAAAATGGCAACAAATTTGAATCGTTCCAAAAGTGGCACAGACGGATCTTCGGCAAATGCCAATACCCTGCGATTGAAGTCCAGCCAACTAAGTTCGCGGTTGACGAACAAGTTGATTCCCATACCTACACAGTACAAACCCAGCCCAATATGAAACTCCTCGCACCACAAAACTTGAGCACTGTTAACGAGGAGTTTGTTTCTTGGTTACCTTTGCCCGTGGGTGTGCAGTCATGACAGATTCCCCCACCCAGCGAGCCGTTGTTGCCGCCATAGACCTCGGTACCAACAGTTTTCATATGGTGATTGCCGAAGTTGACCGGCTGGGGTTTCACATCATCACCACGGAGAAAGAAGTGGTTCGGCTTGGTGCCGGGGTACAAGGGTTTGACCGTCTTGCTGATGATGCAATTGATCGTGGCATTGCCGCTCTGAGGCGCATGAAACATATTGCCCAAGCTCATTCTGCGGTGATTCGTGCGGTGGCTACCAGCGCAGTTCGCGAAGCCGACAATGGTCTCGATTTCGTCAAACGGGTGAAACGTGACGTGGGTATTGATATCGATGTCATCTCGGGCGCTGAAGAGGCACGTCTTATTGCGCTAGGAGTTCGTTACTCCCTTGCTTTAACCGACGATGAAGTACTCATGATTGATATTGGTGGAGGGTCCACTGAATTCACTGTTGCGAAGGGGCGACGCACCGCTATTTCGCAAAGCATCAAACTTGGCGCAGTCCGACTCACTGACAAGTTCTTTTCAGAAGGCATCTCAGAATCGGCAGTCAGCAAAGCACGCGCGTTCATTTCATCGACTTTTGCGCCACTAGCAAATGACATCAAAGTTGCAGGGTTTCAGCGCGTTGTGGTGTCATCCGGAACGTGCGAAACAATCGCTCGCGTTGCTCTCTTGGCAAGGGGGAAAGACGACGTCGGTTCGCTGAATGCGCAGTCCTTCACACGAACTGAAGTGAACGACGTTGTAGACACAATTTTGGAAGCAAAGATTCCTTCTCGCATTGCTGAGATTCCAGGAATTGAATCAAAGAGAGCAGACATCATTGCTGCAGGTTCTTTGTTGCTTCAAGAGGTCTGTCGCCAACTAAAGATTGCCCAACTTGAGTACAGCGACTTTGCATTACGCGAAGGCGTTCTTATCGACTCAATGGAACAAATTCTGGGCCGCCCTTCATCAAAGCGCGATGCAGCACGAGATGGTGTTGTTCGGTTTGCTCAGCGTTGTTCGGTAGATCTTCAGCACTCCGAGCACGTTGCAAAACTGTCCGTCGATATTTTTCGCTCGCTACACAAGCATTTCGAATTAAATGAACGACTACTACCACTATTGGAAGCGGCAGCAATTCTGTCTAACGTTGGCGCTTCGGTGTCGTACTCAAAGCATCATCTCCACTCGTATTACATGATTCGAAATTCCGAATTGGTGGGGTTCTCAGAAGAGGACATTGAATTGATTGCACTGGCGGCGAGGTATCACCGCAAGGGGGCACCCAAGAAGTCACACAATGAATACGCGGCACTATCCGAAGATAGTCAGCACGATGTTGACGTCATGGCAGGAATACTTCGTATTGCCACTGGTCTTGACCGGTCGCACGACCAATGCATTCGATCTGTGTCTGCGTCCATCAAAGATGTCAACGGTTCAGACGTTGTTCAACTTCTCGTGCGAAGTGAATGCGATAACAGAGAAGTTCTTGAATTGAATCTGTACACGGCTCAAGAACGCACGGCACTCCTAGAAGAGTTCCTTGGTTGTTCTGTGACGCTAAAAGCTTCGTAACTACTTACGGCTCTACAACATGGAAATTTGACGTAAAGGAGTCAAGGTTTCCAAAGATTGTCAAGAGTGCCGCAGGGTCACCATCAAGCGCAATGTTCCCCGCTTGGATTTGATCCATAAACGTTGTCTCTTGGGTGACAATTTCAATCAGAGTGGTTCGCGGTAACGAGACCGTGACCGAGGCTCGTGGGTCATGTCGACCTCGGGAATGGAACAAGGTGCGGTTTGAAAGACCAAGTACCCACTTTTCGTTGATGTCGGTGAATGTCCAGTTGACAAACTCGGTCATGCCACCAACGTTCTCGGAAATGAGGCGTACGGCAATTGCATCAAATACTTGCTCCACCGACATTGCGCGCAACAAACCTTTGCCACGACCTGCACCTCCCAACAACTGAGGTGGGCCGTGGCGAAGTTCTTGCGCAGCGTTGAGGTAAGCGTTTCTGAATGTTGCAGATTCGCATTGGTATCCAAGTTGTTCAAACGTGTCGGCCTGAAGATGGCGAGCCTCGTCGTTAGTGGGGTCGGCAAACACAAGGTGATTTAGAAGTTCTGCTACCCAGCGATAATCGCCATCATTGAATGACTTCTTTGCTTGTGCCAATAGTGCATCAGCACCTCCGGCTAGTTCTACATACCGCTTACCCGCTTCCACTGGTGGGTACTTCTTCAGGTTTGCGGGGTTGCCGTCGTACCAACTGAGGTATCGCTGGTACACAGCTTTTGCGTTGTGCACTAGGTCGCCATAGAAGCCACGTGTGTGCTCGTTGGCTTTGAATTCATCGGGAAGTTCAAGAGTTTCTGCAATTTCAGTTGCAACAAGCCCTTTATTTGCGTGACGCATGGTTTGGTCGTGCATCCACTTGTACAAATCTCGTTGCTTGGTGAGGAAGTCATTGAGGTCTTCATTTCCCCAACGAGGCCAGTGGTGAGATGTAAAAAGTACTTCAGCTTGTGCGCCAAATAATTCCATTGCTTCGTTGATGTACTTCGACCAATTCATTGCGTTACGAACCAGTGCACCGCGAATAGGAATCAAGTTGTGCATGGTGTGGTTGCAGTTCTCGGCCATGCACAGTGCACCAAGGTCTGGGAAATAGAAGTTCATTTCCGCTGGTGCCTCAGACTCTGGTGTGAGTTGGAAAATGACGCGGATGCCGTCGATCACCATTTCTTCGCCAGTGCGAGTGATGTCATGCGTTGGAGCAATGAGACCGGGTGCACCAATGGGGATGGATGTTCCAAGTCCTGCGTCTACGTGTCCGGTTGGTCCAGGCGGCAAGAAAGGGCCGAATTGAAAGAGTGCGCGACGACCCATTGCCGGCCCCGCAATGACATTTTCGCCAACTGTTTCATGCATGAAGTGCTCTGGTGCCACAACAATGCAACGACCAGAGGTGACATCTTCTTCAGAAATAACTCCCAACACACCACCAAAGTGATCAGTGTGTGAATGCGTGTAAATCACGGCTGTGATGGGACGATGACCCAAGTGTGTGGTGATGAGCTCGTAGCTGTCTTTTGCGGTTTGTGCGGTGGTGAGTGGGTCAATCACAATCCAGCCGGTGTTGCCCTTAATGAATGTGATGTTCGAAATGTCGTAGCCGCGCACTTGATACACATCTGGTCGGACTTCAAAGAGACCATGGATGTGGTTCAGTTGTGCATGGCGCCACAGGCTGGGATTCACCGTGTCTGGAGCTGGGTTTCCTCGCTGGAGAAAGTCGTAGTTATTTACATTGATGACCGTGCGATTGTGCTGGTCAACAATGTGGCCGGTGGGGTGACTAGCAATAAAGCCCCGTGATGCTCGTTCGAAATCTGCCTCGTCCTCAATGACGGAGACTGCTGCATTGCAGGCTGTGGTGTGTGCGGTTGCAGGCTTGTGAAGATGTGCGTCTGCCATGTGGGGCCTCCCGTTCGGTGCGACCTACAGACATTAGTTTCCGCCATAGCCCGCAGGGCGTGCGGAGAACTAGGGTGATGGCGAGGGGCGCTGGTGCCCCAGACAAAAGGGGAGTGCAATGCCAAAGCCAGGAATGCATGCAATATCTGAGACCGATGATTCCTTGAATCTTGCAATGTCTGAAAAGGCAGTTCCATTGTTCAACGCCGTGAAGAAGTTCATTGCTGAAGAAGTGGAACCTGCATCAGCAAAGTTTTATGAACTAGGCGAGGGTCGTGAGAACCGCTGGGACTACGCGCCAGGTCAACTTGAAATCCTCGACGGTTTGAAGGCCAAAGCAAAGTCGCAAGGCTTGTGGAACTTCTTCTTGCCAAATGCTGAAACGGGCGAAGGCTTGTCAAACCTTGACTACGCCTACATCGCAGTGGAACTTGGAAAGAACCCTCTTGCATCCGAGAGCATGAACTGTTCTGCGCCAGACACCGGAAACATGGAAGTTCTCGAGCGCGTTGGCACCCGTGAGCAAAAAGACAAGTGGCTCACACCGTTGTTGAATGGCGAAATTCGTTCGGCATATGTCATGACCGAGCCAGATGTTGCATCGTCCGATGCCAAGAACTTGCAGTGCCGCGCATATCTCGACGGCGACGAATGGGTCATCAACGGCGATAAGTACTACGCATCTGGTGCAGGTGATCCACGTTGCAAGATTCTCATTGTCATGTTGCTCACCAGCCCAGACGGCCCACCAAGCCGTAAGCACTCGCAAATTTTGGTTCCAATGAATACACCTGGTGTTCAAATTGTTGGACCAATGGAAGTCTTTGGCGAAGACGATGCGCCACATGGCCACATGCACTTGCGCTTCAACAACGTTCGCGTGCCAAAGGAAAACGTTCTTCTCGGAGAAGGTCGCGGTTTTGAAATTTCGCAGTTGCGTCTTGGACCAGGACGAATTCACCACTGCATGCGCTCCATTGGTGCAGCAGAACGTGCTCTTGAATTAATGATTCGTCGTGGTTTGACGCGCGAAGCATTCGGTAAGCCAATTGTTCGTCTTGGCAAGAACCCCGAAGTTATTGCAAAAGCTCGAATTGAGATTGAGGCATGTCGTCTTATGGTGTTGCGCGCCGCAAAGGCAATGGACACCATGGGTAATGCAGAAGCTCGCGTATGGGTCAGTGCAGTCAAGGCAATGGTGCCCATTCGTGTGTGTCAAGTCATTGACGAGGCAATCCAGATGCACGGCGCAACAGGTGTTTCTCAATGGAGCCCACTTGCGCGCATGTACGCCAGCCAGCGCACCCTTCGACTTGCCGATGGACCAGACGAAGTCCACTGGGGCGTGGTGGCTCGTGCGGAAATCAACCGCTACGAAGGTGAGACAACACCGCCGAAGCCAGAGGTGTACCGCGGCATGTTCTCTGGCCCGGCCTGATCATGTATTTCTCTGCGTGGGCAAATAGTGCACATCCATGGAATGAAGTTCGTAACTTTGTCCAATCAGTAGAGAACATGGGTTGGGACGGCTTCTGGTATGCCGACCACTACATGCCAAACACGCCAGATGGTGAACCAATTGGTGGAAATTTCCACGAGTGTTTCAGTGTTTTGTCTGCACTTGCAGCAACAACTAGCAAGATTCGTCTTGGCTCTTTGGTGACTCCAACAACGGTTAATCATCCTGCACTTATTGCGAATCGCGCCGCAACTATTGATCAAATCAGTAATGGCAGGTTCGTATTGGGCATGGGTGCTGGTTGGCAAGTAAACGAGCACAAAGCCTTTGGCATTGAATTATTTGGCGCAAAAGACCGTGTCGATCGATTTGCTGAGGCAATTGAAATTGTTGCCAGCATGTTGAGCCAAGATCGCACAACATTTAATGGCGCTCATTTCACCATTACCAATGCACCATGTGAACCAAAGCCTGTGCAAAGTCCACTTCCAATTTTGGTGGGTACCGGTGGTGCGCGCATGTTGCGACTCACCGCACGTTTCGCACAAGAGTGGAATACGTGGGGCACACCAGAAGTCGCCGGAGGTGTCATTGCCAACTTGCGTGCTGCGTGCGAGAAGGAATCAAGAGACTTCTCAACTGTTCGTAAGTCGGTGCAGCCATTGTTCTTTATTGTGAACGATGATGCATCTGCAGAGAAGTTGCGTGCGGTTGTTCCAGCAGACCGATCTGTCGTGGGAACAACAACACAATTGGTGGATGCAGTTGGTCAATACAAAGATCTTGGCTTCGATGAAATCTGTGTACCAGACTTCACTATGGGACAAACACCCTCAGAGCGCTCAGACAATTACGAAAAGTTCTGGAACGAAGTAGCTGTTCACTTTCGCTAATTAGCGACAGTCCAAGCACAGTGGTTCGTCATCTGTGCTGCATGCTGAACACACAAGTATTCGCGTGCGACAACTGAGGTTTTTACAGTTATAAAAGTCGTTGGTGGGTGACTGGCAGAAATCGCATTGTCCGAGAATTTTCTCTTCTTTTCCGAATTCCATGCGCAGTCGAGCATCGAACACGTAAAGAGAACCTTCCCACAAGCCTTTGTCGCGGTACTCCTCGGCGTATCTCACGATGCCACCCTTGATTTGGTACACCTCTTTGAAGCCGCGGTTTTTCATGATGGCTGACAACACTTCACAACGAACTCCACCGGTGCAGTACGACACGATGGGGCGATCTTTCAAGTGGTCGTACTTACCGCTTTCTAATTCGCGGACAAAGTCTGGAGTAGTGCGGGTGTCGGGAACAATTGCGTTCTTGAATTTTCCAATACGGGATTCAAATGCATTACGTCCATCGAAGAACACCACCTCGTCACCACGGTCTTCAACAAGTTGGTTCACTTCGCGAGGGGAGAGATGTTGACCGCCACCAATGATGCCGTTCTCATCGACCTTGATTTCATCTGGTACGCCGAACGTGACAATTTCATCTCGAACTCGAACACTGAGTCGCGGGAAATCATCGCCTTGCCCTTCGCTCCATTTGAAGTCAATGTCTTTGAAGGCCTCAAATTCGCGCGTCTCACGCACATACAACTTCACATCCATGAGGCGACCTCCGACGGTTCCGTTAATGCCGTCTTTGGAAATAATGATGCGTCCCTTGAGATTCAACTTCTCGCACAAGGCGCGTTGCCATAAGCGGATAGCAACAGGATCCGCAAGTGGGGTGAATTTGTAGTAGAGAACAATCTTGTTTTCGATACCTACAAACTATCGGCTGGCTTAATCGGGTTCTGAAATCTCGATACTTGGTTGGGTTGTGGTTGTCGTTGTTGACTTTTTCGGCGTGACTTTCCTTGGTGTGAAGTTCACGGTTCGCTGGGGACGTGCGCGGACTGAGGTTGGAACAGACACTTCAATTTCCACACCAGTTGTTGCTGAATTGGTGATTTTTGCTTGTTGGCTGACGTTGTTTTCCGCAATTGGAACCATGAGCGATTGCGATACATCGGCCCCCTTCACGCTCACCTCTACTTCAGATTTTCCGGAACGCGCAATTTTGAACTCTTCAAGAGGAACAAGCTCTCGTGTTACCAAACTGCCGCCTTGGGTGAGCGAGACGTCAATTGACGTATCGGGGGGTGCGGTGACTGCTGTGTTGTTCTTTCGCGCTTGAACAATCGGCTGAACTTCTACTGTCGCACTGTTTCGAGCCAAGTTCCCTGTTACATGCAGACGAGCAAACCCAGGACGAATGACAGAAAGTACGGCGTCGCCTGAGGGAGTAGTCGAATCTCGATTGTCAACAGAGACGTCAAATTCCTTGACATCTGCTGGCAAGTTGATGGTGACGAAGTTCCCTCCTCCCTTGCCGATTTCGACGGTTGCGCCGTCGATGGTGGTGGAAAAGCCAGAGCGGGAGAATTCAGCATTTCCGTTGCGAGATGTAATGCGGAGAAATGCGGGATTGTTTGCGTCACGGGAGGCAACCTTCTTCAACGGCACCGTTGATCGCCT
>CAZRHK010000029.1:4599-16458 GCA_964599815.1 uncultured Bifidobacterium sp. | reverse complement strand
GGGCGTTCTCTATCTGAGATTGCTTTGTCAATCACGCGGGCCATTTTCTTTTGACCCTTCACGCGTGCAACATGCGACGGCTCTTTGCCACCGAACTGCACATCGGGAACAAGATCGGCGAGGATGACTTGTTCAACGCCAGCTTCACCAAGAGATGGCAACACGCGCTCGATGTAGCGAAGGAACACTCGGTTTGGCCCAATCACCAACACACCTTGGTCTTCCAATGGGAAACGATGCGTGTACAACAAATATGCAGCGCGGTGCAATGCAACAACTGTTTTGCCAGTACCCGGACCACCCTGCACCACCAACACACCAGCTTGTGGTGAGCGAATGATTTCGTCTTGTTCGGCCTGAATGGTGGCAACAATGTCGCCCAACTGACCAGTACGGCTTCGTCCTAACGCGGTGAGCAACGTGCTGTAGCCGCGAAGACCTGCACGAGGACTGTCGTCTGCCAGACCATCGTCTTGACCAATTCCTAAATGGCCTTCGCCGAAGAGTTCATCTTCCAGTGCCAACAACTTTGCGCCCTCAACAACAAAGTGACGACGACGCAACAAGCCCATGGGGTCACGACCAGTGGCGCGATAGAAGGGTTCGGCAACAGGTGCACGCCAGTCAACAACAACTGGTTCACGATTTGAATCTGCAACGGCAAGTCGACCGATGTGGAAGTTCTCTACTTCGTCGTTTTCTGCAACACGATCGATACGACCAAACACCAATGCGGCATCACCGAGATCTAATTGTTCAAGACGATGCACAAGGTTTTCGTCGAAGACATTGCGCTCAAGTCGCGCCTGGAATGTTCCGCCAGGGCCAGCAGAGGTGAGCTCTCTGATTTTCATTGCGCCGGTTTTGCTTGCCTCGAGGCACTCATAGGCGAACAGGATGTAGTCCTGCTCTTGCGCAAGTTCAGGGTGCTGCTGGGTCATAGACACCAATCGCTTTCAGCTCATGCCTCCCGAAAACGGGGTTAATGAAGGCTATCGGCGCACACATTCACCCACACATGGCGCTGACTGCACATTTGTTGTCACGTTCGTCATGCTTCCTCCCCACGTTGCAACGCCAATGAAATCAAGGGGTTTCGCTATGAATCTGCATCGCATTACTTATTTGGGCCTCACCATTGGTGCCATATTTGCTGGAGTGGTGACACCGCCACAGTCCGCGAATGCTGAAACAGGTGGAAGTGGCTCCATTGCCGAGGACATCATCACCGCCGAGGTCCGCTTCGATGCTCCGCCTCTCAATTCGCCATGTGTATGGGAGGCCGTGTCTGGAGTGGACCCCGTGCCGGTCACCGTGAATGGCGTGCAACACACCGAGACATTGGTGTTTAAAGCATGCGACGACCGCATCATGTCGTATCACTGGATTCGAAACGATGCGCCACAAAAGATTGTGGAGTCGGCCAGTTCGAAAGTATCGCGTGCCATCAAAATGTTGTTGGTGAGAACAGCGCCATCAACGCGCGATGTGGTGGTGAATTCAGACATGTGGTTTTGGGTTCCGAAATCTGTGTGGAAACCAGTACGAGTGACGGCATGGGTCACCACGCCAGCAGGACCAATATCCGTCACGGTTACTGCGCGACCACACGTGCTGTCGTATTCGCCAGGTGATGGACACGAAGAAGTGCGGTGCGTGGGGCCAGGAACGCCGTGGACTTCGCGCGGTAGTTCTCGTCGCACCAGCGATTGCAGTTATGAATACGTTCGGCCATCACATGCTCAACGTGGCGCCATGTTTCCTGCAAAAGCAACCATCACATGGAAGGTGTCGTGGACCTCCAGCCTTGGACTTGGCAGCCCTCTCCCCTCTGCACGAACCAGTATTTCGTTGCCTGTTCGCGTGAATGAACTGCAAGTACTGCTGAGGTGAGGCTTTCACCAATTAGCCTTGCGGGGTACCCGTGAAAGGCCAGCCATGACTGACGAAAAAGATCGCTTCCTCCTCGACCGCCGCTACAGCGCAACATTTGAGAACTTGGAAGATTCAGTTCTCGCAGATTTGGCATCTGCATTAGAAGGTGAACTGCGTGACGGATTCGCGCGCATCATCGGCTTGGCAGAGGGTGCTTACGACGACAAGGCCACTCTTGGCGCCGCTGTTCGTGATGGAATTGCAAAGCGTCGCATTGCACACGATGCAGGCATCATCTTGGCTGAACCTTGCACACAGTGGGCCATTGAAGAATTGGGTGAAGCATCGGAAGACCCAACGCTTGAGCAGTTGAACGATTTGCTGCCGAAGGCAATTGAAAAGTTCGGCATTGAAGCTGTGCGCTTGATGGTGATTCAGTACTCACGTTCCTTGAAGGGCTTCCGTGAGTTAGTGGCTACGGACGAGCGCTTTGCAATGGGTGGTTCGGCGGCGCCAGTTGTGGTGTTGGAAAAAGACGAAGCCGAACAAGCTGCAAAGCGCGAGGCACGCAAGGCACGGAAAGCTGCTGAGCAGGCAAAGAAAGCCAAACAGCAGGGTCGTCGCTAGACGGTTCTTGGTGGCTAACAGTTAGCCAAAGAACACTGTTGCAACGTTGTCGTATAACGACAAGTCGACATAGCGAGTCTTGTTAACGACGTTCTGTAATGGAACACGTTCCATATCGTCGTTTCGCACAGCAATCATGACGTTTGTGGCACCATCGTGTAACGCCGTGACTGCTTCCACACCAAGCCTGGTGCACAACACGCGGTCAAACGCATTGGGTGTTCCGCCACGTTGCACATGCCCAATTTGCACCACACGTGTTTCGTATCCGGTGCGCTCTTCAAGTGCGCGCGCCACTTCCGCACTGATTCCACCAAGTCGCGGACGACCAAACGGATCCATGTCGTATGTCGGTTGTGGCATGGTGCCCTCTTTGGGCATTGCACCTTCGGCAACAACAACAATCGATGCGTAACGACCACGAGCATGTTTACGTTTCACGGCGTCTGCAACATCGTTGATGTCAAACGGCCGTTCGGGAATAAGAACTGCAGTTGCACCACCCGCAATACCTGCATGTGTGGCAATCCAGCCGGTGTCGCGACCCATGACTTCCACCACCATCACGCGATCGTGACTTTCTGCGGTGGTGTGTAAACGGTCAATGGCATCAGTTGCAATTTGTACGGCGGTATTGAAACCAAAACAGACGTCGGTTCCTTCGATGTCGTTATCAATTGTCTTTGGAACGCCAACTACTGTGATTCCAACTTCATCGTGCAGTTTTGATGCCACCCACAACGAACCATTTCCTCCGATGACAATGAGTGCATCGACGGCGAGTTCCCTGAGGTTCTCTTTCACGCGTTGTGGACCATCGGGATAATCGAACGGGCTTCCACGACGTGTTCCAAGAATTGTTCCGCCGCGCGGCAACATTCCGGCAAGTGCAGCGACGGACAATTCCATGGTGCGCTTTTCCAACACGCCATCCCATGCATCAAGAAAGCCGACGACTGTGTCGCCATGATCGTTAATGGCTTTACGCACAACTGCGCGAATGACGGCATTCAGACCAGGACAATCGCCTCCGCCAGTGAGAACTCCAATGCGCATAGTGCGAAGGCTAACCAGTGTTTATGCAGTAACTGAGGCAGGCGGCGGTGGAGGGACAGGCATCAGCGAATCGTGTTGTGCTTTTTCTGCTTGTAGCTCTGCCAAGTACTGCGACAATCTGTTGCGCGCAATCGCCGCACCTAGTTCAATGCGGAACTGCACTTCGGTGGCAACGTCTGGGCCGAATGCAATTCCTGCAGGCTTGCGATTGCCACTCATGGCAAACACAGAGAACCCTTTGGGTGAATGCGTCACACTCAGCATCTTTGCGAACTTCCACTCTGCAGTGCGAAGTGAACCAGTGAACATGATGCGCTCTGTGGTGATCATGGTGGCGCCTTCGTCTGTGGTGTCAACTGACTCTTCACCCGGTGTAATTTTCCCGCCCGTGCGGCCGGTGTTCAATCTGATTCCACCGAACAACGGGAATGACACGCCGCCGTAACCACCGCTATACGACGATGGCGCACGAACAACTTCGAGATATAACGACATGGGTAAGTACGCCACTGGAATCTCACCGTCGTTCAACATGAATCCGTAATCGGTGTGGTCGGTGAGTTGTTCGTGCATGCGACCGTTTGCACAATCGGTCACCACCGTGATGTATTCGGTGATCTTGTCGTCTTCTTCTTTCCATCTGGCATATGCCGTCGCGTATTCACTGGCTGCTGCTTTCGCTTTCCGCTCGGCGCCTTTTGCCTTAAGTGATGCAAAGAATCCCATAATTTGACCTTAGTGAGGGACTCTGTCATTACTGCAGAATGACACTGCTGTAGTTCATAAGAAAACCCTTTATTTGTATGTACCAGAACGGTAATTAGAGATGTGTATATAGCCTTTTTATGTGGAATCGGGGGCACCTCTTATTAAGGGACGTTTTGCGTTTCGAAAGTTGGTGAAGCTCTCCACGCGCGCATCCCTTGTCCTCGTCGGAATTGTTGCATTCCTTATCGCTGGTGCTTCAGCCCTCTATGCGCTTGTCATCACAAATCAAACCAACACAAATGTTGTTCTCTCTTATGGCATTTGGGGGGATACATCGTTTGACCTGACTGCGGATCTTGAAGGTGCAACCGGACCAATTGTTTGGTCAACGACCAATGTTCCCAACAATGTGTCCGCAGTTTTCTCGAATACGTCAAACACCGGCGCAACGTTGACGCTTAATCAGCTCAATAACGGACCAGATGCGGGCAACTACCAAATGTATGTTGTCGCAACTGCTCAAAGTGGTGAATCAACGAACACCATGATTGCAATCACCGTCCAGCAACGCGCTTTTTCGATTCGTGGAAGCTTTACTGCGAACAGCAAGACATACGACAGAACAGCGTCAGCAACTATTGCTACAAACTCACTCACTCCTGGACTCATCGACGTGATGGATGGAGACGATGTGCAATTACTTCCAGTCGTCACGTTTGCAAATGCAAACGCTGGAAGTGGCAAAACTGTCAGTCTCTCGGCCTCGTCCACTCTGACGGGAGCTCAAGCGGGCAACTACTACATCACGTTGTCTGGTGCCCCCACCGCAACCGCCACAATTTCTCAACAAGCAGTCACCATTACACCGCCTACTTTCAACAAGACTTACGACAAAACAACCACCGCCACTGCAATCGGCACGCCATCTCTGAACGGCGTTGTAAACGGAGACAACATCTCAATTTCGGGGTCCCCCACATTCACCTACGCACAAGCCTCTGTTGGTAATGGGATAACTGTGACTCCCAGCGTTTCCTACGGCCTGTCTGGCACTAATGCAGCTAACTATTCACTCACCCAACCCACTCTCACTGGCGACATCACGAAACGAACTCTCGCCATCACTTTCACTGGTACGAACAAGACATACGACGGCACGGCGACTGCATCATTTACGGTGGCCAGCGACACTCGCATCTCGGGGGATGTCCTCGGAACAATTTCTGCTTCAACTTCTCAATTCACTCAAACAGGAATTGGTACCGGAATTACCATCAACTTGTCAGGTATTTCTGGAGATGGTGCCGATGCGGGCAACTACACATTTCCCACCAGTGCTACAACAACTGCAAATATCACCGCTCGCCCCGTCACCATTGGCGGAACATTACAAGTCTCAGCTACTCGCGTATATGACCAAACTGCCAATGCAACAATCACAAATACTGGCGCCCTGTCAATCGCAAATGCCATATCTGCAGATCTTCCGAACCTGTCGCTGTCAGGTCTTGTTGCGCAATATGCGAACAAGAACGTCGGCTCTGGGAAGAGCGTGTCAATTACGTCTGCATCACTTGCTGGGACCGCACGATTCAATTACAGCCTCTCCTTAACAAGTTCACCGACAACAACTGCAAATATCACCGCCAAGACTCTGGCTGTCACCATCACTGCGTCAAATAAGCAATATGACAGCACGAATGCTGCAACCGTCACTTACCTTGATGACCGAATATCTGGTGACAACATCACAGTTAGCGGCACTGCGACTTTTGATACAGAGTCCATCGGAACTTCAAAGACTGTGACTTCAACTGGGATCACGTTGAGCGGCACAGATGCCGGCAACTACACACCGAACACCTCCGCGACAACGACTGCAAATATCACCGCACGATCATTAACTATCGGCATCACAAGTGGCGGGAAAACCTACGACGGCGACACAACTGCCACTGTCACATACACAGATAACCGCATATCTGGCGACAACATCAGCATCACGGGCACCGCAACTTATGCAACCAAAACAGCGGGTGCCAGCAAAACAATTACTGCTTCAAGCATCTCGGTGACTGGACCTGATTCTGGCAACTACACCTACAACACAACAGCTACTGTGACAGCCTCCATTTTCGTACGATCGCTGACTGTTGGAATCACAAGCACTGGGAAAACGTACGACGGCACCACATCGGCAACCGTGACATACACAGATAACCGCGTCGCCGGTGATGTGTTTACGGTGTCAGGCAACGCAACCTATTCAACTAAAAATGCCGGGGCAAATAGGACAATCACAGTAAACAACATCGGATTGACCGGAACCGACGCAGCGAACTACTCGTTCAACTTCACGACCGCTACGACAGCAACAATCACTCAACGTGTTCTATCCGTGACAATTACTTCCACTGGCAAAACTTACGACGCATCAACTTCTGCATCAGTGACATATGCGGACAACCGAGTGTCTGGAGACGTTTTCACAGTTTCAGGAACTGCCACCTACGCAAACAAGTTAGCCGGGGCGGGGAAAACCATCACCGCAAACAGCATCACTCTGTCTGGAACCGACGCGGCTAACTACAGCGCAAACACAACCGCAACTACAACAGCAACTATTTCGCAACGGGCACTAACAATAACTGGCACATTCACGCCTTCGAATAAAACATACGATGCCACCACTTCAGCAACAGTCACACCACCTGCATCGCCAACGCTGAGCACCATTCAGGGAACCGACAATGTGACATTGACCGGAACACCAACCTTTACATTCGCTCAAGCCAACATCGGCACGTCAATCGCCATCACGACAAGTGGATACACCTTGGGTGGGACCGACGCAGCTAACTACACATTGACCCTGCCCTCTCTTTCAGCAAACATCACTGCCCGTGCGCTCACTATTGGCGGATCATTGTCTGTCAGTTCCACCAAGGTCTACGACGGCACCTTAAGCGCAACATTTGTAAATGCTGCGCTGCTGACTTTGTCGAATGTGCCAGCTGGAGATTCAGGCAACTCTGCAAAGTTGGCACTGGCAACTCCAATTGCCCAATATGCGACAAAGACTGTCGGCACCTCAAAAACTGTTTCCGTCACCTCGGCATCACTTTCAGGAACATCGGCTAGCAATTACACCCTGAGCGTCACGGGGGCACCAACCACTACAGCCAACATCACTACTCGAACTCTCTCGGTTACTGCATCTGGTATCAACAAAACATATGACGGCACAACGACAGCAACTGTCACTCTTGGTAGCGACAAACTCGCTGGCGACACGGTCACTCTCGCGTATACCTCTGCCAGTTACTCCACGAAAATAGTGGAATCCGGGAAAGCTGTCTCGGTGACCGGAATCTCTATATCCGGTACGGATGCTGGCAACTACACCGCCAACACGACTACGTCAACTACGGCAAACATCACTGCCCGCACGTTGACGGTCACCATTACTGCGACGAACAAGGTGTACGACGGTGGAACCACGGTGTCCGTGACTTATGGAAGCAACAAAATTGGATCTGACGCCCTGACAATTACCGGTTCAGCATCCTTTGCTACCAAAACAGTAGGGGTGTCCAAGACCGTCAATGCAACGTCAATCTCAGTAACGGGCGCTGACGCCGCGAACTACACCGCCAACACGACTGCAACTACATCAGCAAACATCACTGCAAAATCATTGAACGTCACAATTACTGCATCAAACAAGGTGTACGACGGGACAACGACAGCCTCTGTTACATACGCAGACGATCGAATCGTTGGTGATGTACTAACGGTCAGTGGAACTCCTACTTTTGATACAAGTGGAGTCGGATCTTCCAAGACAGTCACTGCAAGCGGCATTTCATTAGGTGGTACCGATGGTGCCAACTACACACCGAATTCAACCGCAACGGCCACCGCAAACATTACGGTCCGAACTCTTAATGTCACCATTAGCGGTGGCGCAAAGACGTACGACGCATCAACAGCCGCAACGGTGACGTATTCCAGCAACAAAGTGGCGGCCGACACTCTCACGATTACTGGAACTGCAACATTTGCCGACAAGAGCGCGGCCACTAACAAGACCATCACTGCCACCGGAATTGCTATCAGCGGCGCAAGTTCAGCGAACTATGTCCTAGGTAATACCACTGCAACAACCACTGCAACAATCAGCAAACGCACTCTCACCATCACAGGAACGTTCACTGCGTCGAACCGCGTCTACGACGGCACAACAGATGCAACGGGAAACGTCTCTCTACCTGCAAGCCCTGGCATTACCCCCGTACAAGGTGCAGACGACGTGACATTGACCGGCACTCCGGTGTTTACATATGCAAGTTCGAATGTGGGTACAGGAATCTCTATTGCCGGCTCTGGATATTCCATCAGTGGAGCAGACATCTCTAACTACACATTGACGCAGTTGACCCTTTCCTCAAACATCACCACGCGAACAGTCACCATCGGCGGCTCTCTAGATGTACAAGCAACGAAGACTTACGATTCAACAGCAGCTATCAGCATCACAAATACGGCATCTCTAACTCTCGTCAATGTCGCGACTCCAGACGCAGGAAATGCAACCAAGCTTGCACTCAACAGCCTTGTTGCTCAGTACGTCAACAAAAATGTTGGAGTCGGCAAGAGTGTCTCTCTTACATCGGCAGGCATCACTGGAACATCCGTTTCTAATTACGTTCTCAGCATGACTGGCGCCCCAACCACGACAGCCGATATCACCCTGCGAACATTGAACGTCTCCATCAGTGCTACGAGCCGTGTGTACAACGCATCAACAGCCGCAACGGTTTCCTATGCAGATAACCGCGTGGCCGGTGATGTCTTTACCGTCAGTGGCAACGCCACATTTGACACAAAGAACTTTGGGACCGGCAAAACTGTTACCGCAAACAACATCACCCTCACCGGAACAGACGCAACTAACTATTCTCAAAACACAACAGCGACGGCAACGGCAAATATCACGAGACGGCCACTGACTGTGACTGGAACATTCACCGTGGCAAATCGTCAATATGACGCCACTACCGATGCAACTGCTCAGGTCATATTGCCAGTCTCGGCCGGCTTGTCAGATGTTCAAGCCGGTGACGATGCCGCTTTATCTGGAACTCCTGTTTTTACTTTTGCTCAAGCAACTATCGGTAACTCAATTGGTATCTCAACAAGTGGCTATTCAGTCATCGGGGCAGACGCAGGCAATTATTCACTCACTCAGCCAAGTTTTACTGCCAACATCACTGCACGACCTTTGACGATCGGAGGCACCTTGAGTGTCACTAGCACGAAGGTGTACAACCGAACGAATGCGGCTGCAATCACCGACACATCACTACTGACACTTGTCAATGTTCCCGCGGGCGATGCCAACGATGCAACAAAAGTGGCACTGACATCGCTGACGGCGACATATGACTCCAAGAATGTTGGAGTTGGAAAGACGGTCATTGTCGCCACTGCAGCCTTGACCGGTACAACCTCAGGCAACTACACCATCACCACCACTGGCGCCCCAACGACCACCGCAGACATCACACAACGTCCCATCACACTTGGCTTTACGTTGAGCAACAAGACGTACGACGGAACTGTCAATGCCTCGGTCTCCTTTACTGACACAAGAATTTCCGGGGATATTTTGACGGTCTCGGGTACGCCAACATATCCAGACAAAAATGTCGGCACAAACAAGACGGTTTCTGCGACGAACATGTCCATCAGTGGAACTGACGCAGCCAACTATTCATTCAATACAACTGCTACCGCAACCGCATCTATTCTTGTACGAACTCTCGCCGTCACAATCTCTGCCAGCAGCAAAACCTACGACGGAAACGCCAGTGCCTCTGTGGTGTTTTCAGACAACAGGGTGGCAGGAGACATCTTTACCGTGAGTGGCACTGCGACTTTTACAAACAAGGTTTATGGTCTCTCTAAGACAGTGACAGCAACTGGAATTACTTTGACCGGCACTGACGCGGCCAACTACTCCCCCAACACCTCTACGACAACTACTGCGAACATCACAAAGCGGGCGCTTACCGTGACAATCACAGCCTCGAACAAAATCTATGACCGCACCACAACTGCATCAGTGACGTACGCAGATGATCGCGTCTCAGGCGATGTCCTTGTCATCGCAAGTACACCAACTTTCAGTGACAAGAACGTAGGCACGTCAAAACTGGTGACTGCTAACAGTATTTCGGTCACCAGCACGGATTCAGGTAACTACACCTGGAACACAACCGCCACAACCAATGCCGACATCACAAAGCGCCTTTTGACGATTGGAATCACGCCCTCGAACAAGATTTATAACGCCAGTACAACAGCATCTGTTTCCTACACCGACAACAGAGTGGCCGGAGATGCGCTGTCCTTTACATCAACAGCTACGTTCTCCGACAAGAACGCCGGCAATGGCAAAACTGTCACTGCGACCGGAATTGTTCTGTCCAGCACCGATGCGGGCAATTACGACTACAACACGACGGCAACAGCTACTGCGAACATCACAAAGCGGCCGCTGACTGTGACAGGCACATTCACTATCGCAAACCGCCAATATGACGCCACCACTGACGCAACTGCTCAAGTCACATTGCCGATCTCGGCTGGGTTATCAGACGTTCAATCTGGTGACGATGCGGTACTGACTGGAACACCCACATTCACCTTTGCCCAAGCCACAATAGGAACGGCAATTGGAATCTCGACAACCGGATATTCAGTGAGTGGCGTAGATGCCAACAACTATGCACTGACGCAACCAACATTTACAGCAAACATCACAGCACGACCTCTCACAATTGGTGGTTCACTCGTCGTTTCGGCATCAAAGACATACGACCAAGGAATTTCAGCAACCATCACAGATGCCGCACAGTTGCTACTTCAAAATGTTCCTTCTGGAGATGCGGGTAACGCAGCGAAAGTAACACTTACTGGACTTGTGGCTTCATACAACAATAAGAACGTTGGTACTGGTAAGGCAGTGTCGCTGACGGCGGCCACTCTGACAGGAACGACGGCCTCCAACTACACACTGACGATCTCAGGTGCACCAACCACTACGGCAGACATCACCCGACGTTCAGTCACTGTCACCATTACTCCTTCGGCCAAGACCTACGACGGCACAGATAGTGCATCAGTGACATATCAAGACACTCGTATCTCCGGCGACGTCTTTACTGTCTCTGGAACCGCAACGTTCTCGGACAAAAATGCAGGAACTGGCAAAACAGTGACTGCGAGCAGCATTTCTCTGTCTGGTACGGACTCAGGAAACTACACACCAAACACCACCGCGAGCAGCACTGCCACAATCAATAAACGTGCTTTGGTAGTTACTGCCACGGGAGTCAACAAGGTATACGACCGTACAACAAATGCTTCCGTCACTTTCAGCGATAACCGAGTGAGTGGAGATGTGTTTACGTACTCTTCGACATCATCGTTCAGTACCAAAACTGTTGGTACTGCAAAGGCTGTGTCCACCACCGGTATTTCGCTCTCTGGTACGGACTCAGGAAACTACACACCAAACACCACCGC
>CAZRHK010000029.1:0-4499 GCA_964599815.1 uncultured Bifidobacterium sp. | reverse complement strand
ACGGACTCAGGAAACTACACACCAAACACCACCGCAAGCAGCACTGCCAACATCACTGCGCGTCCTCTGGCCGTCACTATCACCGCTTCCAACAAGGTGTATGACGGCACAACGACGGCTTCAGTGACATATCTTGATGATCGTGTGAGCGGCGATCAATTCACAGTCACTGGCAGCTCCTCCTTTGATAACAAGAACATCGGAACGGACAAGACTGTTACTGCAACATCTATCTCAATTTCGGGTACCGATGCAGCGAACTACACGCAGAACACGTCCACAACAACAACTGCCAACATCACTGTACGTACTCTCACAGTGACTGCCGTTGCTGATTCAAAAACGTACGATGCCACGGTCAATGCCACCGCTGTTTACAGCGATAACCGAGTATCAGGCGACGTGTTTACCGTAACGGGAACCGCAACTTTCGCAACGAAAACAGCAGCGAATGGAAAAACAGTTTCTATTTCAAACATCACTATTTCGGGTACTGATGCCGCAAACTATTCACAAAATACAACTACCTCATCGGTAGCAGACATCACGCAACGTCCACTAGAAGTCACAGGCACATTGCAGGCGCAAGACAAGGTGTATGACGGAACTCGAACCGCGACGTACGACATCGCAGATCTCACTTTGGTGGGCGTACAAGGAAATGACCTTGTTGGTGTCACAAATCCACGAGGTCGATTCAGAACTGACGCCAATGTCGGGGTCAACAAGATCGTTGAGCTCACATCGTTCCAATTCACTGGCGCAGACCTTGGCAACTACGCCGTCTCAGTCAACAACTCCCCTATCACTTACGCATCAATCACCCCACGAAGCCTGACTGTCACCATTACCGCGTCAAATAAGACATATGACGGCAACGTCAACGCAAGTGTGACGTATGCAGATAACAGAGTCAGTGGCGACGTAATGACCGTCAGCGGCACCGCGACGTTCAGCGACAAGAACATCGGTACCGCCAAGACGGTAACTGCAAACAACATCACATTGAGTGGAACGGCGTCTGGCAACTACACACAGAACACAACCGCAACAACAACTGCGAACATCACTGTGAGAACGCTTTCCGTCACTATCACAGCGTCAAACAAAACCTACGACGGCAACACAACCGCAAGTGTGACATACCTTGACAACAGAGTCGCTGGTGATGACTTGACGGTGGCTGGTACTTCAACGTTTGCGACAAAGGCTGTTGGTAATGCAAAGACTGTTACCGCAAACAGCATCTCGCTGTCAGGAAACGATGCTAGTAACTACTCGCAGAACACAACCGCAACAACAACTGCGAACATCACCCTTCGATCTCTTGCGGTCACTATTACTGCGTCAAACAAAACCTACGACGGCAACACAACCGCAAGTGTGACATACCTTGACAACAGAGTCGCTGGTGATGACTTGACGGTGGCTGGTACTTCAACGTTTGCGACAAAGGCTGTTGGTAATGCAAAGACTGTTACCGCAAACAGCATCTCGCTGTCAGGAAACGATGCTAGTAACTACTCGCAGAACACAACCGCAACAACAACTGCGAACATCACCCTTCGATCTCTTGCGGTCACTATTTCTGCAAGTGACAAGGTGTACGACCGAACAACATCCGCGAGCGTTGTTTACGCGGATAATCGCGTTTCAGGGGACTCATTGACTGTCACGGGAACACCGACATTTAGCGACAAGAACGTTGGCGTTTCAAAGACAGTTACCGCAGTCAGCATTGCGATATCTGGAACGGATGCAGCCAACTACACACAGAACACCACTGCAACAACGACGGCCAGCATCACCGCGAAGCCACTTGTTGTGACTATCACTGCTAGCAATAAGATTTACAACGCCTCAGCAACAGCGTCAGTTACCTATGGAGACAACCGTATTTCTGGCGATTCCTTTACGGTTTCCGGATCTGCATCATTTGACGATAAGACCGCTGCAAATGGAAAAACGGTTACTGCAACGGGCATCTCTCTGTCTGGCACCGACGCCAACAACTACTCTCCAAACTCGATTGCTACGACAACGGCGAATATTTCAAAACGTTCACTAACAGTGACTGGCACATTTACCGTTGCAAATCGCCAATACGATGCGACTACTGACGCCACCAGCCAGGTCACTCTTCCAGCGATGGCGGGCCTGTCCGATGTCCAGGCTGGCGATGACACCACACTGGTGGGAACACCAACATTTAACTTTGCGCAAGCGTCAGTAGGTACAGGGATAGGCATATCAACGTCTGGTTACTCGCTTTCAGGAGTGGACGCAAGCAATTACTTACTGACTTCACCAACATTTTCAGCAAACATCACCCAGCGGCCATTAACAATTGGGGGGTCGTTGGTAACAGCACCAACGAAGACGTACGACCGGACCACTGCAATCTCAATTACAGATAGCAGTGCACTCACCTTGGTGAACGTACCTGCAGGCGACGCAAACACTCCGTCGAAAGTTGCACTGACGTCGCTCGTTGCCCAATACAGCGATAAGGCAGTTTCTAATGGAAAAACCGTAAGCCTTACATCTGCCTCACTCACCGGGTCAACTGCAAGTAACTACACCCTCTCGTTGAATGGCTCACCCACCACAACAGCTGACATCACGCAGCGGACTCTCAATGTCACCGTCACTGCCTCCAATAAGACTTATGACGGAAGCGACTCAGTGTCCGTCTCCTACGCGGACAACCGTGTATCAGGAGACATTTTTACCGTTAGCGGAACCCCAACCTTCTCTTCCAAAACAGTTGGAACAGGCAAGACAGTCACCGCATCTGGAATCACCCTCACAGGTACAGATGCAGCCAACTACACACAAAACACCACCGCCACCACAACAGCCAACATCACAGCTCGCTCACTCACCGTCACCATCACCGCTAACAACAAGACGTACGACGGCAACACAACAGCAACAGTCACCTACACGGACAACCGCGTATCAGGCGATGTCTTCACAGTCAGTGGTACCGCAACTTTTGCAACAAAGACAGTTGGAACAGGAAAAACTGTCACCGCATCTGGAATCACCCTTACTGGAACAGATGCTGCTAATTACTCGTCAAATACAACCACCACCACTACGGCAAACATCACACTTCGGGCTCTTGTAATAACGGCTAGCGCGTCCGATAAGACATATGACCGAACGACGTCGGCATCTGTCGCAATCTCCGATGACCGCGTTGCGGGTAACTCCCTAACTATTTCGTACAGTTCGTCTACTTTCGCAACAAGAGACGTCGGCGCAGGCAAGACAGTTACTGTGTCGGGAATTTCTGTGACTGGCACAGATTCGGCTAACTATTCGTATCCAACTTCAATCACTACCACTGCGGCCATTATTCAAAGAACTTTGAATGTTGTCGTCAATCCAACAAGCAAGATCTATGACGGAACAGCCACTGCAACAGTTACATACTCAGATGACCGCATTTCGGGCGATTCTCTGACCGTCACTGGTAATGCGACATTCAACTCGAAGACAGCAGTAAACGGCAAAACAGTTACTTCCTCAAGTCTCGTCATCACCGGGCTTGATGCCGCAAACTACACACTGCCATCGGTTTCAATTAATGCTGTCCAAACTGCAAACATCACGCCACGGGTATTGACCATTACGGGAATATTCACTGTTTCAAATCGCGAATATGACGCAACGACTGATGCAACTTCACAGGTCACTCCACCTAATTCTCCAGGGCTTAGCGATGTTCAGCTATCAGACGATGTCACTTTGACTGGAGTACCGACATTTACGTTTGCTCAAGCGACTGTAGGAAACAACATTGGCATTAGTACTACTGGCTATTCATTATCTGGAGCAGACGCCGCAAACTACACACTGACTTTGCCTACGTTTAACGCAAGTATTACTCAGCGTCCGTTGACGGTTGGCGGCTCGTTAGTGACATCTCCGTCTCGGGTTTACAACCGCACTACATCGGCTGCAATCACAAATCCAAACTTGTTAACACTCGTCAACGTTCCGGCAGGCGATGCCAGCGATTCCCTGAAGATTGCCTTGACATCACCGATTGCTGCATTTGCTGACAAAACCGTCGGAATAGGTAAAACTGTCACCCTCACGTCCGCATCGTTATCTGGATCGCGTGCGGCCAACTACACGTTGTCACTGAATGGCTCACCTACTGCAACAGCCGATATCACGGCGAAACCTCTAAATGTCACTATTACGGCAACAAACAAAACTTACGATGCGACAGACGTTGCATCAGTTTCCTACACAGATGACCGAATTTCGGGCGACTCCTTCACAGTGTCGGGAACTCCAACCTTCAATTCCAAAACAGTCGGAACAGGCAAGACAGTCACCGCAACAGGAATCTCCCTCACAGGTACAGATGCAGCCAACTACACACAAAACACCACCGCCACCACAACAGCCAACATCACAGCTCGCTCACTCACCGTCACCATCACCGCTAACAACAAGACCTACGACGGCAACACAACAGC
>CAZRHK010000028.1:14620-16918 GCA_964599815.1 uncultured Bifidobacterium sp. | reverse complement strand
GTATCGCGTTGCCAGAAGAAAAAGCACGTGTTGAGGCGGCATTTCAAAACCTGCACACAACAGTCACCGGAACAACCCTCACCTTCGGTGGCGGCATAGGTCGTCCACCAATGCACGAGTCGTCTGCTGCGGAACTTTTCTCTATTGCGCAAAAGGCAATGACATCTGCCGGGCTTAACTCTGTAGATGGTGTTGTTGTTGGCGGTGGCTCAGACGGCAACTTCACCGCAGCCATTGGTGTGCAGACACTTGATGGGCTTGGCGCAGTTGGTGGCGGCGCTCACGGCGACGACGAGCATGTTGTTGTTGACACAATGCCAACACGTGCAGCACTAATTGGTCTGCTGTGTCAGGACTTGTCGTCAATGGCTAAGAGGCCACCGCTGGGCAATGTTCCCGCAGATCGATAAACTTGGAGTTTTTCACGGCTGTCGTCAATATCGAGATTGCGCATGGTGAGTTGACCAATGCGGTCCAGCGGACCAAATGCTGCATCTTCAACGCGCTCCATACTGAGACGATCGGGTGCATACGTGAGGTTCGGGCTAGTGGTGTCCAAAATGCTGTAGTCATCGCCTCGGCGCAAACGGAGTGTGACTTCGCCAGTGATTGCGGTTCCCACCCAACGCATCAATGGTTCGCGCAACATCAATGACTGCGGGTCGAACCAGCGACCCTCGTACAGCAAGCGTCCTAAGCGACGGCCCATGGTGCGGTAATTCTCCATGGTGGCTTCGTTATGAATGCCGGTGACTAGACGTTCGTATGCGATGTGCAACAGTGCAAGTCCTGGTGATTCGTAAATGCCGCGGCTCTTCGCTTCAATAATGCGGTTTTCAATTTGGTCACTCATGCCAAGGCCATGGCGTCCACCAATTTCGTTTGCGGCCAATACAAGGTCAACTTGTGTTGCGTATTCGCGTCCGTTGATGGCAACGGGGAAACCCTCTACGAAACGAATGGAGACATCTTCTGCTGCGATGGCAACGTCGTCTCGCCAATGAGCAACTCCCATGATGGGCTCAACAATTTCCATTCCGTTGTTGAGTTCTTCCAACAATTTTGCTTCGTGTGTAGCACCCCAAATATTTGCGTCTGTGGAATAAGCCTTTTCGGCAGACGCCTTGTACGGCAACTTTCGTGCCAACAAGAATTCGCTCATTTCGGTTCGGCCACCCATTTCATTAACAAATGTTGGGTCGAGCCACGGCTTGTAAATGCGAAGTGATGGGTTCACCATGAGGCCGTAGCGATAGAAACGTTCAATGTCGTTTCCTTTGTACGTGCTGCCGTCTCCCCAAATGTCGACACCGTCTTCTTGCATTGCGCGCACGAGGAGAGTTCCTGTCACTGCACGACCAAGTGGTGTGGTATTGAAATAGGTCTTTCCAGCAGTGGTGATGTGAAACGCGCCGCATTGAAGAGCAATAAGACCTTCATGCACAAGTTCTTCACGACAATCAATGAGTCGGGCAATCTCTGCGCCGTACTCCTTCGCTTTGTGGGGAATGCCGGTCAAGTCCGTTTCGTCTGGTTGACCCAAATCTGCGGTGTAGGCACAGGGGACTGCTCCCTTTTCGCGCATCCATGCAACGGCGGCCGATGTGTCGAGGCCACCAGAGAATGCGATGCCGACGCGATCGCCAATGGGGAGTTCAGTGAGGACTTTGGACATACCTCAACGGTACTGCCGCGCCACTGCAACTAACGCAATAGATACAGAAAGGGTTGCCACAGCCACCACACCACTTGCGAGTGCAACAGCGGGGGAGGACGAAACATCTAACAGGGCGCTCAGTAGCAGCGCACCCGATGAGGCAATGCTGAGGACCGGAAGTGATTCAGGCTTTCGAGATGCGCAATACAACGGAATCGCGACAGCGAGAAGTGGAAGCAACACAAAAACGATTGGTGCCGGATCACTTTCGGGGCCAAGCCACCAAATAGAGCGACCAATGGTGCGACTTGTAATTGCGATGGCTACAACGCTGGCACCAGCCAAAACCCACGTAATGAATGCAACAGTTCGCCAACCGTCGGACAATTGTCCCGAGACAGATTGTGGAAGTTGTGGTGGCTCAAACTCCATGGCTCCACCGTACAACGGGTTGCGATATGTGAGCCAGCAGTAGCCTGACCACCTATGGAGAAATCCCCTTTCCAGAAGTTGTCTGTGTTCTTTCCAATGTGGAACGAACAGGACTACATCGAGCGAGCCATCGATGCGGCGCGTGAAGAGTGCGAAGACTTGATGGCTGGTGGGGATATTGCCGATTACGAGATGATCATTGTTGACGA
>CAZRHK010000028.1:610-14520 GCA_964599815.1 uncultured Bifidobacterium sp. | reverse complement strand
TTCGGCGTTCGAATGCGCGATATCAACTTCGCATTCAAATTGTGTCGTACTCGAATTTTTCAACATGTTGAATTGAAGAGTGAAGGATCTTTCATCGACGCAGAGTTAGTGGTGAAAGCGCAGAAATACGGTTACTCGGTCATCCAATTTGGTGTTGACTATTTCCCTCGCACCAGAGGGGTCTCCACTTTGAGTTCGCCGTCTGTCATTGTGAAAATTCTTCGCGAGGCACGCTCTTTACGTCGCGAAATTCGCAGTATTTCCCCTGTTCAGTAGGGGCGATGACCCTCAGACGAGGGGCGTTGGTAGCGTTTCGTACTCGTGAGCGATCCATTCGACCCCGAACTGAATGACTCGTTTCTCGACCCCATCAACGGGTCTGCCAGTGCGGTGCCCGCTCTTCCATGGTGGGTGCAGTGGCGCCCGGCCATCATTGTTGGCGCGGTTCTTTCAGTGGTCGCATCGGTTGTTTTCTTATCTAACCAAACCCCTGGCGCCCCGGTTGTTGTAGACACCACAACCACCGTTCCTGCTCAATGCACAGAGGCTTCACCGGTCACATGTTTTTCTCTCACTCGTGTCATTAGAAATGGCACAAAAGGTGACGATGTTCGCCGGTTGCAAACACGGCTGAAAGAACTGAAATTTGATCCAGGCAAGATCGATGGCGTGTACGGCGGCGATACACGAATGGCCGTGTGGGCATTTCAAGGAATCGTGTTGCAGCTGAAGGGTAAAGAAAAAGTTGACTTCGTCACGCCCGCATTGTGGGATGTCATGCGTGGCGATGTTCAGATTGCTCCACGCCGTCAACCCGGATCTCCCAACCATGCAGAGGTGTACTTGCCTGAACAAGTTCTCACCATCTTCAAAGGTCCAGAGCTGGTTCTCGTGACGCATATTTCATCGGGTACTGGTGAAACCTGGTGTGAACCGGTCACCATCGACCCAGGTGAAGAAGGAAACGAAAACGGAAAAGAACCGATTTATGAAGGGTGGTGCGGAAACGCCATCACTCCTGGCGGTTTGTACTACTTCTATAACCGCAAGGTTGGACTTCGCGAAAGCAAGTTAGGAACAATGTGGAATCCGGTGTATTTCAATTTTGGAATCGCCGTTCATGGTGCAATGAATGTTCCAAACGAACCCGCATCACACGGCTGCATCCGAATTCCAATTTTCATTTCTGAGTACTTTCAGTCTCTGGTGAAATACAACGATCGAATTTATGTGTTCGACGGCGTAAAGGAACCAGAGGAGTACGGCTCACAGCCACCTGCGTGGGACAAGAAAGACCCCAACTTCACCACCACAACATCCACGCCAACCTCCACCACGACTCCGCCTACAACGGCGCCACGGCGTACCACCACATCAACTGTGACCTCAACAACGACGCCCTAGTAGGGTTGGGGTCATGTCACAAGCAACCCCCTATGTTCTGTCTGACCTCATCACACTGCCAAAGGCCCTTAACCGTGCACGCGTTCGCGATGCCGTTTTGGTTGTAGGTGGCGCACTGTTCACCGCATTGTGTGCTCAGGTTGTGATTCACCTTGGTTTCACGCCGGTACCACTGACGGGCCAGACATTTGCTGTGCTTACCGTGGGCGGTGTATTGGGTTCGCGTCGCGCTATGGCAAGCCAAGCGTTGTACTGGGCAATGGGTGCCATCGGGCTGCCGTTCTATGCGTCTGCAACTGGTGGTTGGGAACGTGCAACCGGCGCAACATTCGGGTACTTCGTCGGTTTTGTTCTGGCTGCGGGAATCACGGGTTGGTACGCAGACCGCCGCAACGACCGCAACTACGTCATGTCTGCATCAAGTCTGTTGCTCGCATCAGCAGTCATCTACATCTGTGGTGCCGCATGGTTGTCACATTCACTCAACATTCCACTCGCACAAGGTGACGGCAACGCAATTGAGTTGGGTGTCAGCCCATTCCTCGTTGGCGATGTCATCAAGATTGCACTAGCTGCAGCGGTTGCACCACTTGGTTGGGTCGCGTATTACTCGCGTCCTCGATAAGGAGAAGTCGTGACGGCTAAGGACGACCAACCAATTAGCGCTTCGCGCAAGTTGGGTCGACCAGCCGACACCGATTCTTCAGATACACGTTTGCGCATTGTGGAGTGCGCACAAGAAGTGTTTGCTGCCGAAGGATTCGAAGGCACGACGAACAAAGACATTGCATTGCGTGCTGGAATTTCCAGCGCTGCGTTGTACCACTACTTCCCATCAAAAGCAGATCTGTATGTGGCAGTGTGTTCATCAATTACAGACGTATTCGTGAATGTGTTTGCGCGTGCTGAATCAGCATCGCCCACCTTGGAGCGCCGATTAACTGCACTGTTTGCGGAAGTAGGCGTGCTGGGCGCATCGTCGCCATCCATTGTTGGATTCATCACAGGTATCTCTGCGGTTGTGAAACGACATCCAGAAGTTTCAAACGGCACTGAAGCGTTTGGTGCTGAGTTCCGAAAGATGACGCTGCAACTCATTGAAACTTCCACAGAATCGGAAGCAATTCTGTGTGGCGCATCTCCCAGTGCATTTGCGGACCTCACATCATCGATCCTCGCTGGGTTGGGGCGCCTCAGCGCTCGTGGAGACCAAGACCGCCATTTAGCGGCAGGCGATATGTACTTGCGGCTCATTCGGGCAGCATCGCGGAAGTAGTTTGGAGTCGGTGAACGCCGACACGATTGCAACTCTCCAAGCCACTGCGCGCACCGTGCCGACATTGGCCGAGATGTTCGCGGCATCTTCATCGCGGGCCCACGATTTCTCATTCGACGCAGTGGGGCTACATGTAGACATCTCGCGTCAACGAATTAGTTCTGAGATGTGGTCGCAATTGCTGGAGGCCGCAACAACGGTCGGAGTAGATAAAAAGTTGGCAGACCTGTTTGCCGGCAAAAAAATGAACGCAACAGAAGGTCGTTCTGCTCTGCATTCAGCGCTTCGGGCTGACCCAGCCTCAAGCTCAGAAGCTGCGTGGGCTGCAACGGAGATAGAGCGTGCAATGGCATGCGCCCAGCGTCTACGAACAGACCCACATGTGCACACAGTGGTCAACATTGGTATCGGCGGAAGCGATCTTGGTCCGGCGATGGCAACACGAGCATTGCGATCTTTTTCAGATGGTCCACACGTGAAGTACGTTTCCAATGTTGATGCTGCAGACCTTGACGATGCTTTGCACGGTCTCCAGCCTCGCAACACGGTCTTTATTGTGTCGTCAAAGACATTTACCACTAGCGAAACCATGCATAATGCGGCGCGAGCCCGGGCATGGTTGACCGACGGGGGTGTGTCATGGAAAGAGCAATTCTTCGCTTCCACATCGCAACCATCTGTTGCGATTCAGTGGGGAATCACCCCAGAGCATTGTTTTGAATTCAAAGAGTGGGTAGGCGGTCGTTTTTCAATTGCCTCGGTCATTGGCCTTCCACTGATGTGTGCAATTGGACCCGAAGCGTTTCGTGAGTTCTTGCTGGGAATGCAGGAAATGGACCATCATGTGGCCACCACAGAAATGTCTCACAATCTTGCGGTGATACACGCCTTGGTGTGGTTCGCAAATGCAGTCGTGCATGAATATCCAAGTGTTGCTGTCATTCCGTATAGCCACGATTTGGCACGATTGCCAGCGTATTTGCAGCAACTCGTCATGGAGAGCAACGGAAAGTCGGTACTCGTTAACGGCACACAGTTAACAACTCATTCCAGCCCCGTTGTGTGGGGTGAACCAGGGACAAATGGGCAACATGCATTTTTCCAAATGCTGCATCAAGGCACACAAGTAGTGCCTGTTGAATTTGTCAGCACAGTGGCACCACTTGGAACAGATTCCGTTGCTCACGACATCTTGATATCGAACCTCATTGCGCAGGCTGAGGCTCTTGCGGCAGGCGAATACAACGCGGACTCGCACAAGAACTTTCCAGGGAATCGTCCAAGCACGGTCATTTTGCTGAATCAATTAACTCCACGTTCATTGGGCGTTCTGTTGGCCATGTACGAACACTCCACTGCAGTTCAGGGATGGTTGCTTGGGGTAAATAGTTTCGATCAGTTCGGTGTTGAATTGGGCAAAACGATTGCGGGATCTGTGCTTTTGTCAGTGAACAATTCAGAACCAACTCGCAAGCTAACTGTGACACACCCCTTGCTCGAGTGGTATCTCGCAAAAAGAAAAAACAACTCCATTTAGACAATGTGATTGCGTCGTATTGGGTCTATCCTGCCCGATATGGGGAGCAAGAAAACCACAGTCAACGCCACCGAGCGAATGCTCAATCTTGTCGCACTGCTCACAGAATCGTCTGTGCCGCTCACGCTGGAAGACATCTCAAACAAGATGGCAGGTCAATATCCTGCAGAGGCTGAAGCGCGCCGTACATCGTTTGAACGCGATAAGAGATCGCTTCGTGCGCTGGGTCTTCCTATTACAACGCAAACATTGTCTGGAAGCGATGCAGGCAAGACCGCATATTCAATCGATCGCTCGGAATATGCATTAATCAATTTCGGTTTGACCGAAGAGGAATTAGACGCATTGCAACAAGCAGCTGCTCTTGTGCAGATGGGAACCACGTGGGGAAAACAAGCGGTTCAATGGTTGGGCGGAGAAATCACATCTCCCGAAATGGCAACGGCTGTGAAGGTAGACGCACAATCCCGAGTGTTGCCAGTGTTGTGGGAAGCAATTGGTGCTTTTTCCAGTGTCTCTTTTGCGTATCGCGAACGTCAACGTGTTGTTCACCCGTATGGTCTCCTTGCACGTAATGGATTTTGGTATCTCATTGGCTTCGACACTGCACGCGATATGCAGGTCACATTTCGCGTCGACCGTATTGTCGGAGAAATCACCGCGGGGGAGCCCAATGCGTTTCAGCGCCCAGAGAATTTCAATGTCCTTACCGCGTTTTCGCGAGATGCCAAAGAGTTCGATGGTGGAACGCAGGAAGTTGCTGTTGTGCGTCTCGACCATCGCGTAGCTCCCGCTGCGGTACGTGAGCTTGGAGGCGACGCAATTGTCGCGCGTCGCTCCGACGGATCCATCGACGTTGAGGTGGCGTGTGGAAATCGCACGGCGTTTAAGTCGTGGTTGTACGCAATGGTGGATCGCGCAGAAGTCGTGTCGCCCGAACATATTCGTCAAGAAATCATTGCTGATCTTCAAAAATTGGCAGGGGGAGCAGCATGAGCGCACGACGTGGACCGCGCAAAGCAGAAGACCGTGTGAAAGGTCTCTTGGTGATGTTGCCGTGGTTAATGCAACGGAAAGAAGTTGCCATTTCAGAGATGGCTCAGCAGTTCAGCATTAGCGAAGCAGACCTCATTGAAGATCTTGAATTGGCTGCAATGTGTGGAACTCCGCCGTACACACCTTTGGAGCTCACAGAGGTGTACATCGATGAAGGCATCATCTATGTGGGCAGAAACAAACACTTCGAACGCCGTCTTGAATTATCTCCATCAGAGGCTTTCGGTCTTAGCTTGTTGGCTGCCGCTGCTGAAGATATTCCTGGCTTCACAAAGCAAAAAGCGCTCACCTCTGCGGTTGAAAAATTGCGCAAGATCTTGGGTGACGGAATCGTCGATGTGGATACCGAGTCGCCCATTTTTCTCGAGAAGGTCACCGGCGCAGCGGCGTCTGGTGAGCGACTCACCATCACGTACTGGACTCCTGCAGACAATACGGAGAAGGTTCGAACAATTGTGGTGCGTTCAGTGTTCACCGATCGAGGGCACTGGTACATCACGGCAGACGATGACTTGTCTGGAAGCCAACGCCACTTCCGCGTGGACCGAATCCGACAGGTGACCCCCACTGGAGAATTCGTTGCAGTTGAGCCAGTAGATAATCAGATTCCTACATGGTTCTCCGACGCCTCAGACAAAGCCAAAGTAGTTCTTGAAATTTCGCCAGCTGCAGCATGGGTGGTGGAGACCTACCCATGCACTGTTCTTGAAGAACGCCACGACGGCTCATTCCGTGTGGAGATGGTGATTAATAGCAATCACTGGCTGGGTCGCTTGTTGCTTCGCGCGGAAGGCAACGTGACAGTTGTGGCACCAGAGAGTGCGGTGAACCTGTTGCAGCAAACCGCCTCTGAAGTGCTGGGACGTTACGCAAACAAATCTGGTAACTGATCTGCGCTATTAACGCCAAGGTCTCTCATGAGATGCATTAACAATTCGGCTGTGGCAGTGGCGTCTGCTTTTGCGTCGTGTGCTTTTTCGCGCTGAATGCCGTAGTGCTCGCATAATGCCTCGAGTGAATGGCGGCGCGTTTTCTCTGCGTCTATTTTTCGCGCCAACGACAGCGTGTCAATGTGAGATTCAATACGTTGATTGAGGCCAATTCGTTCTGACTCGGCATGCAGGAAACCAATATCGAATCTGGCGTTGTGAGCGGTAAAGACATTGCCAGAACTGATGTCCCACAATTTCTTTAGGGCTTGACTGAGGGGCATTCCCTCTGCAACTTGCGACTCGGAGATTCCATGAATGTGTTCGGCACCATGGGTGTAGTTGTCTGGGCTTTCCGGTTTCACCACAGTGTCGAACTCGTCGACTATTTCACCTTCGCCATTAACCACAATTGCTGCGAGCTGGACGATGCGGTCTGTTGACGGATTTACGCCAGTGGTCTCAAAGTCCACAACGGCAAATGACACGTCTTTTAGAGACTTGAAATTTTGGTTGCGATGTGGGTTGTTCATGATTGTCACTTTAAGGGCGGGGTAGTGCAAGGTTCAGCAAACCCGTTGTGTGAAACATTACGCAGTGGGTGGCGTCATGACATCGATGATGGTTTGACGATCAAAATAATCGCGCCACAAGACAAGCTTTCCGTCTTTAATTTCAAAAACGCCAGCAACTGGCAATGTTGCCCATCGACCGTGAATTTCTACTCGGTCATCGCGCTCGTTCAATACAAGTCCATGGTTCATGTCGCCCGACGACGTTTGGCGAAGAATTTCCCAATCAATGTTGGTGCACATTCCAAAGAATCCATTCAGCGTTGAGGTGAGAGCTTCTGGACCAAATGCTTTGCCCATGGGGACGTTGTCGTATTCAAAATCTGCAGACACCATTTCCGCAGCGCCTGCTAGGTCGCGTGCAACAAGCGCGGAAATAAATGTACGAACGAAGTTGTCGGGTGTATCAGCCATGACACGAGTGTGTCACACGCTCTACAGCAGTTCGGCAGCGAGGCTGGCTACTTCGCTTCGTTCACACGAGGCGAGAGTGACATGGCCGAAACAGTGTTGTTCGGCAAATGCATGAATCAACACAGCAAGCGCGTTGTTTGACTCGCCCATGTATGGGGCATCGATCTGGCTGGTATCGCCCGTAAAGACCACTTTTGTTCCTTCGCCAATTCGAGTGAGGATTGTCTTCAACGTTGTGGGCTCTAGGTTCTGGGCCTCGTCAACAACGACAAACTGGCGGTGTAGTGAACGTCCGCGAAGGAATGTGACCGACTCCAACGACAATTGCCCACGGGCTGTGAGGTCGTCAATAAGGCGACGTGCATCGTGGCTACTGCGTTGGTCGGTAAGAGCAACGATTGCGTCGTGAATTGCAGACATCCACGGATCGAGTTTCTCGTCGAGACCGCCGGGGAGGAATCCAACATCTGCTCGACCAACTGGCACAAGCGGGCGATACACCGCAAGGCGCTCGTACGTGCGACTCTCGACCACTTGTTCCAAGCCTGCTGCAATAGCCATGACGGTCTTGCCGGTACCTGCACGGCCATCTAATGCAACAACGCTGACATCTGGATCGAGGAGCAATTCAAGAGCGAATCTCTGTTCTTTCGAACGTGCGCGCAAGCCCCAGGCTTCAGGTGACGCTGCAGGCAGAAGTTCCACCATCTCGCCTTGGCAACGAACGAGCGCTGATTGCGAACCAGATTTCACAACGGCAAATTCGTTCACCACAAGTTCTTGCGCGGCATCAAAACGCGATGCTGCAACTTCGCCATGTTCATACAGTTCATTGACGAGTTGACCGTCCACGTCAAGTGTGAACCAACCCATAGGACGAGTATTTGCGGCGCGACCTACCGGTTGATGCTCTTCAGCAATGAGGCCAAGGTGTGCAGCCTTAATACGAAGCCCGGCGTCATTCGAAATGATGTGTGTCGGCGCACGAAGGGACTGACCCAAGGCAGCACCAATGATGCGATTGTCTGGAACCTCTGGATTCAGGCCTTTTTCAACGAGACGATCTCGCTGTATTCCATTGACCTCAATATGGAGAGTCGCACCATCTGGATCTGGTCCAAGTGGAACTGGCTCATGAATAGAACCACCAGCACGACGGCGAAGATCTTCAATGGTGCGCAACGCAGTACGTGCGGCGCGACCAACATCATCAGGTCGACTCTTTAGACCGTCGAGTTCTTCCACGACGGTGAGTGGGATAACGATGTCGCATCCTGGAAAAGAATGAAGGCAACCGGGATCAGCAACAAGAACTGATGTGTCTAAAACAATGCGAGTGCGCACAGAAGAAGATGAGTGAGAGATGCTCGTCATCGCATTGTCTGTCGACGCGATGTCGGCATCGATGTGCTCCGCAACTCCATCGATAGGTCACATCATTCACCATGGCGGTAGGTGAAGTGGTGGATACTTTTGAGAATTTTTTTGTTCGTCATCTTCTCGAAACGCGTGTTTCGAGCACTTTTTCAGAAATTTTTTAAAATTTTTTTGGTGGGCAGATAATGACCTTCGTCACGCAGGAACAACACGTTGATTGCAGCAGAAAAAACGCGCGTCACGCATCCAAAATTTTCTGTGGAAAAGTCTGTACTGATTGACGTTCTGCTGATGGAGAAGCAAATTTGCGATGCGATACTTCCTCGCAAACCCTTGCAATTATTGGGTTTCCCGAGATTTCGGGTTTTCTTGCTATTGAGTACTGGAGACGGCACACAGAAAATTCTGTTCGCGATCTATGTTTCGAATGTCAATGTTTGCTGCTTGTTGCGCGACAACTTTTCCTTCTCGCTGGTGCAGTGATGAATGCCGAAAAAATCACGATAATTGCATTTGCAACTATTTGAATGCTTGCAATTCATGCAAATAGGCGTTCAGATTGTATGTACCACTCCGATTCCGAGGAGGAAAAACAATGACCAAAGCAGAGCTCATCGAAGAGGTAGCAAAGCAAGCAGAGTGTTCCAAGGCAGATGCCGAACGCACACTCACCGCTTTCTTTGACCTGGTAGTGGCTTCTACTAAGAAGGGCGAAAAAGTGGCATGGCCGGGCTTCGGCTCGTTCAGTACCACTGCTCGCAAAGAACGGACCGGCCGTAACCCACAAACGGGTGCAGCAGTAACGGTTCCCGCCTCCACTGCGATGAAGTTCACAGCGAGCTCAACATTAAAAGCTCAGCTGAACCCAAACCGTAAGTAACCACTTACCCAACGAGAGGAAACTCAAGTGGCAGCAAAGAAGAAAGCAGCAGCTAAGAAAGCTCCTGCACGCAAGAAGAAGGCAGCAGCTAAGAAGGCTGCTCCACGTAAGAAGAAGGCAGCAGCCAAGAAGGCTCCTGCAAAGCGCAAGAAAGCAGCCAAGAAGGCTGCTCCTGCAAAGAAGAAGAAGGCTGCTAAGAAGGCAGCTCCTGCGAAGCGCAAGAAGGCTGCCAAGAAGGCTGCTCCTGCAAAGCGCAAGAAGGCCGCCAAGAAGGCAGCCCCAGCAGCTAAGAAGGCAACCGCAAAGCGCAAGCCTGCAAAGCGCAAGAAGGCTGCGAAGAAGTAATTCTTCTTCGCTCTTTCAAGCAAAACAAACCAACCGGCTCGGAGTGTTGAAGAGAGGGGCGAAAGCCCCTCTCTTCTCTTTTTATCCGCGAGCTTGTTAGAGGCGATTCATTAGATGAAAGATCTCGGCAGCATCAACGCCATGCGGTTGCCCTAGATCCTTCATTCGAGTGCGCATGCGAGTGCGAAAGACATCCATCTCGCTGTCGTCTGTTGCTTTCATTGTTGATTCAAATTGACTCACGTGCTTTTCAAGGGCTGCGAGTTTTGTATCCACAACAAGTGATACGTCTTCAAAGTGATTCGGCTCATCGGCCTCCCACAAAAGAAGTGCATCTGGTCGATGATGTTGCACGCCATGATCTTTCATGTGGTGCTTGAGAAAATGCGGGTCACGTGCGGCCACGATTGCATCGCACACATTGAGTCCAGTGTTGCGATGATCGGGATGGAGGCGGTATCGCTTCCACGGATCATGTGACAACACAATGTTTGGTTTCACTGTGCGAATAGAAAGTGCAATTTTGTCTACTGCTTCTCGCGAGTGTTCTAACTCACCATCGACATAGCCCAAGAAATTCACTGTGCCAGTTGCACCCACCGCACTTGCTGCTGCGCGCTGTTCACGTTGACGGTCGGCAATGAGCTGAGGGATATCGGCGTCTGGATTCCACGTTCCTTTCGAGCCGTCTGTACACACCAGATAGTGAATGACTGCATCGGCCTGTGCCCATTTGGCCAATGTTCCACCGCATCCAAATTCGATGTCATCTGGGTGTGCGCCAATTGCCAATACAACTTTTGGTGTCTCGAGATTCGAGGTGAAAGTGGATGGTGTCAGTGGTGGCTGGCCAGGATCGTTTGCGCTCATTGCTGGTTCTTTCGTTTTGTGAATTCGTTGAGATCATCTGCCGTGTCGAGATCAAGTTCCAAGTCGGAGTCATGCAGAACAGTGAATGGAAGTCCAGCAGTAGTTGCTAAGCGTTGATGATTGTCGAAACTGCCTGGACCGTACGCGGTGACAAATGATGAGTCGATAGGAAATGACAGCACATTTGTTCCATCGCGATGACGATCTGGAATAGCCGTGACGACACCTTCTTGAGGAACATGACTGAATGTGTGGGCAAGTGGGAGATCTGCGTGAGCAACGATGACGTGAGTGCAGCCGTCTTCTTGCGCGACCGTGCGAGCGGTGGCAACTGCAACATCTAGGCCCGGCATGGGGCAGTGGACGGCCGTGGCGCCATGTGCCGTAGCCCATGTAGCTACGTCGCTATCTGAACATGGAACATACGTGGCGAACGGTTGTGCGGCTGCGATGACAGATTCAGCACATGAGCGAGCAAGTTGTTGTCTCTCGTTGGCGCTGAGAATGTCGCTGAGTCGGCCTTTAGCCACCGTGAATGACTTAACCGGGATAATCACAGCGACGCGCACACTGTCAGCCTACGAACCTTTGCTGGTCTGTCGCCTACGCTGGCGTCATGGCAACGATGAGGATGGCCGTTGTAGGAGCTGGCTCGTGGGGAACCACTGTGGCGTCTCTTGCGGCAGCAAATACACCCACCACATTGTGGGCTCGTCGGTCCGACATTGTTGATTCCATCAACACCCACCATGTCAACCCGGACTACATCGGTGGTGTTCAGTTGTCCCCACAACTTCGAGCATCAACATCTCTTGAAGAGACCGTTGCCACTGCAGACATTGTGGTCATGGCAGTACCTTCCCAGGGTTTTCGTCAAGTGCTCACCGATGCTGCGCCGTACATTCGCCCGTGGGTTCCGGTGGTGAGTTTGTCAAAGGGTCTAGAAGCTGGGTCCATGTTGCGAATGTCGCAAGTGGCAAACGACGTATTGCCAGGACATCCCGTTGCGGTACTCACTGGTCCAAACCTGGCGTCTGAAATATCTGTGGGTCAGCCTGCAGCAAGTGTGGTGGCAATTGACGATGCGGTGATCGCCACGGCATTGCAACAGTTGTTTACGAATCCAACTTTCCGCGTGTACACAAACCCAGACGTTGTGGGTTGTGAGATTGCGGGCGTTGTAAAGAACGTGATTGCCATTGCGTCTGGAATAGCGATGGGAATGGGATTTGGCGATAACACGCGCGCAAGTCTTCTCACGCGCGGACTTGCAGAGATGACGCGTCTTGCGGTGGCATTAGGCGGCACTGAAGAATCGTTGTCCGGTCTTGCAGGAATGGGCGACCTCATTGCTACATGTTCTTCGTTGTCCAGTAGAAACACCACGGTCGGTTTCCGACTTGGAAAAGGTGAAGCACTCAGCGACATTGTTGCATCAACGTCAATGGTGGCCGAAGGTGTTCGTAGTTCAAAAACGGTGCTGGAGTTAGCGCAGCAACATGATGTCGACATGCCCATAACAGAACAAGTTGTTGCGGTATGTCATGACGGCAAGAATGCCAGTGAAGCTCTCGTTGCCCTAATGACGCGACGTTCGCGGCCAGAAGTGAAATAACAAATGTCAGAACGCATTATTGGAAATCGTGGCGCAGTGTGGCGTGGTCGTGTTACCGAACACGGCTCCATCATTCCGCCAGATGGTCGGGAACTCGATTGGTTTGTAGCAGCTGATGATCGTTGGTACACGCCTCGTACAGAAGTGTCGACACGACAGAAGTGGTACTCGGGATATCCCGTTGGTGAAACACGAATTCGAATTCCTGGCGGTGACTTCATTCAGCGTGTCTACGCCGTTGCAGACCTGGGTGGGATGACGGTGATGGAGTTTGAGAACGACTCACCGATGCCAGTTGTGGTGGCCGTTACTCGTAACGATCTGTTCACCACACGGGAGCCGTCGTCACAAGTTCCACTCGGTATAGACCTTCCAGAAGGTTCGCTGGTTGTTCCGGTAGGACATAAGTCAACAACGCGGGTTGCATTGGGTCACGTATCGCCGCAAAGCGGCCGGCTTCCAGATGACACTCCCTCGTATCAACAAGTTGTGCGTGGATGGGAAACATCGTGTGACGTTGCGGGTCGCATCACCGTGCCCGACCACACCATTGTTGCGAGTGTTGCGCGTTTGCGAAGTGACATTCTGCTTGGCGTTGGTGTCAATCACGCTGCTATTGAATTAGTGCGAATGGGTGAGACTCATGCAGATTCAATTCTCGATGTTGTTGACACAGTGCAGCAGCGACTGAAGGAAGAAAAGCGCGCCAAAGTCCTTCAATGGAGCACGAAGCAGTTGCTGTTGTCTGCGGCGTGGGCGTGTGTGAAATTGGGTGACGAAACTGCAGCTGGAGATATTGGTTCTGCATGGTTACGTCTTGCCGACAGACCCGCACAAGAGCTTCCGCCTGAGATGCCAGAGGGTCTTGCAGCTATTGCGTGGATAGAAGAACTTCTTGCATCTGGTTCCCCAAGCGGTGGGGAATGCGGAATCTTGTCGCACGGCATTCCAGAACCCTGGTGGGGTGCATCGTTTGATGTTCGTAATCTGCCCGCCGATCCGTTCAGAACGGTGAGCTATGCGGTTCGTTGGCACGGTGCACGCCCAGCAGTTCTATGGGAAGTAACTGGTGCACCAGGCATCGTGTTGAATCATGGCGACTGGTACAGCACAGATGCATCTGGTGAAGCCTTACTAGAGGCACCTCAGCGACCACATGTGTGATTGTCTTGTTTCGCTAGCTCAATATTCGCGCGGTGGTCAAACTCTTTTCGCTAAGAACTCAGACAGACCTGCCAGCGAGAAACAAATCATTCGATTCAATCCGTCACGTCACGACACAAACGATGTACGGGCGACTCACATCTCTGTTGCGCCGTTCTCAGGCAAGACGTTGGCGTGTGTGCTGTCTTTGCCAGAGTGGTGTTGGGGAGCCGAGCACGGAGTGAATGAAGCCGGTGTTGCTATTGGAAACGAAACCATCTACACCATTGATGACCCACGACAAGCGCCTGACGCTCTGATTGGCATGGATCTTGTGCGTTTGGCATTAGAGCGTGCCACAACCGCTGTAGAGGCCTGTGACGTGATTGCTGAGTTGATTTGTGAGTATGGACAAGGAGGCAGTGGCCACGACACGCGTGGTGGCGCACATCGCAGGCCTTATTGGAGCAGTTTCTTGATTGCCGACCCCGC
>CAZRHK010000028.1:0-600 GCA_964599815.1 uncultured Bifidobacterium sp. | reverse complement strand
CGCCGATGCGTGGGTGGTGGAGACGAGTGGGGCAGTGGTATCGCGGCTGCAGGTATTGTCCACATGGGCTATTTCAAATCGCACAACGATTCCCGAATTTGACGCTTCTTATCGCCACCCGAAACAGCCGGTGCATCTGTTGGTTGATCCACGATTGAACGCGTCTCGTGCGGTTCTTGCGAACACACCTGTGGACGTTGAAGCACTGAAGCAGCATCTGTCGTCTCATGTTGGTGGCGACAATGGCTGGACGGTCTGTATGCACGCGCGTCACGACGATGTTGTGGTGGAGACCACAACTGCATCGATGATTGCTGAACTAGATGCAAATGATTCATTGGTGCATTGGGTGCAAGGGTCGCCATGTGAAACGCCGTATCAACAAGCGACGTTCAGCAACTTGCCACGCCTGTTAGAGAACGTGTCGCGTTAGCGATCGGTGAACAACTCGAAGGTGTCGCCAACGGCGATGGTGCCACACGTTGTCACCATGGCGTACAGCCGGCTGTAGTCGCCTCGTTCATGGCTCATAGCCATGAAGTTTTTGTTGAGGAACCAATCATTGTTTTGACTACAGGGAATTGCATACGCCGTGAGAAA
>CAZRHK010000027.1:14780-17040 GCA_964599815.1 uncultured Bifidobacterium sp. | reverse complement strand
TGGTCGCACACATGGTATTCATGCTGAACCAACAACGTTTGGAATGAAAGCAGCGTTGTTCGGTCTGCAAGTTGCGCGTGATCGCGAACGCTTGAGAAATGCTTTTTCATCTATCGCAGTGTGCAAACTCTCTGGTGCAGTGGGCACATACTCAAACATTTCACCAGAAGTGGAAAGTGCAGTGGCTGCGCGTTTGCGTCTTGCTCCGGTTCCCGCAACACAAGTAATTGCGCGAGATCGACACGCAGAGTTCTTGTATGTGTGTGCATCTATTGGGTCAACACTTGAATCGTTGGCAGTAGAGCTTCGTCATCTGCAACGCACCGAAGTGAATGAGGTACGTGAGGGATTTGCGGCGGGACAAAAAGGTTCTAGCGCTATGCCACACAAGCGCAATCCCATTTCTGCTGAGACCATCACTGGTTTATCGCGAGTGTTGCGTGGTCATTTGCAAGTGGCTTTCCAAGACATTCCGTTGTGGCATGAACGGGATATTTCACACTCATCCGCAGAACGTATTGTTCTTCCAGATGCGGTGTCGCTAGTTGTGTACATGTTGCGCCGTATGGCAAAACTCATCATGAATCTTGAAGTGGATGAAGATCAGATGATGAAGAACTTGAACTCGCTGCACGGCGTTGTGTTCTCACAGTCGGTGTTGCTGGCCATGGTGAACAACGGAATGGATCGCGACTCTGCATATCGAATTGTTCAGTCCGCAGCAAGAGCTGCAATTGAAACCGGAACACATTTACGCGACGTTCTCGAGAAAGATTCGGCAGTCACGTTGACAAAGGATCAACTTGATAATGCATTTGATTTAGATCGTGTGCTTCAGCACGCTCAACGTGCAGAGCGCGAACTACAAGAAATTTGTATGTCGTATCAGGGGTTGAACTAGTCAGCCACAATGCCAGCGCGCTTCAGCACTGCTGGAGTAACACCAAATTCGCGCCACGCGTCATAGGTGATGTCGTTTCGCTCACTGAATGATTTGGCCACTTTGATAAAACGTGCTTCCGCTGCAGCAATTTCAGTTTTCGTCTTCATGCTTGCAAGTTCGTTGCGCAGATTCATGCGTTCTTGAATTAAACGAACCTTTGTTACTGGGTCCGCAGTTTTTAATTCCACTGTGATTACCGACAGGCGCTTGGTGATTGATTCGGGCGTGCGTCGGCGTCCACGTTTTGGCTTCGTTACTTCCACAATTTCGAGGTATTCGCGAATGATGCGCCCCTCGTTTCGGCCATTGGCCAGCGCCTTCTTGTGCGCGTTACTCATGGTGGTCTGGCGGGAGTTTTTGGCTTTAGTTGTCATCGCGTATCTAGTCGTGAAAATAATCGGGGTGACTAATTATTACGGATACACCCCGACTGCGTAGTGTCAGAAAACCTACTTTTTAGTTGGTACATGCAACCTTTTTTCTAAACCAATGTTTCATCGAATGAATTCTCACCGAGACAAGTAATGTCGCAATGATGTCTTCTCAGTACATGCACACGCCAGAGGGCTTGCCAGAACTGTCACCAGTGTTGGCCCGACTACGAGACAACGTCTTTGAACATTCGTTGAAAACTGGTGATTTCACGTTGAAATCTGGCCGTAAAAGCACCTGGTTCCTTGATACCAAGCAGACAATGTGTCGGCCAGACGGAGTGCTTGCAGTTGCAGACGCAGCGCTAGAAATTATTCCAAGTGATGCAACTGCAATTGGTGGACTCACCATGGGCGCAGACCCAGTGGCATACGGAATTGCCGCAGTTGCCGCCACCAAGGGCCTCCACCTTCGCAGTTTCAGTGTTCGAAAAGAAGCGAAAGATCACGGCATCAAAGGTCGTATTGCCGGTGCACTGCTTCCCGGCGACAAAGTGGTCATCACCGAAGACACCGTGACTCGCGGAACCAGCATCTTTGAAGCAGTCGAGGCCGTGCGTGAATTTGGAGCAATTCCTGTACTCATCACTGTCATCGTTGACCGTGGCGGTACCTGCGCAGCCATGGCTGCCGAAGCTGGTATCCCATACAAACCACTTCTTGTTGCGCCAGACCTCGGATTTGAATTTGGTTCGTAAGTCATGAAGAAATTTTGTATCGCATTGTTTACGTGTTGTGCGCTGGTGTCATGTGGTGGCTCCAACGAAGCAGCATCCACAACATCGTTGGCCGTCACAGCCGACACTCTTGATCCAGCAAATGTTTTTGAATACACCATCACCGTTGGTGAGAACACAGGAACCGATGTTGTCATTGAAGTTCCACA
>CAZRHK010000027.1:0-14680 GCA_964599815.1 uncultured Bifidobacterium sp. | reverse complement strand
CCACACGGAACTGATGTGATGGTGGGTGAAGGATTCCCTTATCCATGGGGCGGTTTGTACGGCGGCCACATTGTTGCGCAATCTCTTCGCGCTGCTTCCACAACAGTGGACGAAGGATTTCTTCCACACTCTGTGCGTGCGTACTTCATTCGTCGTGGGGATAACAGTGAGACAGTTCGTTATGAAGTTGATCGCATTCGCAATGGGCGCAGCTTTTCAACACGCCGCGTTGTTGCGCGTCAATCAAACGGCGCAATTTTGAATTTGGAAGCCAGTTATCAACTTCCAGAAAATTCCCCAGAGATTTCTGCGGTCACGCTTCCGCACGATGTGCCACGCCCGCAAGACTTACCGCCAGCAGAAACGTGGTCGCCATACATTGAACAACGCGATATTCCGCGCGACTTTCATTCAACAGATGGTCGCGAAGGATCTGGTCGCTTAATGGGTTGGTATCGCACCACTGAAAGTTTTGGTGGTGATCAATTGTTGAATCGTTGTGCGTTGGCATATTTGTCAGACGACTTGCCAACTGGCGCAGTGATTCGCGGTGTTCCTGAACTTCGGGAGAAATGGAATGTTGAGAACGCATTCTTCTCAGCAAGCCTTGATCACACGGTGTGGTTTCATCGCGATGTCGATGCAAGTGCTTGGCATTTGTATGACATGAACTGTCACGCATACATCAATGGTCGTGGCCTTGCCTTTGGATATGTGTTCCACGAAGACGGCACACACGTGGCAACAGTGGCGCAAGAAACCTTGGTTCGACTGCGCGAGTCGCAATAAACAAAAACGACGACCCGAAGGTCGTCGTAGATGGTGGTCGAGACCGGCGTCGATCCGGTGACCCCACGCTTTTCAGGCGTGTGCTCTGCCAACTGAGCTACTCGACCGTGTTGCAATCAACTCACGTTGTTTGAACAGATATTCAATGACGATGCCGCCATTGATGGCGGTCCCGACGGGACTCGAACCCGCGACCTCCGGCTTGACAGGCCGGCGTGAACTCCAACTTCACCACGGGACCTAGAGAGAACCTCTTGCGAGAAAACCTCTTGGTCTCTTTGCACCCCCAACGGGATTCGAACCCGTGCCGCCACCTTGAAAGGGTGGTGTCCTAGGCCTCTAGACGATGGGGGCTAGAACGACTCCGGTTGAGAGCAATAAGACACTATCGGGAGCATCTCCACAATACGCCCAAAATGGCGCTATTCCCCTGAGAGAGCCGAGACTGTCCACTCCAACAGCCACCCGAGGTACTCATACAACTGGGCCTGGCCAAAAGCAGGGCTGTCTTCGGGGATGAGATCGAGGTTGTCCACCTCGTCGACATCGAGCAAAGTTCCAAGAACCAATCGCAAGCTGTTCAGCACTGTCATGAATGAGTACAGCTGAGATTCAGTCATTGGTTCTTCGGACATCAACACAGTGCGAACTGTTTCTATTGACATGCGTCGAGACTGTGCAAGTTCTTCACGCATGAATCCTTGGTACTCCGCATCGAAGTCCGGATTGTCGTGATACGCGGTGGGAAATAAGCGCCGAACGCGTGGATCATCGGCGGGAGCAGAGATGACCTCATCTAGTTGATCGATGAATCCGCGCAATGTTGTGCGCTCATCTGCAGTGAGGTTCAGTGCAAAAAGCCCTGTATCTATTTGCTCAATTGGGCCAGCTTGGCGTTTGCGTCTCATGAGTCCTGCTGCATTGTTGCCCACAAACCATGTTCGTGGAGTCGAAACACATCTATCTCTGCACGTTCGCGAGGTCCGCTTGAAACAACGGCGCGACCTTTCTCATGAACGTCCAACATCAACTCGTCTGCTTTCTCTTTTGAGTATCCGAACAACTTCTGAAAGACGAAGGACACGTACGACATCAAATTGATGGGGTCGTTCCACACCAATACGATCCACGGGTGGTCCTGGTCGGGGACTTCGTCGATTTTCTCAACGAGATCTGGCTCGGCGACCTGGCTCATGGTGGCTCCGCGGACACGGGGTGTGGTGAATGGCACGGAAACATTCTGCTTGCGATTGGTCGTCATTGCCCACCCCCCATACGATGAGTACCCGTGCCCCTCAATGTTCGACCCGTTGTCCCCTCGCGATTCGCAGGGCGAAGCCATGAAGCAGGTCGTGCTCCGCGGTCTGTCATTGGTGGCTACATTGCGCTCACAAAGCCCAGAATCATTGAGCTTTTGCTGATTACAACAGTTCCCACCATGGTGGTGGCTGAGGGTGGTTGGCCATCACTTGGCCTCATTCTCATCACGTTGGTCGGCGGCTCTCTGGCCGCTGGCGGGGCAAATGCCATCAACATGTACATCGACCGAGACATTGACGCCCTCATGGAACGCACGAAGACTCGCCCATTGGTGACAGGGCTCATCAAGCCACGTTCGGCCCTGGTCTTTGCCGTCATTCTGGAAATTGCCGCATTTGCCATCTTGTGGGCGGGCGCCAACCTGCTGTCGGGGCTTCTGGCCATCTCAGCCACTCTCTTCTATGTCTTCATTTACTCCTTGTGGCTGAAGCGCACCAGCAAACAAAACATCGTCATTGGCGGTGCCGCGGGTGCCGTTCCGGTGCTTGTGGGCTGGGCAGCGGTCACCAATTCCCTTGGTTGGACCCCGTGGCTGTTGTTTTTGCTCATTTTCCTGTGGACCCCTCCACATTTTTGGGCGTTGGCCATTAAGCACAGCGACGACTACAAGGCGGCCGGGGTTCCCATGCTTCCCGTTGTAGAAACCCATGAAAAAGTCATCGCCTCCATGATTCGATACACAATTGCACTAACTCTGTGCAGCTTGGCTGTGGTGCCCGTTGGGGACATGGGATGGGTCTACGGCATCTCGGCCGGCGTTCTGGGAGTTGCCTTTTTGTGGGGCACAATCGCACTAGGTAGGAATACCAGCCCTTCGGCGTCCATGCGCCTCTTCTCGTTCTCCATTTCCTACATCTCGCTGCTCTTTGTGGCCCTCACCGTTGACGTCTTCGTCCGGTAATTCTTCCCAATTGCACTAAGTCCTTTCTGTTCGAGGATTTACGTTCAGACAAAGGCCGATGGGTAGTGTTAGTGCGTTACATCTAGGCGTACTCACCCCCGAGGTCCTGTGGATTAAAGGGGTGCACCGGGAGACCATCGGAAAATGACCACCATCGACACACACGTCGGCGCAGAAGCGAAGGCATCATCGTCTTCGTTTATTGGCGCAGTCGGCCAATGGGTGACCAGCAGCGATCACAAGAAGATCGGACGGCTGTTCATCGGTTGGTCACTCATCCACGCAATTGAAGTTGCAGTACTTGCAGCCATCTTCGGTTTTGAACGAATGAGTCCACAGGGACTTGAAATCATCACTGGTGATTCAGCATTGCAACTGTCGTGGTACGCACGACACTTGATGGTCCTTGGCCTTCTTGCACCACTGTTTCTTGGTCTAGCTATTGCAATTGTTCCGCTGCAAGTAGGTGCGCGTGCAATCGCATTACCACGTCTTGCACAGTTCAGCTTGTGGTCGTGGCTCTTTGGTTCAGGTCTTGTTCTTGTTTCCATCATCGGTAACGGTGGCCCCGGTGGCGGCAACGGCGACATGGTTGATTTGTTCTTGATGGGTGCTGCACTCGTTGCTGCTGGCCTTATTGCTGGAAGCGTTTCTGTAGCAACCACAGTTATGACTGCTCGCGCGCCCGGCATGGCAATGGACATGGTTCCACCGTTCTCATGGTCTGCACTAGTTGGCTCGGTCACCACAGTCCTCAGCCTTCCCGTTGCAATCGGAACATTCATCTATCTCTATGTCGATCACACACACGCACAAGTTGCGTTCGGATCGAACAAAGACATTGAAAAGTGGATGGGCTGGGTCTACGGACAGCCACAAACATTCATCTTCATCGTTATGGCACTTGGTGTGTTGGCCGAAATTGCCCCGGTTACTGCTCGCGTTCGTCAACCACTTCGCCCAGTTGTCCTCATTGGACTTGCACTTGCTTCATCCGGAGTGCTTGGTGCAGTCACACAAAGCAATCATGTTTTGAACCTGGACGGTTCCAACAGCGACAAGTTGTCCAGCACCTTGCCGTTCTTGTTGTTTAACGGATTGCCGCTTCTCGGAGTGTTGGTCAGTGTTGCTGTTGCACTTCTTGCGTTAAAGGAAGGCACACCTCGCGTGTCAGCTTCGTTTGCATTCGCAGTCCTTGGTGCGCTCATGATCTTGGCTGGTGTTGCTGGCAGTTTCGTGCAGCACATCGAGTCAGCCAATCTCATCAACACATCATTTGGCGAAGCGGTAACCATGTATTTGGTATTTGGCGGAGTGTTGTCAGCCCTCGGCGGACTCACCCACTGGGCTCCAAAGTTGTGGGGCGTCGTTCTCGACGACAAGAAAGTCCTTGGCCTTGCAGGTCTTGGTGTGATTGGAACAGTGTTGTCCTCATTGCCGCTGTACATCGCAGGCTTCTCAAAGCAACCAGCATTCGCTCTGTTTGGTTTTGATTACGACGGTCCAGTTGCTTTGTGGAATCTTCTCGCCGGTGCTGGCGCCGCAATTATTGCTCTCGTTGTTATCGCTTTTGTTGGCCTGTTGCTGCAGGCAGTGAAAGCAGGCGCATCGGCATCAGACGATCCATGGGATGCACAGACACTTGAGTGGTCGGTGTCGTCACCTGCACCAACAAACAACTTCGCTGCGCTTGCAATTGTGAACTCCAGCGAACCACTTCTCGACGCAAAGCCTTCACAGGGGGTATCGGCATGAGCCTCGCATTACCTGCAGCTCCGCAACAGTCATCACGTCGTCAGCTTCTCGTTTCCACTGCACTCATTGCAGCGGCGGCAGCAATGTTGATGGCTGGAATGCTTGCCATGTGGATGAAGTTCCGCGCTGGCGCACCAACACGTGAATCGAGCGATGGTTTGAAGATCATCAAAGACTGGATGCCTAAGAACATCACCATTCCAGAAGTAGCTGCAAACACAATGTTTGCAACATTCCCCTTTGCTGCATTGATGGCGCAGTGGGCTGTGTACTCAGCGAAGCGTCGCGACAGCGGACACCGTTCTTTGGCTCTTGTCATTACGTTCGGTTTGGGTATTGCAATCATCAACGCACAAATTGCTATTTACCTGCAAATGGAAATGGGAATCGCTGACGGCGCATTCCAAACCATGTTCTACGCAATCACCGGAACCATGATGTTCTTGGTCATTGCTGGCATGGCGTTCTCTGCAGTTGCATTCTTCCGTTCTGTTGGTGGGCGAGATGATGATCAACAACTCATCTCTGCTCACGCGTTGTATTGGTACTTCCTCACGGCGGCATTCACCGCCATGTGGTTCTTCGTGTACGTGCAGAAGTAGGGCGACATGTTTACTCCAGGTTCCAAGTTCTTCATCGGCCTCACAGGCCTTGCGCTGATTTCAGCGGTGATGTACACCATCTTCGTTAACCCATCAGACATTGGTGCTGTTGCACTCTTTGGTTTGTTGCTGTCTGGCGGATTGGTGTCTGGCTTCTCCCTCTTCACACGTGACGGAGATTCAGATACTGAAGCTGACGCCGTTGAAGCAGCTGCATATTCACCATCACCATCGTTCTGGCCACTGGTGTTTGCATTAGGAACTGCAGTTGTGCTTCTCGGAGTTGCAACACATCCCATCGTTTTCGTTCTTGGCATTGCAGTACTTGTTGGTGGCGGTGTTGAGTGGACCATTCAAAGCTGGGCCGAGCGCGCATCTGCAGATTCAGAATTCAATAGTTTTGTTCGCCATCGCGCTATCGGCGCATTGGACTACCCAGGTTTGGCAGCTGCCGGACTTGGAGTGATTGCGTACTTGTTCTCACGCATCATGCTTGCCGCATCAAAGGGTGGCGCTGCTGTCATTTTCATTGTTGTAGCTGCAGTCATCGTTGCGTACGCATTCGTGGTGTCGTCGAAACCTGCTCTTCGCGGGAAGTCCATTGCAATGGTTGTCACAGCCGGAGCGTTATTGCTTGCGGTCGCCGGTGTTGCCACAGCAATCACGGGTGAGCGCGCAGAACTTGCCGAGTATGCAGAAGCAGACCACTACAGCAAAGAACATCGCGAGTGTGGTGAAGAAGAAGGCAAGCATTACGACCACGAGGCCAATAACACCGTGTCGCTTCGCTCTGCAGTTCTTGCCACCGTGTTCGTAGAAGACGGCAAGGTATGGGCAGAGATGATTGGTCTGAAGCAGAAGCTCGACACCATCACCGTGCCGCGCTCAAACGCCACCAACATCTTGTTCCGCAACTTGGACGAGGAAGATCACCGTTTGGTGGTCAACCTTGGAACACAGACAGTTGCTGAGACTGGCGTTAAAGAAAAGGTGGGCACCTGTACACAGCTCACCGGCAAGAACCAGGAACAAGTTCTCACCCTTAATATCCCGAAGCCGTCCAGCGATGAACAGCAGTACTCGTTCGTCGTTCCGGGGGCCGAGGGCGAAATCAAGGTGGTCGTGCCGTGAGCCACACCGATTCGGTCCTGACAAAAGAGAAGGCAGTAGATACCGTGACACCTGTGAAGTCATCGCGCCGTCGCATCATCACCGCACTGGCAGGTCTGTCCGGTGTGGCTTTCTTGTCTGGTTGTGCAACTAACGCACCGCAAGACACGTTCCAACCAAGTGGTCCTAATGCCCAAATGATTGACGATCTCAACATGATCGTGTTCCCAATTGCGGGCATTGTTGGAGTCATCGTTCTTGCGTTGGCTGGATACATCTTCATGAAGTTCCGTGACCGTGGCCAAGCAATTCCTGCTCAGTCGCACGGCAAGCCAATTGTTGAAATCACATTGACCGTGATTCCTGCACTCATTCTCACGGTGGTGGGTGTCTTTACATTCCGCACCATTTTCGATCTTGCTGAAACTGAAGACACCGAGCTCATCATCAACGTCACTGGTCAGCAGTGGTGGTGGGAGTACGACTACCCAGTGCAATCAGGAATTGAGCAGCCAATCATTTCGTCGGGTCAGTTGGTCATTCCTGTTGGCACCAAAGTTCTGTTGCGCGAAACAAGCCGTGACGTCATCCACTCATACTGGATCCCAGCATTGAACGGCAAGAAAGACGCAGTTCCAGGCCGAATTCACTTGCTTCGCCTCGAAGCTGACAAGCCAGGAATTTACGCAGGTCAGTGCACTGAGTTCTGTGGTTTGTCACACGCAAACATGCGTATGGAAGCTGTCGCACTTTCTAAAGAAGATTTCGCCAAGTGGGTGCAAGGTCAGCAGAAGGCGTACACCGCACCTGCAGCAGGAACACTTGCTGCAGAAGGTGAAACCACTTTCATTAACCAGTGTTCACGTTGTCACCAGGTCAACGGCATTAAAGATGCCAATGGCAAGCCAATTATTTCGGCTCCAGACGAGAATGTGTACTCAGGTGCAGCACCAAACTTGTCGCACCTCATGTCGCGAAACACATTTGCTGGCGCAATGTTCGACCTCGTCACTGAAGAGTGTCGCGCAGATGTCTGGGAAGCCAAGCCTGAAGAGTTCGGCGCCAAGTATCTCAAGGGTGTTTCTGAAGATTGTTTGAATCAAAGAGACCTGCGTGCATGGTTGCGCAATGCACCGGCGATGAAGCCGATGTATGCAGACCCCACAAATCTTGAAAAGTCAGGCGGCAAGTACCGCGGTATGCCAAACCTTGGCCTGACTGAAGACGACATCGACAAGCTCGTTGCCTACCTAGTGACCCTGAAGTAATCGGAGAAAACCATGGCGATTATTGAACGACCCGGCGCAGACACCGCTCCAGCAGTGGTGACTCCAAGCCAAACCATGGGTGCTGTGAAGCGTCCCGTGGAAACAAAGGGCTGGAAAGAATGGCTCTTTACTGTTGACCATAAGAAGATCGGAATCATGTACGGCGTTGTCGCCATGTTCTTCTTCGTGGTGGGCGGTATTGAAGCGTTGTTGATTCGCTTGCAATTGGCTGCGCCAAACGGAACCATTCTCAGTGCAGACCAGTACAACCAGATGTTCACCATGCACGGAACCACCATGGTGTTCTTGTTCGCCATGCCAATGGCCGGTGCATTCGCAAACTATTTCTTGCCATTGCAAATTGGTGCACGTGACGTTGCTTTCCCACGTTTGAACGCATTGTCGTTGTGGTTGCTTGTTGCTGGCGGAATTGTCCTCAACCTGTCTTGGTTCTTGGGTGGCGCGGCCGACGGTGGTTGGTTCATGTATGCACCAAACTCTGGTCCAGTGTTCTCGCCAAGCAATGGCGTTGATTACTGGATTCTCGGTTTGCAGATTGCTGGTGTTGCGTCATTGATTGGCTCCATCAACCTCATCGTGACCGTTCTCAACATGCGCGCTCCAGGTATGAGCTTGATGAAGATGCCAGTTTTCACCTGGATGATTCTCGTGGTGCAGTTCCTCTTGGTGTTCTCACTTCCAGTTATCACCGTGGCGTTGGTGCTTCTCATGTTCCAGCGTTCGTATGGGGCAACGTTCTTCGACGTGTCCCAAGGCGCAGACCCACTGTTGTGGCAGCACTTGTTCTGGATCTTCGGTCACCCCGAGGTATACGTTCTGATTCTCCCGGCGTTCGGAATTATTTCTGAAGTGCTCCCAACCTTCGCCCGCAAGCCACTGTTTGGTTATCCATTCGTGGTGTTCTCTGGTGCATCAATTGGTTTGGTGGGCTTCGGCGTGTGGGCTCACCACATGTTCGCTGCTGGTCTCGGACCAGTGTCGGTTGCAGTGTTCTCCATCGCAACAATGGCAATCGCCATTCCAACCGGTGTGAAGATCTTCAACTGGTTGCTCACCATGTGGGGCGGCAAGATTTGGTACACCACCGCAATGAAGTTTGCGATTGGTCTTGTCATCTTGTTCACCATCGGTGGTCTGTCTGGTGTGACTCACTCAGTTGCACCGTCTGACACACAGCAAACTGATACCTACTACATCGTTGCTCACTTCCACTACGTGTTGTTTGGTGGAATGGTGTTCGGATTGTTCTCTGGTTTCTACTACTGGTGGCCAAAAGTGTTCGGCAAGTTGCTGAACGAAAAACTTGGTTCATGGAACTTCTGGTTGATGTTGATTGGTATGAACCTCACCTTCGGACCAATGCACATTCTCGGATTGCAAGGTCAGCCACGTCGTATGTACATCTGGACCGAAGCTCGTGCAGGTGAAGGATTCTTCAACCTTGGCTTCTGGAACTTGGTGGCCTCGATCGGTTCGTTCATCTTGGCAACTGGTGTTCTGTTCTTCCTTATCAACGTGGTGTACACCGCACGTAAGGGCAAGCAGGCACCGCTCGACCCATGGGATGCTCGTACGTTGGAATGGCTGACCACAAGTCCACCAAAGCCACACAACTTCGATCGCATTCCAGTGGTTCATCACCTCGACGAATACTTCCATCGCAAGTATGAAGAAGACACTGCAACACACACCATGAAGAAGGTTGCAGAAGGCGAAGATCTCATTCGCGCAGAAGAAGAAGCCGCAGACAGCGACATTCACTTGCCATCGGCGTCGTACTGGCCAATCGTCTTGGCCTTCGGTGTTGGCGTGCTGTGTATGGGTGTCATCTACGGTGTGCCCATCATGGTTGTAGGCGCAGCAATTGTTCTGTTTGCCTCGTACGGATGGGTGCTTGAGCCTTCAGTTGCAGAGCCCATCGATTTTGAACCGCCATCTACTGATGGCTCCACGAAGGAGATTGCTCCCCTTGGCTGATACCGCACTTCACGCCGCTGACCATGCGTCAGACCACGGTCACCATTCATCCACCGGCTTGTCCAACAACAAGTTGGCAATGTGGTTGTTCCTTGGTTCTGAATGTCTGTTGTTCGGTGGACTCATCTCCACATACATGCTGTACCGCGGTCGCGTTTCCGACGGCCCGCACCCATCACAGATTTACGACATCCCGTTTACGTCGGTCAGCAGTTTCGTTCTGTTGATGTCGTCGCTCACCATGGTTCTCGCAGTAACTGCTGCGCAGCGCAAAGACGATCGTCGTACCAATTTATGGCTCACCGTTACCGCGGTGCTCGGTGCAACATTCGTTGGCGGCCAGGTGTACGAGTTCACCACCTTCATTCGTGAAGGTCTTGGCTTCACCACCAGCTTGTTTGGTTCCAGCTTCTACACGCTCACCGGTTTCCACGGTGTTCACGTGTCTGTTGGCGTCATCTTCTTGTTGTCCACCGTTGGCATCAGTAAGAAAAACAAGATCACTGGCAACAAAGCTGAAGTTGTAGAGCTTGTTGGGTTGTATTGGCACTTCGTGGACATTGTGTGGATCATCATCTTCACCCTCGTCTACCTGATTCCTGCATAGTCGAGGGGTACACAATGAGTGAAACAACAGAACACCACGACCATGGCATGTCAGATGCCGGTTACATCAAGATTGCTCTCATTCTTGCCGCAATTACTGCGTTAGAAGTTTCCACGTACTACGTGGACTTCGGACCATTGTTCATGCCATCTCTCATGATCATGATGGTCGTGAAGTTCGTGATGGTGGTGTCGTACTTCATGCACTTGAAGTTCGACAGCAAGATCTTCAGCTTCTTGTTCTACACCGGTTTGGCACTGGCACTCTTCGTGTACTTTGCCGCGCTGGCCACCTTTAAATTCTTCATCGCATAACGAGAGAAAGTGGTTCCACGGTGTTATTCGCCGCTCTTGAACCCACAACAAATCCAGACCCTTGGCGTTTCCAGCTTCATCTTGAAGTCTGGATTCTCATCGCTGGTTTAATTGCCGCGTTTGTCTACACGGTGCGCGTGCTTGGGCCAAAGGTTGCGCCTGCAGGACAAGTAATGCCAAAGCGTCAAAAGCGCTTGTTCATTTTGATGATCACGCTGCTGTGGCTTTCCAGCGACTGGCCAATGCACGACATTGCTGAAGAGTACTTGTACTCCGTGCACATGGTTCAGCACATGATTCTCACGTATATCGTGCCGCCGCTTGCACTGCTTGCAACACCAGAGTGGTTGTTCCGATTGTTAATCGGCAATGGCAAGGTGTACAAAGTGATTCACGCCATCACACGCCCAGTAGTGGGTGTTGTGGTGTACAACCTCACGTTGCTTCTCACGCATACTCCGCAGTTGGTGAATCGCAGCGCAGAGGGTGGGCCATTGCACTACTCATTGCATGTTCTTGTGGTGGTCACCTCGTTGATGTTCTGGATGCCTGTGTGTGGGCCTATTCGCGAATGGCGAATGAGTGACGGTGCCAAGATGATTTATCTCTTTGGAACCTCGCTGATTCCCACCATTCCAGCGGGCTGGCTGACCTTCGCGGAAGGCTCGGTGTACAACCACTACGACACGCCAGTGCGTGTTGGGGGTATCTCAGTTCTCAGTGATCAGCAAGCTGCCGGCGGAATTATGAAGCTGGGCGGCTCGGTGTACATGTGGGCGCTCATCATTTACATCTACTTCAAGCGGTTTATGTCTGGTTTCTTCAAGGATCAGTCGTATTCAAAGGGCAACACCCCGCCAGATTCTGAGATTGTTGGCACCGATGCGCCATTGATGTATTCCGATGTGGAAAAGGCGTTTGAACGTACCAAGCCTGCACCGGAAAACCCATCAACACCCGCTTAGTTCAATGACTCTCCAGATCATCGATATGCCCGATGACCTTGCGTTGCAACAGTTGGTTGCGTCAACCTCGGTTGATTTGTGGCGGAGAGATTTTCCGCTTGATACAGAGCAGTGGTATCTCGATCTGTATTCCGAGTCGCAAACACCCGGAACGATGCCTGTAGTCCTTGTTGCTTTAGATGGCGAGAGATTTGTTGGTACGGCATCACTTATTTCAGATGATGAATTACCTGATGCCCCAGAACCTGGACCTTGGGTGGCGGCAGTGTATGTGGCAGATGAGTATCGTCGCCGTGGAATTGGGACATCGCTGGTAAACGAACTGCAACGACGTGCGAGCTCTGCTGGAATTACCAAAATCTTTTTGTACACCGAAAGCGGGGCGACGTGGTACGAAGCCATGGGGTGGCAACGGCTTCGCACTTCAGAACTGAGCGGACATGACGTCACTGTCATGTCGCTAGATGTTCAGGCGACTGGTTAGCTCCAGCGGAAACGACGCGCCGCAACGAGTGGCGCAACAACAGCCCACGCCGCCAAAATAAGAATTGGTTGTAGTAACAGGCCGGTTCCATTCAGAGCGGCCCGCAAACCATCTGCAAGCGCGGTGGAGGGCAACGCAAGCGCCGCATCACTAAGGAATCCCGGAAGTGAATCGCGAGGAATAATCATTCCGCCCAGCAACAGCAACAACAAGTACAGGCCATTTTGCGCAGCCAAGTTAATTTCTGCGCGCAATCGTCCGGCCAAGATAAGACCAACGCCACCAAACGCAGAAGTTCCCAACAGAACAATAAGAAGCGCTAGAGGCCACACATTTCCTTGTGGTCTCCAACCAAGTGCAATGCCTAGCGACAACAACACAATGGCTTGAAGAATTTCCACAACAAAGATGCTGAGAACTTTCGCCGACACAAGCTCCATGCGAGTGAGTGGCGTTGCGCCAAGCCTCTTTAAAACCAAATACGAGCGTTCAAAGCCGGTGGCGATTCCCATGCTCACCATGGCACTAGACATGATGGCTACTGCATACACACCTGGAACAAGGAATGTGAGTGGGTCGTCATCACCACTAGGTAACACATCTACCGAACCGAAAAAGCCCAATAGAATCAGGGGAATTATCAAGGTGAGAAGAAGCTGTTCACCGTTGCGCAAAATAATTCGCAGTTCGGCGCCAAGTTGCAGAAGGGTTCTTCTCACGACAGGCCTCGAGTCAGTCGACGATATGCGTCTTCCAAAGATTCATTTCCCATATCAATTCCATGTAGAGGCAACTGTTGTTCGGCCAACCACTGTGTAATTTTTCCAATTAATCGGGGCGACGTTTCTGCGGCAATTTCATACACACCGTTACCAAGATGATGTGCTGGGCTTCCTGCTGCACCACCTAACTGAACAAGATCAATTCCTTCAGTAGAGGTGAAACGTAAGCGCTTTCGCACTTCTAGCAACGTGGTCAATTCGCCGGTTGCTACGACAGAACCAGAGTGAAACAAGACGGCATGCGTTGCGACCTTCTCTGCCTCAGCCATGTCATGGGATGCAAGAACAACCGTGGTTCCGTTATGTGAGAGTTCGCCGATGATGTCGCGAATAATGTCGCGACCATCAATGTCAACACCAGATGTTGGTTCATCTAAAAATGCAATGTCTGGTTGCGCCGCGAGAGCTAAGGCAAGCGACACGCGTTGTTGCTCTCCTCCCGAGAGTCGACGCCACGTACTTGTGGCTCGCTGAGTGAGGCCTACGCGCTCAATGAGTTCGCCCGCATTCACCTTTTTGCCGTACAACGCACAGAAGTGAGAGATGACATCGCGTACGCGAACACTTGGGTACACGCCACCGCCTTGCAACATGACACCCATGCGTTGCGTCAACGCAGCGTGATCTGAGGTTGGATCTAACCCCAATATTCGAACCGATCCGGTGGTCGCTTTGCGGAAACCTTCACACACTTCAATGGTGCTGGTCTTCCCCGCACCATTAGGGCCGAGAATGACGGTCACTGCACCCATTGGGGCCAAGAACGAAACATTGTTGACGGCAGTGAGAGAGCCGTATTGAACGGTGAGATTCTCAACAACAACGGACACGCCTCTACCTTACGGAGAATCTCTACGAGCCCCTAAAGCAGGGCAAGGTAACCTGACTCTCTGTGATTGATGTTCGACTCCTCCGCACAAATCTTGCCGATGTTCGGGAGGCTCTTGCCCGCCGCGGGAAGCCCGACGTGCTGGCTCAGGTCGACGAGGCCGTCGCGTTGGACAGCCGCCTACGAGACATCACATCTGAACGGGACGCCCTTCGCGCCAGCATCAACGATGTGTCCAAGCAAGTGGGTCTGTTGCGCCGCGACAAGAAGAACGACGAGGCAGAGGCTCTCATGGAGCGCAGTCGAAGCCTGGGAGAGCAAGAAAAGGCATTGCAGGGCGACGCAGACCGCCTTCAAGAAGAACTCCGCCAGGTCTTGTTGCGTATTCCCAACCTTCCGCATGCCGACGCACCAGATGGGGCAGGGGACCATGAGAATCCCATTATCAAGGGCCCCATCAACATGCCCGCTTCGTTCGCAGACCATCAGCGTGTCCCACATTGGGAGACCGCAGTAGAGCTTGGCATTTTGGATAACGAACGTGCCACCAAGATTTCGGGTGCAATGTTCACCATGCAACGCGGTTTGGGTGCAACGTTGTCGCGCGCTTTGTGTCAGTACGCGCTTGACATGAATGCCGATGCGTTCGAAGAGATTCGGCCGCCGTCACTTGTTACCACTGCAACGTTGACGGCCACCGGTCAGTTGCCGAAATTTGCAGACGACGCTTATGCAATTGAACGTGACGATTTATGGGCTATTCCTACTGCGGAAGTTCCACTCACCTCGTTGTATGCCGGTGAGATTGTGGATGAAGCTCAACTACCAGCCCGCTTTATGGCATACAGCAGTTGTTACCGCCGCGAAGCTGGGTCTGCAGGGCGCGATACACGCGGAATGTTGCGCGCACACGAGTTTGACAAAGTTGAAATTCTTGCTCTTGCAACACCCGAACA
>CAZRHK010000026.1:3580-17058 GCA_964599815.1 uncultured Bifidobacterium sp. | reverse complement strand
ACTTACTTCATTGCATTGAAGAACATTGCAGTTTCTTCAGGCAGGTTTGCTGGAATCTGATAGCCGTCTGTATTACGAATCTGTGCCCAGTTATCGCGCACGTCTTCAAGGGTGAGGTCTGGCTTATAGAAACCTTGGGTTTCACCAATGAAGACGCGAGCAACACGGCCGCCGCCAACGGAGTAAATCTCTCCAGAAACGTCGCAATCTTCGTGAGCAAGCCACGCAACAATTGGTGTGACGAGTGCTGGGTCAAGCTTGTCGCCAATTGCGCCCATCAAGTTTTCTGTCATGCGTGTGAGTGCAAGGGGTGCAATGGAGTTTGCCTTGATGTTGTACTTCGCGCCTTCTGCAGCAAGAACTCGTGTGAAGCCAACAAGTCCCATCTTGGCGGCGCCATAGTTCGCTTGGCCAAAGTTGCCGAAGATTCCTGCTGCAGATGATGTGGAGATGATGCGGCCATATCCCTGCTCACGCATGCGAATCCATGCGGGGCGAGTGACATTGAATGCGCCCTTTAAGTGAACATCGAAAACTGGGTCAACAAGATCTGGAGTCATGTTGTGGAATGTCTTGTCGCGGAGAATTCCAGCGTTGTTGATGACGATGTCGACGCGGCCGTATGCGTCGATTGCTGTCTGAATGATTCCTTCGCCACCCTCTGGTGTTGACACGCTGTCGTGGTTAGCAACGGCTTCTCCGCCAGCTGCGCGAATTTCATCTACCACTTTTTGTGCGGCACTGGAGTCTGCACCTGAACCGTCAACGGTGCCACCAAGGTCGTTCACAACAACCAATGCACCACGTTGTGCGAGAAGGAGTGCGTGCTGGCGACCAAGGCCACCGCCTGCTCCGGTAATTACTGCCACTTTTCCGTCGTATGTCAAATTGCTCATGTAGTTCACCGTAGTCCCGAGCGCATACTCTGACCACATGGACGAACTCTTGCCAGGCGCAGATGATGTGCGTCGCCAGGCTGTCCGCGAATGGATTTCAATGCATCCCACACCGTCGGCACGCGAATTAGCTGAGAGCGGATACGTGGCGCCTCACTGGCCAGCTCCGTATGGCTTAGGTGCTGACCCTATTCATCAGCTGATTATTGATGACGAGTTTGCTCGCGCTGGGATCTCGAGGCCGTCTAATCAAATTGGTATCGGTTGGGCCGCGCCCACCATCATCTACGCCGGAACGCAGGAACAAAAAGATCGTTATGTCTTGCCAGCGCTTGCTGCTGAAGAAATCTGGTGTCAGCTATTCAGCGAGCCGGGCGCCGGAAGTGACCTTGCGGGACTTTCTACTCGTGCAGTGCGCGACGGTGATCAATGGGTTGTCAACGGGCAAAAGGTGTGGACCACAGGCGCGCATTACTCAAAGTTTGGAATTTTGATTGCCCGTACAGACCCCGATGTGCCCAAACACAAGGGGATCACTTACTTCATTTGTCCGATGGATTTGCCGGGCATTGAAATTCGAACAATCAGAAACATTGCTGGTGCGGACAGTTTCAACGAAGTGTTCTTTACCGATGTTCGTATTCCACACGCCAATGTTGTTGGTGATGTCAACGATGGTTGGCGTCTTGCCAAGGTGACGCTTGGAAATGAACGCGTGTCGTTGTCAACGGGTGGAGTGTTGTGGGGTAATGGTCCAACGGCACTTGACGTTGTGGACGAAGCAAAAAAGATTGGTGGACATTCGGCAATCCTTCGACAGCGACTAGCGCAGATTTACATCGAGCACACAGTCTTAGAGATCATTCGTATGCGAACCCTCACCGCTCGTTTGCGCGGAACTCAGCCTGGCCCTGAAGCAAGTATTCGCAAGATCATGGCTGATGAACACGGTCAACGAGTGATGTCGGTGGCTAGAGACATCATTGGTGCCGATGCGCTTGTTATTGGTCCAGACGATGCAATAGCTGGGAAACACATTCGGTCGAAGAGTTGGTACAGCGGATTCATGTTTTCCCAGGCGCTCACCATTGGTGGCGGCACAACAGAGGTTCAAAAGAACATTCTCGGTGAACGCGTTCTAGGGCTTCCTGCAGAACCAAACCAAGAAAAAGGTTTATCGTGGGCACAAACCCGGCGGGGAGGGTAGTGATGTCTCTTCAATCAGATCGTCTTGATATTGATCTTCTAGATCCTGCGTTGTATCAACGCAATCCACATGATGTCTGGTCGTGGATGCGTGCGAATGAGCCGGTCTACCGCGACGAAAAGAATGGTCTATGGGCTGTTACTCGCCACGCAGACGTCATGGATGTAGAACGACGTTCCATGGTGTTTTCGTCATCAGGCGTGTATCGCGCCGTGCTGTCGCCGGGTGAGAGCAACATGATCGCTCAAGATGATCCTCGCCATCGTCAACAGCGAATGTTGGTACAGCCGCAACTCACACGGTCTGGTGTTGCAGAGCGTGCAGGTGAAATTCAACAACTCGTCGCTGAGCTTGTTGATGACATTGTTGAAAAGGGCTAGTTCGATGTCATTGACATGATTGCCGGGCAACTTCCAGCACGACTGACCTCGCGACTACTTGGTTTTCCTGAAGACATGTGGCCGCACTTGAAGTCGTGGAGTGAGCGACTCATGCGCACAGACATGCGTGAACGAGACCCAGAAGTAATGGAAGAGTTCATTGAAGCGAATCGCGAATTCATTTCTGCAATGACGCCGATTATTGGTGAAGTGGCGGCATGTCCACGACACGACTTCATGTCCATCTGGACGCATGCACGTATTGATGGCAAACCACTTCCACCAGAATCAATTGTTCATGAAGTAGGTCTCTTCATTGCAGGTGGTGCAGAGACCACTCGTACTGCAATTAGTCATGGGCTTCGTGCGTTTTGCGACCATCCAGATCAGTGGGATGACTTAGGCGCACATCCTGAACTTGCAGACTCAGCTGTAGAAGAAGTGTTGCGTTGGGTGACACCACTCAACAATTTCTTCCGAATGGCACTGACTGACGACCGCATCGGTAATCAACCGGTGTCTGCGGGCGACCGCATCATCATGTTGTACCCATCGGCGAATCGCGATGAGTTGGTGTTTGAGAATCCGTTTGACTTCTCCATTCGTCGCCATCCCAACCCACACTTGTCATTTGGTTTCGGCACACACCTATGCATTGGGGCAAATCTTGCGAGATTGGTGCTCACCACTGTGTTCACCGAGTTGTCGCGCCGAGTCACGAAGTTGACGCCCATTACGGAACCAGATGTTGAAGCGAACATCTTTGCCCGCGCGGTGAAGTCATTTACTCTCGGGGTCAGCCCCCGGTAGCGACTCATTATCGGGCCACAGCCCCGTTAGCCTGAGAACGTATGCGCCGAATGAAAATTGCCTCTTCGCTTGTTGCTGTTGTGCTGTTGCTTAGTGCCTGTTCGGGCGGGTCCGATAACAACGCCGTTGTAGTCACAGATCCACCAGATGGTCAGCAAATTGACCCAACGGTAGATGACTCTGAATCCAAAGCTGCATTGCAGGCATGCACTGTCACGAAGCCTGTGACCGGACGCAAGGTTCGCATCGTCACCACGGTGGCACCAATCACCAGCTTGGTCGCAGGCATTGCTGGTGATGGCAATATTCAAATCAACGGGATCATTCCAGAGGGCACCAACTCTCATACGTATGAACCGCCACCAAGTGCAGCTGCACAAGTGGAAGATGCAGACGTGGTGTTCGTTAATGGTCTTGGTCTCGAGGACCCCACCATTGATTTGGTTGCCAACGTTGCGCCCAACGCAATTGTGTGTGAAATCGGAACTGCAGTGCTTCCACGAAACAACTGGTTGTTCGATTTTTCATTCCCCGAAGAGGGCGGAAAACCGAATCCACATATTTGGACCAACCCACCAATGGTCCTCAACATGATCACCGTCATTCGTGATGTGTTGGCGGCAATTGACCCAGACAACATGGCCAAATACGACGACAACTACGTGAAGATGTCCCAAATAATCAGTGGACTAGACGCCGCAATGATTGAAGCATCGGCCACAGTTCCCGAAGCATCGCGCAAGTTGCTCACGTACCACGATGCGTACGCGTACTTTGCAGTTCACTTCAAATACCAAGTCATCGGAGCTATTCAGCCGCAGTCGTTTGAAGAACCATCAACAAAAGACATTGCTGATCTCATCAAGCAAGTGAAAGAGGAAGGCGTGAAGGCCGTCTTCGGCAGCGAAGTGTTCCCATCGCCCGTACTTGAACAGATTGGTAAAGAAGCTGGCGTTCGTTACATCGACGTGTTGCGTGATGACGACCTGCTGGGCAAGCCTGGCGACTCAGAACACTCATGGGCCGACCTGATGAAGTTCAACTACGTCACCATGGTGGAAGCGCTAGGTGGAGACGCCTCGGCACTAGAGAAATTCAACACCGCATCCGGTATTCCCGATAAAGCGATTTACGCTCAGTGACCGCTGAGGTCTTAGTTGAATGCGCTCACATCACGTGTGCGTACGACTCCACTGTGGCGGTGCACGATGCGCATGTCACCATCTTCCGTCAAGATTTTGTAGGCATTGTTGGGCCGTCGGGTTCGGGAAAGACCACCCTTCTCAAGGCCATCTTGGGTGCAGTGTCCCCAGTAGAAGGCCATGTCACGAAAAAGCCCGGACTACGCATGGGGTACGTGCCACAGGTTGAGAGCGTGGACTGGAATTTTCCGGTCACTGTTCTTGAAGTAGTTGCAATGACGCGTACCGCCGGAAAGTTGTTTCCGCGAATTACTCCCGACGAGCGTTCGTCGGCATTGCATGTTCTTGAACGTTTGGGTCTGGGTGGCCTAGAAAACCGCCACATTCGCGAACTGTCAGGCGGCCAGCAACAACGTGTCTTTGTGGCTAGAGCGTTGTTTCATCAACCAGAACTGCTTGTTCTCGATGAACCAACTTCTGGAGTCGATGTTCGTACTCGTCACGAGGTGTTGCACTTGTTGGCCGACCTGCACGACGAGGGAATGTCGATAGTTCTTACAACTCACGATCTCAATGGACTTGCGGCGCACTTACCTCGCGTGGTGTGCATGAATACTCATGTCATTGCCGATGGCCCGCCAGTTGACGTGTTGAACTCCGACGTGTTGGAAAAAACTTATGGCGCTCCAATGGATGTTCTTATTCACGGAGGCATGCCCGTGGTGTTAGAGCAGGGCAACAGCGATGTTGTTCGAAGACTGGGAGGACGGTCGTGATCGCCGCCGCAGGTCTCTTTGAGCCATTTGAGTATCAGTTCTTCAACAACGGATTACTGGTTGCCACCATTGCCGGAGCACTCTGCGGTCTTCTTGGAGTTTTTGTTGTTCTGCGAGGAATGTCCTACATCGGACATGGCTTGTCGCATGCTGTGTTTGGTGGTGCAGCAGCCTCTGCTGTGATGAGCATCAACTACTTCGTTGGTGCAGGAATTTGGGGCGTCGCATCGGGAATCATCATTGGGCGCATTGCCCGGCGCCGACTTATTGGAGCCGATGCGGCAATTGGTGTTGTGACCACTGCATCGTTTGCACTTGGTTTGGCACTGTTGAACAGATATGGACAAGCAAAGAAGAGCATTGAAGCGGTGTTGTTCGGTTCCGTATTGGGCGTAGAAACCGCCGACATCGTTGCGGTCTCTGTTGTGGCAGTAGGAACGGCGATTGTCATTTTCGCGATGTATCGACATTTCTTGTTCGCAACATTTGACCCTGAAGTTGCGCAAACTTCTGGCGTTCGAGTGGCACTGATTGAAGCCCTTTTGATGGGAATGCTGTCTCTCACCATTCTGGTCACCATGCGTGTAATTGGAACGTTGCTTATTTCAGCACTCTTGGTGATTCCAGCATCGGTGGCCCGCATGACAACAAATTCATTTGCACGAATGTTGTGGGTGTCGCCAGCAGTTGGTGCTTTCTCGGCCGCAACCGGAATGTATTTGTCCTACCACCTAGATACATCTGCTAGCGCCACCATCATCTTGGTGGGAACGGTGTTGTTCATTGGTGTGTACGCATTCACCGGGCTTCGTGGGCGTTCACGAATCGCACACTTGCATCACGTATAGCTAGCTGTCGGCTCGCAAATTCCACTCAACACCATCTGCGGTGTCACGAACCTCAATACCAATGTTGACGAATGCATCTCGCAAGATGTCCGACAAGTCGTAGCGCTTCTCGGCTCGAACAGTTGCTCGAACCTGAAGCATTGCCTCTACGTATGGCCCAACCACGTCGCGAGGGTTCTTCACGCCACTCACGGCGGCGTCACCTAATCGAGAAATCATTGACCGTAAAGCTTCTCGAGCGCGGTCCATGATGTCGCCTTGCAAGGTATCGGCTGACCATTCATGCATTGCTTGCTCTAGGGCAAGACAGGCGCGTACTGCTCTATCTGCGTCACGGTTCTCGATGGCTTGCGAGAATTCTTCCTGTCGAACACGAAGTTCATCAGCCAAGCTGCCTGCTTCATTTCCGGTTGATTCGTCTTGTGTGGTTGTGTGTGAGGCTGTCGCTGAGATTGCAGTGTCAGTAGTTGCAGTATTTCCTGTGGTGAGTGCTGACCAAGGATTCTGAAGTGTGGCAAGTGGAATTGCTGATCCAGACGGGAATACGTGTGACGTGCCACGTAAACGAATGGTGACGGTTCCATTTCCCACCACCGTTGCCGATTGTGCATCAATATCTATGACGAGACCAGTGTGTTCATCGACTCCCAAAACCCACGTGGCGTCATCGAGCATGGTTTCAAACAACTCAAGACGTGTCTCGCCGAGATAACAGAATCTGGTGTCGTGATTGCCACCTTCAGCATTGTCGTAGTGGGGGATTACTGCAACGTTCATCCCAATAGACGACAAAATGTCGAGACCATTCAGTAGTTCAACGTTTTGACCCACTTTGTAAATCTCATACACCGGCACTGTTGCCTTACCAAGAGTGAGTGCTGCAGCGGATGCAAAGGTGACAATGCCGCCTGTTGCGATCTTTTCTGTCAACAAACGCGCAATTGGAGACCCGTTCCATTGACGTAGTGCATAAGTAGGGGAACCTGGTCCGGCGAAAACGTAATGAGAATCCGCAACGGCGCGTAGTCCGCGTTCTATTGCCACGGGGTCTGCAGGAAGGTGGGTATCGGTGAGTCGGACAAGTCCAGCAACAGTGATATCTACGTTGACCGATGTTTTGAAATATTCAACAGCGCGTCGTGCGAGTTCTGGAGCGTTCTCTTGAAATCCATACGGCGTGTCTAGAAGAACTGCTTTGGCTGGCGATGGAAGCTTTGATGTGAGATTTCGATGGGTGGACACCATGGTGGGTGCGGTTTCACCAGAACCCATGATGGTGAGAATGCGGGGAAGTGTCATGAGAAAAATCCTGTGCTAATTGCGTCGTCAATAACGGAAGCGAAACGATCGGGAAATTGCGCGTGCAGATCGTGATCGGCTGGTTCAAACCATTCTGCACGACCGCGCCGAAGTGTTGTCACCGCATGTGCAATCTGTTGACGCTTTGATTCAGAGTGCGCGTCTTTGCCCTTTGCTGCCGGCGTAAAGAGAATTGGGATATCAATGTGTTCCCATAACGATGACGGTGAGTGTTGCCATAGGCCATGCAGAACGGTGAGGTGGCGTTCAAGTGTGAGCCATGGGCGAATGGTTCCGTCGGGGAGAAGTTCCATGTTGTGCATCTGTCCGTCAATGGCTTCTTCGCTCCAGTCTGGGTGAGCGGCTCGAATGTATGAACGCAGTCGTTCGTACTTCATGCCAGCAAGTGCTGGGGGACTGAGTGTTCGTGCGCATTCATCCCATTCTGGAAACGCTTGTGCCAATTCAATGGTTCCGCCGTCGACCGCTACAACGCCTCGAAGCTGTTGCCCAAGTTGATGCGCACATTGAACAACTATGTTTCCGCCCCACGATTGACCCACGAGGATTGGCTTGTGTGAGTCGTTTGTGTAGCCAGGAAGGGCAGCAAGAACATCACCGATGTCTTGTGCGATGTCTGTCATTGCGTAACCAGAATCGGGTTTGTCGCTGAGGCCATGGCCACGCAGGTCCACAGCAACAACGGCATGCCCCATTTGAGTGAGGATGCGTGCTGGCCCATCCCACAGTCGGGCATTTGATGCGAGGCCGTGAATGAGAAGAAGTGGAACCCCGGGTGAATTTGCCACGGTGGACCACGTGAGGATTCGCACGTTCACACCGTCTCTGAGGGCGACAGTGCTTGATTCAGGGTGTGGGCTCACTCCTTCAGTGTCGCACCGTTCTTGGCAATTGGCACCAGGAATCGCATTGCGGCGGAATCGGGTAATAGGGTCAAGACCAGACAAGCAAAGGGGATGTCATGAAGTTGTCAATGGGGCTCGGTTACTCCGGTGGGTTCAAAGAATCGGTCAATCGCGTTGTTGAGTTAGAGAAGGCCGGTCTTGACCAGGTGTGGATTGCTGAGGCATACAGCTTCGATGCAATTTCACAGGTGGGATACATCGCTGCAAAGACCAATCGCATTGAAATTGGAACAGGCATTGTCAATGTGTACACCCGTACAGCTGCGCTGATGGCAATGACGGCAGCTGGCTGTGACTATGTCAGCGACGGTCGCTTCATCCTTGGTCTTGGTGCTTCGGGTCCGCAAGTCATTGAAGGATTCCACGGCGTTCCATACGAAAAGCCAATGCAACGCATTAAGGAATACATCGAAGTGTGTCGCAATGTATGGGCACGCGAAGCGCCTCTGCAATACGACGGCAAGACAGTGCAAGTTCCGCTTCCTGCTGGTCAAGGAACTGGTCTTGGTAAGCCATTGAAGATCATCAACCATCCAGTGCGCAAAGACATCCCCATTTGGTGGGCGTCGTTGAAGGACAAGAGCGTTGAAGCCACTGCAGAATTGGCAGACGGTTGGTTGCCCATCATGTTCTACCCAGAGCGCTATCACAATGTGTGGGGCGACCAATTGAAGGCTGGTCTCGCAAAGCGTGACCCAAACCGTCCCCGACTCGATATTTCCGCTGGCGGCATGTTGGCTATTGACGATTCATTGACTGGCGATGCACAGACAAAGATTCTTGACATGGCACGACCAAACATGGCGTTGTATGTCGGTGGTATGGGTGCGCGCGGCAAGAACTTCTATAACGACGTCTGTCGCGACTATGGCTTTGAAAAAGAAGCGGTAGAAATTCAGGATCTGTACCTCGACGGCAAGAAAGACGAAGCCGCAGCAGCCATTCCTGGCGAGTGGATCATGAACGCAAACCTTGTAGGAAGTGCTGGGTTCATTAAGGATCGAATTGCTGCCTACAAGGAAGCAGGAGTCACCGTTTTGTCGGTGAACCCAGTTGGCCCAGACCCAGTTGGCCAAATTGAAAAGCTTCGCGCCATTGTCGACGCCTGAGTTTGACAATGCTCACAGTTGATCGAGTTGTCGCCGGATGGGAACCTGTTCGGGATGCATTCATTGAAGGATTCAACAACGGTGAAGAGCACGGCGCACAAGTAGCGGTGTATCACCATGGTCAATGTGTGGTTGACCTTGTTGGTGGTTGGAAAGACAAAGAGCACACTGAGCCGTATGGTGAAGATGCGTTACAAGTTGTCTTCTCGACGACAAAGGGAATCACATCGCTTGCTGTTGCAATGTGTGTTGAACAAGGCTTGCTCTCATACTCCGAGAAAGTTGCAACATATTGGCCCGAGTTTGCGGCGCACGGCAAGGGCGACATCACCGTTGCGCAGTTGTTGTCGCACCGTGCAGGTCTGTACACAGTCGATGGCCCCATCGCACTAGAAGAAGCATTGCACTGGGACACCGTTACGCAGCGTTTGGCCAATACGGCTCCGCGTTTTGAGGTTGATTCAACGCACGGATACCACGCCATCACCTTTGGTTGGCTAGCTGGCGAATTGGTGCGCAGGGTGATGGGCAAAAGTCTCGGCACCTTCGTGCGCGACCACATCGTCTCTCCACTTGGGGCCGACTTCCATATTGGTTTGCCTGAAGAATTGGAACCTCGCGTCGCACGATTGCTCGCACATCCAATTCCCAAATTCCCACCCGACATTGCACGCATCATGATGGAGCGTGGCGGCCCTGGCACAAAGGGCGCAGAAGCACTTGGATTGAATGGCGCATTTGGTCCAGGTGCCTTCAACAAACCTGAAGTTCATCAAGCTGAAATTCCAGGAGCAAATGGAATTGGTAACGCTCGATCACTTGCGCGCATTTACGCCGCGTCAGTAGGCGAGGTTGAGGGTGTGCGTTTATTGGGCGACGATGTGCGTCGCGTCGCAACAACCAGTAACACGCCAGCCGGAGAAATGGACGTAGTGCTTATTTCTGAAACTGTGTTTGGAATGGGCTTCATGCTTCATTGCGATAGGTCGCTGTTCTCTGGTGCAGAAGCTTTTGGCCATAACGGCGCGGGTGGTTCGGTGTCGTTTGCTGATCCGCAACGCAACATGGGTTTCTCGTACGTGATGAACACAATGATGACGGTGTACGACGAAGATCCTCGTCGCTCACGTCTTGTGCGCGCAGCTACTGCGTGCGCAGACTCTCTCTAATTTTTGCTGTTGCTATCAAGTACGTAGTTGAAGCACATGCTGCTGCAGCTGCAAACACAATGATGGCGGTGCGAACTCCGAAGATTTCTGATGTGATACCAGCAAGAATGCTGGTGACGCCAATCATGAGATTGACTAACGCCATGTCTCCCGCAAGGACACGCCCTCGCACGTGGTCTGGTGACTGAATCTGCAAACCCAGTGTGGACAGTGTCCATTGAGCACCTCCGCTGAGGTGAGCTAATGCAACAAACACCGCGGCGAAGCCCAGCGCAGGGCTAACGGCAGCGCAGAAGTAACACACGCTGAAAAGAAGGCCAGCAACACCGCAGACTCGAAGCAACTTGGCCATGTCTCGACCTGCAATTCGCGCACCGATAATTGGCCCAAGTCCAGAGCCAACTCCGCGGACACCAATAAGAATTCCTCGACCAGAGTCACCCATGTTGAAAACGTTGCTTGCCAGAACCGCAAGTTGGCTCACAATTCCAGCACCAACTGCAAATGTCATCTTTGAACACAGCAGTGCCAAAATCACTTTGTCTTGCTTTGCAACGTGGATTGCTTCTTTCATGTCGGCTAGTGGCTTGGCGCGACGTGACGCACCAGCAGGCGCCGCATGATTTTGCATTGGTCTTTTGACTCCAGCGAAGAGAGCTGCTGCTACAAGGAACGACACAACGTCGGCGATGAACGCAGCGTTACGGCCAAATACGCTGGCAAAGACACCGCCGAGTGCCGCGCCAATGGCCAGCATGATTCCCCATGTACTTCCAAAAAGTGCATTTGCTTTTCGTAAGTCGTCTTCGTTGTCTGTGAGATTAGGAATCGCTGCACCAGTTGCGGGGCTGACAAACGCAGCAAGTCCAGCAATAGAGCATTGAGCTACGAACAAAATCCAAATTCCCATGACGGAATGGAACAACATCAGCCCAGCGGACAAAGCTTGCAAAATCGACACTGTTGTCAGAATTCGTTTGCGATCAAATCGATCTGCGAAAGAGCCTGCAATGGGGGACATGAAGAGCCCCGGAATGGTCATAGACACCAGGACGAGTGAGACCAAGAATCGTGAATTTGTTTTGTCCTCAACGAGTCCCGCCATTGCGACGAACGTGAACCAGTCGCCAAGAAACGACACCACTTGTGCGCCAAAGACGAGTCTGATGTCTCGATTACGTCGAAGAAGAGAAAACATGAGACTTAGAGACTAGGTCCCATGTATGCGTGTTGTAACGATGTTTAACGAAGTGAGTCGAGTCGCTCGAGAACTTCGCGCGCTTGCGTCATGATTTCATCAACAACTTGGCGCGCAGGCTTAATTTCGTCAATAGCTCCGACGGCCTGACCAATTGCCATAAACGCTTTGTTGGTGTCGAGAACCACATCTGGGCCAACTCCAAGGTGGTGAATTCCTGCTTGGATGGTGGCGATTGCTTGACCAGGGAAGCCTTGAAGTTCCTCTGGATGCTCTTCAAAATGCTGTGTCCATTCGGTGCGCGCAACACGACATGTTTTTCCGGTGTATGCCTTGCTGATGACGGTGTCGTCTTCGGCCATCTCCAACATCTTTTCTTTGTATCCAGTACCGGTGTGTGCTTCGTGAGTGGCAATGAACTTCGTGCCAATCCACACCGCTTCTGCACCAAGTGCAAGCGATGCAATTAATCCACGGCCATCAAAGATTCCGCCTGCAGCAACGACCGGAACTTTTCCATCAACCGCATCAACAACTTGTGGGACAAGCGCCATGGTGGCCACTGTTCCAGTATGTCCACCAGCTTCAGTTCCTTGCGCAACAACAAAATCGCAGCCACTCGCAACTGCGGCGACGGCATGGCGAACTTTTCCGCACATTGATCCAACGAGAATGTTGTGACGGTGAAGCTCGTCAATAATTTCGCGTGGCACACCAAGCCCTGCCACATAAATGCTGGCGCCGCCTTCAATAATTGCTTTCAGATTGCGCTCAATGGAGTCTGGTGATGCGGTGAGAAGGTCCACGCCAAATGGTTTGTTGGTAAGCGTGCGAACGCGTGCCATTTCGGACACCAAGAGTTCTGTGGTCATGGGTGCTGCACCAAATGTGCCAATACCGCCAGCTTCGGACACTGCAGCCACTAAGTCGCTGTAGGAGACTCCGCCCATGCCGGCAAGCATGATGGGCAATTCAATGTCGAACATTTCGGTGATGCGCGTCTTCATGCCACCACCGTATCGCTCTACCTATTTCCTATAAGCACCAGGGCGCTTCAAAAACTGCCGATGCCAGCGTCGAGGGGTGAGCACTAAAGCGCGTGGTTCGTCTTCAAACATCCAGCGAACAAAGTTTCGTCGCGTCCATGAATTGGAGTTGACCAGGGCCAACACCCATTGCGCAACGCGGGGTGATGCAAGCATCTTTCCAAGGACAGCCGACATTCGGTGGTCTGCCAAAAGAGTTTTATCAAGAGCATTCGAATAAATGCGTCGCACGGATGCCGAATCTGTTCCTGCGTGAATTGCTTCTGCCGCTGCAATTCCCGTCTCAAGTGCTTGTCCAATACCTTCACCTGTCAAGGTGTCCGTTGCGCAGACGGCATCGCCAACAAACAACACGCGACCAGATGAACGAACTGCCGAATCAATTCGCGCAGGAATGGGCCACGCTGTGTGGCGTCCTTCTGGAGTGAAACCACGACCGAGTGCTTCAACAATGTGTGGCCGACTGAGTAAATCACGCCACGTGTCGTTCATGAATTGAACACTTCGCTCACTTGTGCGAAGAATTCCAAACCCGACATTCGCGCGATTCCCAGGAAGCGGGAACGACCACGCGTAGCCAGGCAAGAGGTCTTCATCAAACCACACATGCAAGGTGTGTGCCGCGGGTCCAGACACATTGCTGACGTACTGGCGAAACGCGTGCCATTCACC
>CAZRHK010000026.1:0-3480 GCA_964599815.1 uncultured Bifidobacterium sp. | reverse complement strand
CCTTGCTGCTGTGGCAGGTTGAGATTGATAGTGGTTCCACGTGGCGAACGAATTTCCACAATGTCGCACGGTTGGAAATCTGCCACCGACGACGGGTTGAATCCGATGCTTTCCAGCACTCGAAGGGCATTCGTGGTGAGGCCGTCGCCACAGCATTTGTCGCGAGGGAATGTGGCCTTGTCCACCACGATGACCTCGTGGCCATGGCGGTGCAACGTGGCGGCACATGCAGTTCCTGCGGGACCTGCTCCGATAACGAGAACCTTGCTTGGCACGAAAGTGAGGCTATTGGCGGGTTGGGCTATGTGCGCTGTGACACGAGTTCGTAGTATCGGTACGGGCACCACGGGGTGTCTTTACTTACCAAAGGAGCCGCCATGGCAAAAATGTGTGAAGGTCGTGTTGCAGTTGTAACTGGCGCAGGTCGTGGAATTGGGCGTGAGCACGCCATCAGCTTGGCAAGCCAAGGAGCAAAGGTTGTTGTCAACGACCTTGGTGGCAACGTAGACGGAAGTGGTGGCGACGTCAGCCCAGCACAATCAGTTGTTGACGAAATCAAGGGCATGGGTGGCGAAGCTGTTGCAAACGGCGATGACATCTCTTCATGGGAAGGCGCACAGCGTCTCATCAACACTGCAGTTGAAACATTTGGTGACATCAACATCGTGGTGAACAACGCAGGTATCTTGCGCGACCGCATGCTCACCAACATGACTGAAGAAGAATGGGATGCAGTCATCAAGGTGCACCTCAAGGGAACATTCGGTCCTGCACGTTGGGCTGCTGCATACTGGCGCGAGCAAGCAAAGGCTGGCAAAGAGGTTTATGGCCGCATCATCAACACCACATCGGTGTCTGGTATTTACGGAAACATTGGTCAGACCAACTACGGCGCAGCAAAGGCTGGTATCGCATCGTTCACTGTTATTGCTGCTCTCGAGCTTGCACGTTTCGGTGTCACAGTGAACGCGGTTGCACCTGTTGCTCTCACACGTATGACCGAAGGTCTGGGTAATGCGCCTGAAACCGACGAAGAGCGCGAGATGCGTTCACCACGTTGGATTGCTCCGATTGTTACTTGGTTGGCAGGCAGCGAAGCAGGTCATGTGACTGGTCGCGTATTTGAAGCAAGTGGTCAGACCTTGGCAATTGCTGAAGGCTGGCACCGCGGACCAAGCGTGTCCCCAATTGATGATCCCACCAAGTTGGGTCCAGTTGTTGCAGACATGCTCGCTAAGGCACGTCCAAACGCAGGTATGGACGGACGCGATGGTTCATATCCACAAAACACACTCAACAAGAAGTAAGTAAAGAACTCATAAAGGGGGAACACCATGGCACTGAATCCAGCAGCCGTCGGATCCGTAGGAGAGCCGTACCAAATTTCATGGACATCGAAAGATTCGCTGTTGTACGCAGTGAGTTTGAATGTCAGCTCTGATCAATTGGAATACGTCACTGAGAACTCCACTGGAGTAACTCAGAAAGCACTACCAACAATGCCGGTGGTCTTGGGTTCAGGCCAGGGTGGTCCAAACTCAAATCCCATGCGCAACGTTGGCGAATTCAATTTCGCAAATCTTGTGCATGCATCGCAAGCCATCACACTGCACCAGCCGCTCCCAGTTGAAGGAACGGCAACAGTGCAGAGCAAAGTTGTGGCCATGTACGACAAGGTGAAAGCAGCGGTCATTGTTACCGAAGCAGAAGCCACCGACGCGGCCGGTAAGCCGTTGTACTCCACGCGTTCTTCTGTGTTCATTCGTGACGCTGGCGGATTCGGTGGAGAGCGTGGTCCAAGCGGAGCAATTAATGAACCACCAGCGTCTGCGCCAGACCATGAGCTCACATTCCAAACATCTCCAGATCAGGCATTGCTGTATCGCTTGAATGGTGACCGCAACCCATTGCACTCAGACCCCAATCACCCAGCAGTGAAAGCCGGCGTGTTTCCAAAGCCAATTCTTCACGGATTGTGCACGTACGGATTCACAGGTCGCGCATTGTTGAATGCAGTGTGCGGTGGGGATGCAGATCGCTTCAAGCACATTGAAGGTCGATTCGCATCTCCTGTGTTCCCAGGCGATGCGCTCACCATCAAGATCTGGAACAGCGGTGCTGGCGAAGCATTGTTTGAGACCTACGTGGGCGACCGCAAGGTCATCGACCAAGGGCTTGTTCGCTTCTCGTAGAGGCTCAAAGTGAGGGGTGAGACAGCCCTGATGAGACCTAAATCCCTTGTGACATAAGGATTTGGAAAAATCCGATAAACCTGACTGGATTTGTCGGATTTAGGGTATCTTGGCGTCCATGACGTCTTCTATCTGGTCGAAATCTGGTCTTGTAGAACATCTCGACGAGATTGCGGCTGCCGCGACAAATCTTGATGCTGCGCATCCCATTGACATCGTGAAATGGGCGGCATCAAAAGCGGGCTCATCCATTGTCGTGACATGCAGTTTTGAAGACGCTGTCCTTGCTGACGTTGTGACGCGTGCTGTTCCCGGCATTGAAGTTGTCATGATTGACACTCAATACGTCTTTGCTGAAACGCATTGGTTGGCAAACGAAGTGAAAGAACGGCACAACGTCAATCTTCGCGTGGTGCAACCATCGCTTTCTGTTGTGCCTGACAATTTGTGGCAGCGCGATGCGGAAGCGTGTTGCAATGTCCGAAAAGTGAAGCCACTTGAAGGTTTGCTCTCCGATGCAACGTGTTGGATCACAGGTGTTCGCCGAGTGGACGGACCAACACGAGCAAATACTCCCGTTATTGGATACGACGCCGTGCGCAATGTCTTGAAAGTGAATCCGCTTGCGGCATTTTCAGACGATGACATGGCGACATATGAGCATCTCTACGAGTTGCCGGAACATCCACTGAAATCGCGTGGCTATGCATCTATCGGTTGCTGGCCATGTACGCGTCCAGTTGCACCTGGAGAAGATAAGCGTGCTGGTCGCTGGTCTGGTCAAGAAAAAACTGAGTGTGGACTCCACGTCTGAATTTGAAAGGAAGCTATGAGCATTCTGCAAACCCCCCATGTTGAATCTTGCGTCTCGCGATCGCACCTTGATCGTCTCGAGTCAGAAGCCATCACCATCATTCGCGAAGTTGTCGCTAGTTGTGAAGCCCCAGTGCTGCTGTTCTCAGGTGGTAAAGACTCGGCAGTATTATTGACGTTGGCGTTGAAAGCATTTGCTCCCGCGCGTTTGCCGTTTCCGGTGATGCATGTCGACACGGGGCATAACTTCCCTGAAGTTATTGATTATCGAGACGAATTTGTCCAGCGCCATCGCCTTGAGCTCGTTGTGGCATCTGTGCAAGAAGCGATTGACCGCGGTGACATTCCAGACCCAGGTCCGACAGGAAGCCGTAATCGTCAGCAAGCTGTTGCACTGCTCCATGCAATTCGTACGCAAAAGTTCGATGCCGCTTTCGGTGGCGGTCGCCGTGATGAAGATAAGGCGCGGGCTAAA
>CAZRHK010000025.1:12134-17120 GCA_964599815.1 uncultured Bifidobacterium sp. | reverse complement strand
TTGAAGAAGATTGACCCAGCTGCACTTGCAAAAGTGACCGGCACACAGTTAGGCAATCTCGACCCCGCCGCTCTTGCTGGCCTTGCAAGCACTCACATCAAGAAGCTTGCACCTAACGCGCTGGCCGGAATTACACCAGAGCAAATTGACTCATTCTCAAAGAAGGCACTCGCAGCTCTGTCAGGAACACAACTTGCAAAGTTGACACCTGCGGCTCTGGCAGAACTTGATCCAGCAAAGATTGCATCGTTGGCAACGTCAGCAATTGCTGGCTTGAAGGATGCTCAAGTTGCTGAAATGGATCCTGCACAATTCGCAGCTCTCACCTTGAATCAGCTGAAGGCACTCAAGCCAGGCATCGCCGATGCCGTGACCCCAGAGCAACTTGCAGTTCTGAGCTCGAAGGAAGCCAAGAGCCTCACTTCCGCGTTCCGCAAGGCAGCACTGAAGGCCTTGACCGACGCAGAAGAGGCAGCCCTGCCAGCGGCCGTTTTGAAGGCTCTGAAGGGTTAAACCATTCTCAACAGGGAGGCGCTGAAAAGCCCTCCCTGTACAATGGAGGCTCACCATACGCGGGTGTAGCTCAATGGCTAGAGTTCCAGCCTTCCAAGCTGGCTATGCGGGTTCGATTCCCGTCACCCGCTCCATTTGACCCTTATTCGTACATGAACTGTGTACGAAACGTCTCAACAGACATCTCGTATATGTCTTCGGGACCATCTTCGTCATCTATCTGTTGCCCTACACGTTCGAACCCAAAACGTTGCACGAGCCCCACAGACGCCACATTCTTGGGGTCCACCGTGTATCGAAAGATTCGCACGCCTGGCTGTTGCGCAGCCCACAACCACATTCCCTTGAGTGTCTCGTATCCAAACCCCTCGCGATGAAATGCATCGTGAATTCCAAGACCAATTTCCAGCATTCCGCGCTGGTCGGGTGGCCCATGAAAACTGGAGCTGCCAATGACTTCAGACGTCTCTCTCAACACCACCCACCGAATAAACCATTTATTCGTAGTCGGATCACTTTGCACTTGTGGGGCTCTCCACCGCACCGGCGATGGTTCAGACGTCAGTACGCCGTAAGGATTGCGATACGAACAATCTCGAAAGATTTCTTCTTGCGATGCTCCTTTGTGCAACTCAACGAGTCGACGAGCGGAAAGATGGTGCAGATCAACTCTGTCACAAGCAATAACTGCCTCAACCTCGTCAGACAAGTTCACAAGACGATGCTACAAAACGACAGTGTTTGGAAAATGAAAGTGCCCCAACCTTTCGGCTGGGGCACTTCGTAGTAGTAGTTGCTGAATGCTTACTTCGGAATTGTCACGAACGCCGAGAAAGCTTTGTTGAAAGTCACCGCTGTGGGTCGATTCGCATAACGGTGAGTGACCACATAACGACGATCTCGAGACGATGCCTTTTTGTCGCTACAGAAAGTCACTTTCGTGACATTGGCGCAGACAACTCGTCCAGATGGCAATGCAACAACTTTGGTTGCAACCGGCTTTACCGCTTCGTGGTTACTCCAGTAGATGCCACGCAAGTTGCTGTTGCGCTTAACAACCCGCAAATTGAGCGGGGTGTAACGCACTGGCACCTTGGTGATGACGGTACTTGCGGTGTAGACCTGTGGCATTAGCTTTCCGAACTTGCCCGAATACTCAACCACATAGCCGTTGATTTGCGCTGTGTTGTCGGCAAGGTCGTTCCATTCGCCAACAGTGCCTTGCCAGTTGGTTGCTACGTAATGCTCACCAGTAGATCCCCAGTTGTTTGGTTCTTGGAAGGCCCAATTGGTGTATTTCTTCGATGCAATGTCACCGGTTGCGATATCTGAATACTGAACGCTTGCTGATCCAGGCGTCTTCAACACGTTTGCTCCGTTACACGCATCGTCACCGGTCTTGGTTGCGCATGTCATGGTCATGAAGGTTTTGCCCTTTTCTGGGCCAGTTTCCCACTTCCATACACCTTCCTGGCCAGCATCAGATCCGCCAAGCCACACATTTGATGCACGCGGAATACTTTGCGACACAAAGTTATTTTCCGGCGCGTCGGTCACTGTCGCCAAGTAGCCGTTCACTCCGCGGAACGTCATTGCCTCTGCCGCGACCTTTGCATCTGTCCACTTAATTCCACGGCTTGAAACAAACTCATAGAAGTGGCCGTTTGCTGGCATAAAGGACAGATTCGGCTCAAAAGCTGTAACGAAAACTTTCATCGTGCTCTTACCAGCCGAACTTCCGTTGAGTTTCATTGATGCCAACGCGTAATTGACATAACCAATTTGACCGCTGAATGCGATGTTCTTCACATTCTTCCAAGAAGAAAAACCGTAAGAAAGAGTCAAACGATTAGTAAACGTAATTGACAGCGTGTCTTTTGAGCCAGGCGTACCTACTGTCACACCCACCGTCACTTCAGTGGTTCGAGGGCCAGAAATATAGAAATTTCGGGTCCATTGATTTGCGACTCCAGCCCAACGTTCGTACGGCGCAGGAGCCTTCACAGAAATTCGTGTTGAGGCTGCAGCCGACACCTGCGTGGATGCGGTGGCAAGGGGCAGAACAGTCACCAGAGCGGCGCCCGCCACTACTAATGCTTTTTTGGGGGAAGAAAGTATTTTTCTCATTCCCCTATTGTCGTTGTCACCACTTTGGTTATGGGCTCTACAAAGACGGTCTTCTTAGTGCAATATGTCACCAGCGTTGACTAATTGGAACTACCTTCCAATTGCATCGAACAACTAATGGGCTGCATTGCACTTATCAACACGAACATTGTCTGGCTCGTTTGCAACACCTGCGCCAACACCTTCCAATGCTGCGAATGGTCCACACGGATGTGCTGCAATCCACACGTGCACCATTGGCGCGCCACCGGTTTGGAGGAAAGAATTCGGTGGGCAGTTTCCGTTTGCATCTAATGCGCCGATGACCTTAGGAACACCGTTCACATTTCGCCAACACAAGTTGTCGTGAACATGCCATTGCAGCAATCCACCGCCGTAGTTCACCAACGTGGTGTCATTAATTGCAGTGCCCGGACGTGCGATAAACATTGCCGACACCAAAGTCTTTGTCGTGCCCACGACCTTGTAAACAAGTGATTCCGGAGCCGTGGTGTCGAGAACGCGATCATCGTTGAGTAGCGAATATTTGATGAGGTGTTCGTAACCAGAGGATTCATCTCCAATAGACAAGTAACCAGCCGATATGGCCGTTGCATAATTTGCATATGTCGGCAGATCTCGTTTTGTGTTTTCAAGAAGTGTGAGAGCACGTTGACCCTGCTCTGGGGTGAAACCTTGAATGCCGATGAGATTCACTGGCTGATTCGGGTCATACGCACGGGGCCACCCAGATGCTGCCGCTTTTGCTTGATCTGATGTTTGTACGTGGCCATGGATTGTGGTTGTCGTCGTTGAAGATGTTGTCGTTGATTTCTTAGCCGACGAAGACGACTCTTTGTTTGCCGCAGTTGAGCCAGCGATAGTCGTTGTGGTTGCATCACTGCTCTCGGCTACCACTTCTTGTTGACCAGGAGTAATGATGACGCCGTTGGCATCAATTGTGAGACCACCGTCGACAAGTTCAACTTCTCCGTGAAGATGAACAACACCTGTTGCGGACCACGCACCAACAAGCCCAATCGCAACACATGTGTAAGCCGCATTCATTGCCATTGTGCGATGCACCGGTGCGTTGCCTCGCTGCGTTGCCCACAAAATTGCACCGACAGCGACCACCGCCAAGAACGCACACAGCGAATCCGCTGCCTGTGGGTCTTCGGCAATTTGTAATCCGTCGATGAATGCAATTCCCGATGTACGTGTGAGCACCCAGCCCGCCACAGCGGCGATGCTGATTCCAAGACCAGCTAGGCGAACTTGCCAATGACAACTGAACAGTGCAGCAATGCCCCACCCAATTTGCAAAACAGCCAAGACAAGAAAGGCCCGCGCAGCCGATGCATGCTCTGCGTGCAGGCCAACAGCAATGCCATGAATAAGCCCAGCACCAATGGAGCTGTACGCAGCCCAACGCAATCGTGTCAACATTGCTATCCCCCTGTAGGTGACCCTAACGGATAGAGAAAGCGTTCGTAAACGAATGTGGCCCTATCGGCCGAGAAGTGTTCCGCCATCACACGAGATGACTTCACCAACGGTGAACGCACCTGCGCGTGCGCACAAGAAAATGGTAAGACCGGCAATGTCTTCCGGCGAGCCGACTCGATTGCTGGGGTTCATCTGACCAACAGTTGACCAGTCGGTTGCCTCGACGTCGCCGCCGCCGCCCACACCAGTGGACAACATGTATGTGGGGAACGGTCCTGGCGCAATGGCATTAACGATGATGTTGCGCTTGCGTAAACGAGCGGCCAACACTTTTGTCAACGAGTGCACTGCCGCCTTCGATGGGCCATACGAATATGTCTCAAAAGTTGGTGTACTGAGTCCATCAATGGAACCAATGTTGACGATGCGCGATGGATCTTCTGTCGTGGCACGAGAGGTCATCAACGGAAGCATTCGCTGAGTCAAGAAGAAAATTGATTTGACGTTGGTGTCCATGACTTTGTCCCAACCAACTTCTGGGAACTCTTCAAGCGGTGCACCCCATGACACGCCTGCGTTGTTAACGAGGATGTCTACGTGCTTTTCGCGCTTTGAAATCTCTGCAACAAGTGCATCAATGCCATCCATGTCTGCCACGTTTGCAGGAATGGAGATGCATTCTCCGCCGTAGTTATCCATGAGACGCTTTGCGGCTTCATCACACTGCTGAGCCTTGCGGGACGAGATGTACACCTTTGCTCCGTTAGCCAACAGACCAGCCGCAATCATTTCGCCAATACCGCGAGATCCACCAGTAACGAGGGCAACCTTTCCCTTCACCGAGAAAAGGTTCTGAAGTGTCATGTCGTGCGCCATTGTGTCCTCCACGTCGTAGCGATTGCGAGCACGACATTAGGT
>CAZRHK010000025.1:0-12124 GCA_964599815.1 uncultured Bifidobacterium sp. | reverse complement strand
CCACGTGTTTGCGACTGCCTGTAGAGAATAGGTCAACGGGCCAACTCCCACGCCACCGAACACGTTTACTACGAGAATCCCCCGCGGGACAGCGTTGCAGTACCTGGTGGGTCCACGGCCCATGTAGCCCCAACGCCCCACTCGTCTGCGAATACAACATCATTCATAGGCACTCGACGAACTGGCCCGTGACTGCCAGCTGGCTTGCCCAGCGTGATGGTTGCCGCAATAAATACGTTGTCGGGAATACCCAGAAGTTCGCGCAATTCTTTTTCAACGAACCCATGAAAGCCGGTGAGCACTCCTCCGTAACCCAACGCACGCGCTGCCAACAAGATGTTTTGGCACGATGGATACACCGATGCTCCTTCAGTTGGCGTTGGCGCGCGATACCTCACCAAAAATGCAAGGACCAATGCAGGGACTTCTTCAAAGTTGTCAACGTAATTCTGCATTGTTCGCGCCATTCGCGCCTTCGGTGACGAGTCATCAACAGCAACTGTTTCGTCATAGCCATCGGTTTTCCGCTTGTCGTTCCACAGCGATTGCGCACCACGCGCAATGAGGGCCTTCACATCACGTGCTCTTTCTGAATCCGTGAACACCATGAATCGAAACGGTTGCCTGTTCGATCCGCTTGGAGCACGTGTTGCCGCAAACATGATGTCTCGCAATACGTTGTCCGGAATGGGTTCGGGAAGGTAGCGGCGAATGGCACGAGTTGTTGCCATTCCTTCCAACAAACCAATGGTGTCAGCGAATGCGTGTGAAGAATCTGTCATGGCACTTACTTCAGTTAATGGCTATGTCCGAGAACACCAGCATCTTTTGCCCACTTCCAATGCATTCGTCCGTGATCTGCATTTGCAGCAATGACTCCGCCCACAGTTCCGTCGGCCCACGGCGCACCTGGCAACACTTCTTCTAGTTGTTCATCTGTTAACTCGCTGAGAAGTTGAAGTGAATCTGCACGTGCACGGGCACCCAATGCCACTACTTCATGCAATGACTTTCCGTGGTGCTGCAGTTGCCACTCTTCTGTCATTGCGTGGACAGACGCCATGATTTGATCTCGTGTACGTGGCTGACCTGCATCATCGGTTGCAAGGCCAACGGGATTGGAATGGCCCGAAAAATGGCGGCGAATCATTGCGGCAAAGTTGTGCTCAATCAATGCGAGATGAGCCAGGTGATCAAGAGCAGACCAATAATTAGATGGATTGTGTTCACTTGGTGTGAGGTCGCTGAACAACTGCTCATCAGTCAATCGAGAATACGTATCCAGCAACCATGCGCGGTCTTCGTTGAGTTTCTTCTCAATCTCGATGCGATTCATATCCACTCCTCCAACGGCAACATCTCGAGTCTGCCATGTAGACGAGGTGCGATGTACTGTCACACCATGACGAAGAGTCCTGCCCACCCAGAACTTGGTTTCTACACCTTGGCCGGTGCCCCACAATCTCCGCGCGACATGTTTGCCGAATTGGCACAGGCCGAAGAATTGGGCCTTGGTACTGCATTTATTTCTGAACGTTTCAACATTAAAGAAGCTGGCGCACTTACTGGCGCAGCTGTTGCTGCAACCAACTCCCTCAACGTCATTACTGCCGCCACCAATCACACCACTCGACATCCTCTCGTGACGGCGTCATGGGCCAGCACCTTGCATCTTCTGTCCAACGGTCGATTCAGTTTGGGTGTAGGCCGCGGTATTGAAGCAATGTTTAAGGCATATGGCATGCCCATGGCCACCACTGCATCACTCGAAGAGTTTGCACATCTCATGCGTCGACTCTGGAAGGGCGAAACGGTGATGAATTGGTCCGACCTCACGGGCAATTATCCGGTGTTGCGTCTTGACCCCGCGTTTGACCTTCATATTCCACTCAGCATCACAGTGTTTGGGAAGAACACGTTGGAGATGGCAGGCCGCGCATATGACAACGTCATTCTCCACACATTCTTTACAGATGAGACAACGGAACGCGCTGTGCGCACAGTGAAGCAATCGGCAGAACAAGCAGGTCGAAATCCAGACGATGTGAAGGTGTGGTCATGCTTTGCCACAATCGGTGATCACATTGCTCCTGAATTGCGCTTGAAGAAAACTGTGGGCCGTTTAGCTACTTATCTTCAGGCATACGGCGACCTCATGGTGAAGACGAACAACTGGGATCCCGCAGTCTTGAAACGATTCAGAGAAGATGAGTTTGTTCGATCATTCCCGGGCGCACTCGACGCCAAAGGAACTAGTGAAGATCTCGAGCGTGTTGCGCCACTTATTCCGCAAGAGTGGCTTGCACCTTCCGCGCAAGGTTCACCGCAACAATGTGTTGCAGCAATAAAGAATCAATTCGCACTTGGATGCGATGGGGTCATCATGCACGGCGCAACTCCAGCAGAACTTGAACCAATTGTTCGCGCATATTCAGGCAATTAGAAACCGCGATTATCGAATCCAATGTGAGGCCAGCATGCGTGCCGCCTCTTGTGGTTTTTCAATCATCCACCAGTGACCGCAACCCTCGAGACGGGCAACTTTTGCGCCCACTGCAGTGGCTAATTCTTCATGTGTCTCGTGAGGGCCGGCGTAGTGGTCGTTTTCAGCGATGATGACTAATCCACGCTTTGGTTTTTCACTGATGAACTTCTCCCCCAACAACCGCATAACGGGTTGTGCGGCATCTCGATATAGACGAACAACACTGTCTGCCATTGCGTCGTTGATGTGAGGCTTCATGGCTCGAGCAACGTTTTCGCTAATGCCCAATGCACCGAACGCACCAATGAATGAATCAACATCTAGGTCAACAAGACCTTTCATCATTTGCTCACCAAGTTCTGGTGTCTGCCAACCCTGTGCCGCGTCGTGCCACACGTAATCGCGATGTAGCAGCCCCATGCAGTCGGCTGCCCATGTACGCACGATTCCCGGATACTCGGCCAACACGCCAAACACATGGCCTGCTCCCCAGTCATGGCCCACCAGATCGATATCTCCACCGATTGCCTTTAGTTCGCTTGCTAACCACTGGACATATTCACGCCGTGTGCATGTAAAACCTGCAGGAACTGGCGACCCGAAGCCTGGTGGCGATAACAACACAACATCGTTAATACGACGTTCTTGTAAGAGTTCCACAAGCGGCGACCAAATGTCTGCGCTTTCTGGATTGCCGTGTACAAATACCTTTGTCATTTGTTCCCTTTCTTCTTTGATTGCAAATATCGTTCGCCGACCGCACGACTCTCGGGGTCGTGCACTGCAAAAGCAAAAATGTCGGCATCCGATGCAAAGTCGCGACTGTGAACCATCTCTTCTAATGCAGCATTGACTTGTTGCTTAGTTGTTCGCAACACATACGCAGACTTTGATGCAAGTTGTTCTGCCAATTCTTGTGCTGCTGTCATTACTGTGCCTTTCGGAACAATGGTGTTGATGAATCCCAACGATTTAGCTTCGTCTGCGCCGAATGGACGACACGTCAGCACCAGTTCTTTTGTTGCTGCGGGACCAATCTCCCGTACTAGACGTGGGATGCCACTCCACGTAAGAGGAATGCCAAGGTCAACTTCGGGAATCACAAATCGCGAGTCCTCTTCGGCAAGACGCAAATCACAACTGTTCGCCAGTACTAACCCACCACCGATGCAGTTCCCCTGAATCGCAGCGATTGTCAGAGCATTCATTCCAAAGATTGCTTCGGCCATCAACCGTCCGATGTCTGCGATGTCACGGGTGGAATAGTTCGGATCTGGCGTGGAGAAAGTATTGAGGTCGAATCCTGCACAAAAGGAACGCCCCTGGCCAGACACCACAACAACCTTCACCTGCCGTTGGCTATCAAACCAGCGAGCGGCAGCAGTCAGATCTTGCAAGGTCTGTCGAGATAAGGCGTTCAGTTGCGCTGGACGATTGAGTTCTAGCGCTCCAATTTCCCCGGAAACCGATACGTCAAGGGTCTCAAACTGGCTCATATGCATCCCCAATGATTTCGGCCCAAATGCCGTGCCATAAGGTTTAGTCCACGTGGAGGTTGGCTGCAGTAGCCACACGCAATTGGAGGAACATCATGGAACGCGAAGCATGGATTATTGACGCCGTTCGCTCACCACGCGGAAAGGGCAAAGACACAGGTGCCCTGCACAACGTCCATCCGCAACGCATCTTGGCTCAGGTTCTGAACGGCCTTCGCGATCGCGTCGGTTTCGACACTGGCGATGTTGACGATGTCGTCATGGGATGTGGCGCCGGAAGCGGCGACCATTCGATGGACATCGCCCGCATGGCCGCACTCGATGCTGGTTGGTCACTCGATGCCCCAGGTGTCACATTGAACCGCTTCTGTGGTTCTGGTCAACAAGCGGTGAACTTCGCAGCAATGGGCGTGCTGTCCGGCATGCAAGACATGGTGGTGGCAGGTGGCATTGAATCAATGTCGCGCCCATCCCCCATGCATGTTGATGGATTCACCGCCAACAACGCACACCTTCGTGAACAATTCGACATGGTCCCGCAAGGTATTTCTGCAGACCTCATTGCAACATTGGAAGGTTTCTCCCGCGAAGAGTGCGATGCACTCGCTGTTGAAAGCCAACGTCGCGCAGCTGTTGCTATTTCCGAGGGCCGCTTTGAACGTTCCCTCATTCCCATCTTCCACGACGATGGATCACTCGCACTAGCAGTCGATGAACACCCACGTGCCGGAACCACCATGGCCGACCTTGCAAAACTGTCTCCCAGTTTTGAACAAATGGGTGCATACAAGAAGGACCCAAATGGTTTGTCCATTGACGAAACTGCGTTGAAGGCGTACCCACAACTTGCAGCAATCAATCACGTTCATCATGGTGGAAACTCATCTGGCGTTGTCGACGGTGCAGGCGCTGTGTTGGTGACATCACCTGAATACGCAAAGGCACACGGGCTGAAGCCACGCGCCCGCATCATCATGACAGCAGTTGCCGGAACTGAGCCCGTCATTATGCTCACCGCGCCCGGACCAGCAGCACAACGCGTAATTCAAAAAGCAGGCATGACATTCAATGACATCGACCTGTTTGAAGTCAACGAAGCTTTTGCGGCCGTTGTGTTGAAGTTCTTCAAAGACACCGGTGTTGATCCCAGCAAGGTGAATGTGAATGGCGGAGCAATGGCACTTGGCCACCCCATTGGCGCAACGGGAGCAATGTTGATTGGAACATTGATTGACGAACTAGAGCGTCAAGACAAAACCACCGGCCTCATCACCATGTGCACTGGCGGCGGTATGGGCACTGCCACCATTATTGAACGCCTCTAAGTGACACCGCCAGAGGTGGTGGCGTACAGTTGAGTCATGCCAAGTCGGTTTCTTCACTCATTTGCCAAACCATCATCTGATTCGTTCATCAACATTGTTCGTGGAGACATGGCACAACTGTGGGACGACAAGGGAAACCAGTACATCGACGCCATCGGAAGCTTGTGGTACTGCCAAATTGGCCACGGACGACAAGAGATGGCAGAAGCCATCGCGTCGCAGGTGAGCACCCTAGAGACCTACTCAACATTCGATCCATTTACTAATCCACTTGCCGAAGCAGTGGCAGACAAGATTGCATCACTGTCCCCCATTGCAGATGCGCGCGTGTTCCTGTGCGGTAGTGGATCAGAGTCCATTGACACTGCAATGAAGTTTGCCCGCACCGCACAAATTCAATCGGGCCACCCAGAACGAAGCGTCATCATCACCCGTGACCGTGGATATCACGGCACTAACTATGGCGGCACCAGCGCACAAGGTCTTCCGTTGAACAAAGTGGGTTACGGACAATTACTAGAAGGCGTTATTCAAGTTGATGCAGACGACATTGAAGCAATGGCGCTTGCAGTAAACGAAAACAAAGGTCGACTTGCAGCAATCATTGCTGAACCAGTGCAGGGCGCAGGTGGCGTATGGCCATCATCGTCTGAATATCTCGGCCAACTTCGCCGACTGTGCGACGACAACGGTGCATATCTCATTTTCGATGAGGTCATCACTGGCTTCGGCCGATTGGGCACTTGGTTTGGCGCGCAGTACTACGGCGTTACCCCAGACATGATCACCTTCGCAAAGGGTGTCACCAGCGGCTATCAACCACTTGGTGGCGTCATCACGGGTACAGCAATCAATTCCGCACTCACGCAAGACCCATCGTTTTTCTTGCGCACGGGTTACACATACTCCGGTCATGCAACAGTGTGTGCAGCCGCCATCAAGAATCTCGAAATCATGGAGCGCGAAAACCTACTGCAACGAGCAGTTCATGTTGGTGGTCTCATTGAGAACGGTTTGAAAGCCCTCACCGCCGATGGAACTCTCACTGGCTACCGCGGCGCAGGTGCAATTTGGGCAGGAAAACTTCCCGATGGAATGGATGCAACAGCAGTACGAGACAAAATGATTTCGCGTGGCGTCATTGCACGAGCAATTCCAGGCGTCATCGCGTTCTGCCCACCACTAGTCATCACAGATGAACAGGTCAGCACAGTTCTCGACGTGTTTGCCTCGGTGGTGCTTGAAGGTTAATTACGGCAAGCGCGTAATGAGACTGCTGGTGTCTTTTCTGGCGCCACCAGACTGCGCTACTTCCCTATAGAACCCGAGAACCGTTTCAGTCACAGGAATTTGCGAACCGTTACGTTGTGCTTCTTCCACCACGTATGCAAGGTCTTTCACCATCCACTCAACAGCGAAACCAAAATCAAACTGGCCATCTACCATTGTGTGACCGCGGTTCTCCATCTGCCAGCTTTGTGCAGCACCTTTGGAGATGACATCAAGCACTGCATGCGCATCGAGACCGGCGTTGTCTGCAAATGCCAAGCCTTCAGACAGCGCTTGCACCAAACCTGCAATACAAATTTGATTCACCATTTTTGTGAGTTGACCAGAACCAATACCACCAAGGCGAACACATGAACGCGAATAGGCAGCGATAATTCCAGACACTGCGTCGAACTCTGCAGGACTCACAGAACCACACATCACGGTGAGAGTTCCGTTTTCTGCACCAGCTTGTCCACCAGATACAGGAGCATCGATAAACACCACTCCGTACGCGGCACAACTTTCGTACATGTCGCGAGCCAAGATCGCAGAGGTGGTGGTGTGGTCAACAACAATGAGGCCCTCGTGTGCGCCATCGAGAATTCCATTTTCACCCAGCATCACCTGACGAACATCGTCGTCGTTACCGACGCACAGAAACACCACATCACTCTCGGCCGCAACTTCGGCAGGTGTTGGAAGAGCTTGATGACCGTGCGCAGCAACCCACTCCAACGCCCTTGCACCAGTGCGGTTGTAGACGGAGACAGAATGCCCTGCCGCTACAAGATGACCGGCCATGGGATAGCCCATGACACCTAAACCACAAAAGCCAACGCGGGCCATGGGACTACAGATCGTCGTCGAGGTCGGCGTCGTCGTCTGACTCAACGACCTTCTTCTCGGCTTCCACTTTCTTCTTGGCAACCTTGGCAGGCTTCAAGACGCCCTTTTCAAGTGCCTGATTCAAGAACTCTTCAGCCTCTTCTTTGGTGCACTTACGTGCAGGCTGAATTTCAGAGATGAGGTTGGTGCGAGCGCGCTCGTACATGGTGCGCTCTGCGGCCGACAACGACGCATCGCGGTTACGCGCTGCGAGGTTACGAACCACTTCTGCCACCTGATACACGTCGCCACTCTTCAACTTCTCTTGGTGGTTCTTGAATCGACGTGACCAGTTAGACGGCACGCGTGGGTCTGCCTTTGACAACACGGCAACAAGGTCTTCAAGTTCGTCTGGCGACACGGGTGGTCGAACGCCGACCTCGTCGAGTTTGGCCAACGGAACACGCAAGGTCATTTCGTTGATGATGGTCTCGAGGATGAGGTATTCCTCTTTCTTCCCCGTACCAAAGAAGTCTTGCTTCTTTGTGCCCTTTACTTTGCAGGCACCATGCTGGGGGTAGATGACAATGTCATCTTTCTTAAAATCCACCCTGCAATTGTAAGGGTTGGGAGGGTCATTCCCACGATTTACAGCCTGGCGCCCCCGGCAGGAATCGAACCTGCGACCTGCGGATTAGAAGTCCGATGCTCTATCCAACTGAGCTACGGAGGCAATAACTCCACTCTACCGAGGAGTTTTCAGCAGGAGTGAGCGAAGAAACGAGAGTGCCGTAATCACGCTGAATTGACGCATCTGATCACGCTGGCCTGGCAACACACTGCTGGTGGAATGCTCTGAGCCGTCTTCTAACACCACCCCAATACAAAGCGTGCCAGCCGGTTTGCCATCTTGTTCATCTGGCCCCGCCACACCCGTTACTGCGAGAGACACGGAACTGTTCAACACTCGTCGGACTCCGCGAGCCATTTCAACCGCAGCACTCTCTGAAACAACAGGTCCTGGCGTCACACCCAAAACATCGAACTTCACATCACTGGCATAACTAACAACTCCGCCACGAAAGACAGATGATGAACCAGGAACATTGGTGATGCGGCCACCAATTAATCCACCCGTGACCGATTCGGCAACTGCCAATGTGGAACCGCGTTCGCGCAACAACTGCAACACAACAGATTCCATGGTGTCTGTGTCTACGCCAAACACAACATCGTCCACAAGGCGACGCACGTTCGATTCCCATGTTGCCAACAACTGTTCTGCCGCGCGTGCGTCTGAAGCCTTCGCAGTGAGCCGCACCTTTATTCCTTCCCAGCCACTCGCCAAGAACGCAAGAGTGGGATTGCCAAGTTCTTCAAGTTCTGCAATGACTGGATCGAGACGTTCGTTGAGTGCAGACTCGGCCTCTCCCCATGTTCGCAACACTCGACTCACAATCACTGATTGTTCGCCACTTCGTTGCAACAGATCTGGCAGAACTGCACGAGACAACATGTCATGCATTTCGTGTGGCACGCCTGGAACTGCATAAATGACCTTGCGGCCCACTGGGCAAATGAGACCGGGTGCTGTTCCACGAGTTTGTGGAATCACTGTTGCACCACGAGGCACTAATGCTTGACGAAGATTATTTGCCGCCATTTTGCGTTGACGCCTGGCAAACATTTCTTCAATGACTGCCGCCACGTCGTCGTTATGTTGCAGTTCCACTCCCATCACCGCGGCAATTGCTTCGCGAGTGAGGTCGTCGTGCGTTGGACCTAAACCGCCACACACAATGATTGCGTCTGCGTCTTTCAATGCAATCTGAAACGCCTCAATAACGCGTTCAAGATTGTCACCCACCTTCAATTGCAAATGCGAACCAATTCCAACTGCAGCAAGTTGTTCACCGATGTAAGACGAATTGGTGTCCACAATTTGCCCAAGCAACAACTCAGTTCCTACGGCAACGACGTTGCACTTCATGCGGCTGCCGTTTCCGAGGTTCGTTCAGACGTGCGTACAAACATGGCAAATGCCAACAAGACACCACACAGAACTAAAGCAAAGACTGATAGCAAGTGGTAACCAACTGCTCGGCGAATGAAACCAGACGACAACCCAGCCATTCCTCCACAGAAACTCATCATCAGATCCGCTGCCCCATGCACCGTGACTCGCTTCTCAACCGGAACGGACTCGATCAACATTGAAGATCCACCAATGAGCCCAAAGTTCCAACCAATTCCCAAAAGCCACAACGATGGGAACAAGATGGGCCACGACTCTCCACTGAGTGCAGAGAGCGCGCCAGAGGACACCAGCAAGGCAGCACCAAGAATCACCGCTGGCACTGTGCCTTTTCGATCGGCAAACTTTCCAACGAATGGACTGAATGCATACATGCCCGCAATGTGAAGTGACACAACGTATTGGCTCACGCTCTCGTGACCGTGCAGTTTCATGTGCACCGGCGTCATGGTCATGACCGCCACCATTGCTACTTGAGAAATCACCATGCTGGACAACGCAAGCCGACCACGCATGGTGGACACAATCACCGTTACAGCCTCTGTAATGCTGGGCAACTTTGCGTCGGAACGTGCGCGAATTCCGCCAGCCACCACTAATGGGTCGGGCCGAAGCTGAAGAGAAATATTGCAGAAGGCCAGAAACAAAACACACGCCGACAACAGCCAGGGTCCCGTGTATTTGTGCAAACCAAACCATTCCTGGCCCGCAGCTTCTGCTGGCCCAATGAGCAACGGCGCAAATACTGCACCAAAAGTTGATGCGAACACAATGCGCGACATTGCACGGCCACGTTCTTCAGGTAACGCAAGATCGGTTGCCGTATAGCGCGCCAAAAGATTCGCCGCTTGTCCGTTACCAAACAAGAACAAACCAACAAGAAAGAGAAAGAGATTGAACTGCTCTGCACCAACCGCTGCAAGAAGTGCACCGATTGTTCCCAGCGCATAACCGTTACGTAGACCTGGTCGGCGACCTTTGCGAATCATGTAACGCGACAACACTTGTGACATGACTGCCGTACCGGTTGTGGTGGTAGCCGTTGCTAACCCACCCCACGGCGTTTTGCTTCCCAAGATTTCTTGAATTACGAATGCGCCAACCGTGACCGAGGCAGCCAACGCCGCCGAACCAACGATCTGCCCAAGGGTCAACGTGCGCAGAGTGCGGCGCTGAATCTCAGCGATATCGCTCTCTGAATACGTACTGGTCATCGAGACGAAACCGTAGCCCGCCACGCGTACTGCGCTGCACTGAGAAGCGTAAGCGCAACAGCAATCCACATACACACAACAAACGTCCACGTTGCATCGTTGATGGTGATGGGAGCCAAAGCGAAGCCCACAGCCAACTGTTGGCTGAATGTCTTTACTTTTGCCAACTTGCTGGCCGGCATAGACACACCTTTAGATCCAACAAACACGCGATACAAACTCACGATAATTTCCCGCGCGGCGATGATGACCACCGGCAGCAGCCAGAACACTCCCCGACTCACCAACGTGAACATTGCACCAAGAACCAGGATCTTGTCTGCAAGTGGGTCTAAGAACGCGCCGCTTCGTGTGATGCCGTGCTTACGCGCCAGATAGCCATCGAAGCCGTCACTTCCACACAACACAACCCACACAATTAGTGCAGCCCATGAACCCACGCGCTCGTCTGGAATCATGGCAAACAGAAATGGCGAGGCCAACACACGACCAACGGTGACCATGTTGGCCCATGTGACGATGGCGGTTTCGTCAACGGCCATTGTTGTTCTCCGCTGGTACGGCAATGAGGTCGGGGCCAAACACTTGCTCGACAACCACTGAATGGAAACGTCCAACTTCTAAAGACTCTGGCACTTGCACCACACCGTCAATCTCGGGTGCTTCACGAGATGACCGCGCAATGCCTGGTTCGTCTACCAACACAGTGATGGTTTCACCAAGAAGCGCATCGCGCCGCTCTGCAGTGATGGCATCTTGCATCTCACGCAGCTCTGCAATGCGTTCGTTCATCAGAGATTCTTCAACATGATTCGGAAGACTCAATGCATGAGTTCCCTCTTCTGGGCTGAATGTAAAGAATCCACACCAATCAAGCTGTGCTTCGCGAACAAAGTCCAACAACTGATCGTGATCTTCTTCAGTCTCTCCTGGGTAACCCACAATGAAGTTGCTTCGGAATGTTGCGTCTGGCGCAATGGAACGAATTCGTTCAATGCGCTCTAAGAATCGATCTTTGTCTCCCCAGCGACGCATGCGGCGCAAATGCTCTTTGCTCACGTGTTGCAGTGACAAGTCGAAGTACGGCACCCCTGTGTCCAAAATGGCGTCAATAAGTTGATCCGACAGATCGCTTGGGTAGAGATACAACAAGCGCACCCAATCCACCATTGACGACACATCGCGCACCAACTGCACAATGGAACCCGCACCTAATTCGTCGGGGCGATCTTTTCCGTAGCTAGCCAAGTCTTGTGCCACAAGAACAACTTCTCGCACATCTACTTGTTCCACTTCATTGAGAATGGATGCCACGTCGCGACTGCGCTGTGGTCCGCGGAAAGATGGAATGGCACAGAAGCCACAATTACGATCGCAGCCTTCTGCAATTTTTATGTAAGCCCATGGTGCCGAAGACTTTGGTCGCGGGAGATTCAATAAATCAAACGTTGGAACTGCTCCGGTGACAGACA
>CAZRHK010000024.1:1354-20061 GCA_964599815.1 uncultured Bifidobacterium sp. | reverse complement strand
CCCTCAACCTGCGATTCCGCAATGCAACTGGCCAGCTCGACAAGCATGACGAGCTGCGCAAAGTGCGTCGCCAAATCGCCCGCATCAACACCCTCATCCGTCAGCGCGAAATCGCAGCGGCTGAGGCAGCCGGGAAGTGAGTAGTCACATGGCAGAAGTAACAAACACCGAGCGCAACGCACGCAAGATCCGTGAAGGTCTTGTTGTCTCGAACAAGATGAACCAAACAGCTGTCATCGCAGTTGTCGAGCGCGTTCGCCATGCGAAGTACGACAAGTTCGTTCTTCGTACAAAGAAGCTCTATGCACACGACGAGGCAAACGACGTCAATGTCGGCGACCGCGTGCGTGTCATGGAAGTCCGTCCGATGTCAAAGCTGAAGCGCTGGCGCATCGTTGAAATCCTGGAGCGTGCAAAGTGATCCAGCAAGAATCGCGTCTTCGTGTTGCCGACAACAGCGGCGCAAAAGAAGTCCTCGTCATCAAAGTTCTCGGTGGTACGCGTCGTCGTTACGCATCCATCGGTGACGTCTTCATTGGCACAGTTAAGGATGCAATTCCTGGTGCAGGTGTAAAGAAGGGTGAAGTTGTTCGTTGCGTAGTTGTTCGTGTGAAGAAGGAAAAGCGTCGTCCAGACGGCAGCTACATCCGCTTCGACGAGAACGCAGCAGTACTCATCAAAGACGATCTCACGCCACGTGGCACACGTATCTTCGGACCAGTTGGCCGCGAATTGCGTGACAAGAAGTTCATGCGAATTGTTTCGCTTGCACCGGAGGTGCTCTAAGCCATGAAATTCAAAGTGAAAGACGAAGTCCAGATCATTGCTGGCAAAGATGCAGGTAAGCGCGGCGTCATCATCAAGGCTCTTCCAAAAGAGAACAAGGTGGTTATCGAAGGCGCAAACATTGCAAAGCGTCACCGCAAGGCAACTCAACAAAATCAGAAAGCTGAAATTGTTGAGATCCCAATGCCAATCGATGCATCCAACGTGATGCTCGTGGTAGATGGCAAGCCAACGCGAATTGGTTACAAGGTCAACGCAGACGGCACCAAGGTGCGCGTCGCGAAGAAGACAGGAAAGGAAGTCTGATGACTACCGCCACCACTCCTCGCCTGAAGGCACGCTACGACGCTGAAGTAAAGCAGGCTCTGCTTGCACAGCTCGGTCTCGAAAACGTGATGCAAGTTCCTAAGTTGGAAAAGATTGTCATCAACATGGGTGTCGGTCGTGCAACACAGCAGCCATCTTTGTTGGATAGCGCAGTTGCAGATCTCACCGCTATTGCTGGTCAGAAGCCAATCGTTACCAAGTCACGCGATTCCATCGCAGGTTTCAAGCTTCGCGAAAACCAAGCAATTGGTTGCAAGGTCACATTGCGTGGCGATCGCATGTGGGAATTCTTCGACCGCTTGCTTGCAATTGCAATTCCTCGTATTCGTGACTTCCGTGGTCTCCCAGCACATTCATGGGACGGTCGCGGTAACTACACATTCGGTCTCACTGAACAAACAGTGTTCCCCGAAATTGATTACGACAAGATCGATGCCCCACAAGGCATGGACATCACAATCGTCACAACGGCGGTTAGCGACGAGGCGGGCAAGGCTCTTCTCGACGCATTCGGTTTCCCCTTCAAGCGTGGCAATGAGGCCGGTGGCCCACCAGCACGCAAGAAGCCCAAGTCACGTGGCCCCGTTCGCGGCGGCAAGAAGAAGTAGGTAGACGACAATGGCAAAGAAGTCGCTCATTAATAAGGCAAACGCAAAGCCAAAGTTCAAAGTGCGTGCATACACGCGCTGCCGCAAGTGCGGACGCGCTCGTTCGGTGTACCGCAAGTTTGGTTTGTGCCGCGTATGTCTCCGAGAGATGGCTCATGCAGGAGAAATTCCTGGCGTGACCAAGGCGAGCTGGTGAGGTAACAATCATGATGACTGATCCCATCGCAGACATGCTCACACGTCTCCGCAACGCAAACACTGCGTTGAAGGAAACCGTGGCCATGCCATCGTCAAAGCAAAAAGTTGCTTTGGCAGAAATCTTGAAGAAAGAGGGCTACATCGCCGACTTCTCCGTAGCACCAGCTACGAAGGGTCCAGGCAATGTGCTCACCGTCAACATGAAGTACTCAAACGACCGTCACCGCACCATCAGCGGTTTGACACGTGTGTCAACACCAGGTCTTCGTGTGTATCGCAACTCCAAAGAAGTTCCCCGTGTACTCGGTGGTCTCGGTGTTGCAGTTCTGTCCACCAGCCAAGGTCTTATGACCGACCGTGAAGCGCGCAAGCGCAAGGTCGGCGGCGAAGTCCTGTGCTTCGTTTGGTGATCTCGGGACGAAAGTAGAAAACGACATGTCACGTATCGGTAAAGCCCCCATCACAGTTCCTTCCGGAGTCGATGTCACCATTAATGGTCGCAACGTTGCCGTCAAGGGTCCAAAGGGAACACTGTCCCGCAACATTCCTGGCGACATCATTGTTCGTCAAGAAGAGAACACCATTCTTGTCGAGCGTCCAAACGACGATCGTCAGAATCGTTCATTGCACGGTCTTTCACGCACACTCATCAACAACATGATCATCGGTGTCACCGACGGGTTCACCAAAGAACTCGAGATCATTGGTGTTGGTTACCGTGCTGAAGCACAAGGTGCAAATCTTCGTCTTGCACTTGGTTTCTCACACCCAGTCATCGTTCCTGCACCAGAGGGAATTTCTTTTGAAATCCCAGCGCAGACACGCGTGATTGTGAAGGGAATCGACAAGGAACTTGTCGGCCAAGTTGCAGCAGACATTCGCTCCATTCGTAAGCCCGAGCCATACAAGGGCAAGGGTGTGCGCTACCTCGGTGAGCGCGTACTCCGTAAGGCCGGCAAGACCGGCAAGAAGTGATTCGGTAGCAGAGGTTCACCATGGCAAACATTGCAAAAATTCGTCGCGAATCGCGTCTTCGTCGCCACCGTCGTGTGCGCAAGAAGATTCATGGCACAGCAGAACGTCCACGTCTTGCAGTGCATCGCACCAACAAGCATTTCAACATGCAGCTCATCAACGACGATCTCGGTCACACCGTTGCTGCTGCTTCGTCAGTAGAAACAGGTTTGCGCAGCGACAGCGGCGCAACAGTTGCTGCCGCAACAAAAGTTGGACAATTAATCGCACAACGCGCTCAGGCTGCGGGTGTCAAAGCGGTCGTGTTCGACCGTGGCGGCTTCGCATACCACGGTCGCGTTGCCGCAGCAGCAGAAGCTGCTCGTGAAGCAGGACTGGAGTTCTGATGAGCAACGTAGTCACAAACACAACACCTGAACCAGGTGCATTGCGTGAATCACGCGTCATCCACATCAACCGCGTTGCAAAGGTTGTGAAGGGTGGACGTCGTTTCTCATTCACCGCACTTGTCGTTGTTGGAGATGGCAATGGCCGCGTAGGTCTTGGTTACGGAAAGGCAAAGGAAGTTCCTTTGGCAATCCAAAAGGGAACTGAAGAAGCAAAGCGCAACTTGTTCGATGTTGCACTTGCTGGTTCCACCATCACTCACCCAATCCTCGGAATCTCTGGTGCAGGTCGCGTGCTGTTGAAGCCCGCTGCTCCTGGTACCGGAGTTATCGCCGGTGGTGCTGCTCGAATCATTCTTGAAGAAGCAGGCATTCACGACGTACTCGCAAAGTCACTTGGTTCAGCAAACGCAATCAACGTTGCACGCGCAACCATTGAAGGACTTCGTCAATTGCAGCGTCCAGATGAAGTTGCAAAGCGTCGTGGCATTCCAGCCGAGTCGTTTGCACCTAAGGGAATGTTGAAGGCCTACACAGATCGCAAGAAAGCGGCTGCAGCAGGAGAGGCTCACTAATCATGGCTGAAAAGACCATCACCGTTACTCTGAAGCGCTCAAAGATTGGCGCAAAGCCAAAGACACGCGGAACACTTCGCGCACTTGGCCTCAGCAAGATTGGCGACACCAACACTGTTCCCGATCGTCCAGAAATTCGTGGAATGCTCGCACGCGTTCCTCACCTCATCGAAGTACAGGAGAACTGATCATGCGCGTCGATGAACTCGCACCAGCACCAGGAAGCGTCAAGCGTCAAAAGCGCGTTGGTCGCGGTACAGGCGGTAAGGGCGGTAAGACCGCAGGCCGTGGTACCAAGGGTCAGCACGCACGCGGTCGCGGCAAGGTTGCACGTGGTTTCGAAGGTGGTCAGATGCCATTGAAGCAACGTGTTCCAAAGTTGAAGGGATTCAACAACCCCTTCCGCGTGGAGTACTACGCCGTCAACCTCGATTCGTTGAACGATCTTGGTCTCAGTGAAGTCACACCAGAAATCCTCGTTGATAAAGGTGTAGCTCACAAGGGAACCTACGTGAAGGTCCTTGGTCGTGGAGAAATCTCCATTGCCGTCAAGGTGTCTGCACACGCAGTGTCAAAGTCTGCTGAAAAGGCAATCGTTGCCGCCGGCGGATCTGTGACAATCTTGCCGTTGCCATTCAAGGTTCGCCCAGCAGCGAACGGCAACCAGTTCACCAACCGCTAATAGCGTCGCGACTTTTCGCCCGACGTCAACAAGGAGTAACGCGTGTTCTCAAACGTGAAGAACATCTTCAAGGTGGAAGATCTTCGTAAGAAGCTTCTGTTCACCGTGCTGATGATCCTCGTCTATCGCTTCGGTTCCGCAATTCGCGTTCCAGGTGTGGACTCCAACGCCGTTGCTCAACTTCGCGAAGCTGCAAACTCACAAGGTGCGCTTGGCTTCTTGAACTTGTTCTCTGGTGGTGCGTTTGGTTCGTTCTCCATTTTTGCTCTTGGCATCATGCCGTACATCACGTCCAGCATCATCATGCAGGTCTTGAATGTGGTCATTCCAAAATTGCAAGAGTGGCAAGAGATGGGTGCTGTTGGTCAGCGCAAGATCACGCAGTGGACTCGTTACGTTGCAATTGGTATTGCGTTGTTGCAAGGTTCTGGCTTGACCTTCATCTTTGGTCAAGGAAATGGTTCTGCATTTATTGGTGCAGCTGCACAAGCACCAGACGTTGTGTTGCTCGATCCATTTATGCCACGTGCATTGCTTGTTATCCCGTCGTTGGTGGCGGGAACTGCATTGTTGATGTGGATTGGTGAACTCATTAGCCAGCGAGGCATCTCAAACGGAATGTCCGTACTTATTTTTGCGTCGGTTGTTTCTGGTTTGCCCTATAGCTATTACTCCATCTTGCAGAGCAAGAAGTTTGTAGTGTTCGCAGTTCTCGTCCTTGTGTCGCTGGGAATTCTTGCTGCAGTTGTTCGTGTGGAACTCGGCCAACGCCGTATCCCCGTGCAATTCGCCAAGCGCATGGTTGGTCGCCGTATGACTGGTGGACAAAGCACATACATTCCGTTGAAGGTCAACCAGGCCGGAATTGTTCCCATCATTTTCGCATCGTCAGTTCTGTTGTTGCCTGTGTTGTTGTCCAACATGTTGGGTAGCACCGAAGGTTGGCGCGGTTCTATTGCAACGTTTGTTAACGACTACTTGGTGAACAGTCAAAACCTTGTGTACATCGTTGGCTTCTTCTTGCTCATCATTGCGTTCGCATATTTCTATAACTCAATTGCTTTTGATCCCATTCGTCAAGCAGATCAATTGCGTAAGCAAGGTGGATTCATTCCTGGCATTCGTCCCGGACCACAAACAGAGCGTTACTTGGCTAAAGCAGTCAACCGAATCACACTTCCTGGCGCAGTGTTTGTTGGCTTCATTGCAATTTTGCCGTACATCATTCTTTGGGTTGGCGACGTCCAATCATTCCCATTTGCCGGAACAACGGTTCTCATTGCTGTTGGTGTTGCGCTCGAATTCATGCGACAAATCGACAGTCAATTGATGCTCCGTAACTATGAGGGCTTCTTGAAGTGACCACCACCCGCATGGGGCAGTGGTTCACTTCGTTTGATCGGTTAGCAGCATGATTCAGGGTGCACGTATCGTGCTATTGGGTCGCCAAGGCGCGGGTAAGGGAACTCAATGTGTTCGCTTGTCTCGTCACTTTGTTGTGCCGCATATTTCAACGGGCGACATTTTGCGCGCCGCCGTTCGTGAGGGCACCGAACTAGGAAAAATGGCCAAGGCCGTCATCGATGCCGGTCAGCTGGTGGGCGACGACATCATGGTGGGAATTGTGGCCGAGCGCTTGCAGGCCGACGACGCCCGACTTCGTGGCTACATCCTTGATGGCTTCCCACGCACCGTTGCCCAGGCCGTTGCCCTGGACGAGATCACAGCCGACAGCCCTGTTGACCTTGCCATCGACCTAGACGTACCTCGAGATTTGGTGTTGTCCCGCCTGTCTGCGCGCCGCGTGTGCCGCGACTGCGGAGCCAACTTCCAAGCAACCGGCCAGGACCCCAGTCCCTGGACCTGCGATAACTGTGGGGGAGACGTGGTCCAGCGCGACGACGACACCCCCACGGCCATCAACCAACGCCTGGATCTCTATGAGACCCAGACCCAGCCCCTTATTGACTATTACGGCTCATCGGGCCGTTTGGTCACCGTCAACGGGGTGGGCAGCCCCGACGACGTGTTCGAACGCCTGACCGAGGCGGTCGAACAAAGGCGCTAACTGGCTATTGGCGCAAGGAAAATGCGCCGATAGCATTGCCACTCGCCCCTGTTGCAGTTCTGCTAATGGGGGCACCTGTTCCATCAATCAAGGAGACCACCCTGGCTAAGCCAAAAGAAGATGCGATTGTGCTCGAGGGCACGATTCTTGAATCTCTACCAAACGCAATGTTTCGTGTGGAGTTAGAGAACGGCCACAAAGTACTAGCGCATATCTCTGGAAAAATGCGTATGCACTACATCCGTATTCTTCCTGGCGACAAAGTTCAGGTTGAGCTCACCCCATACGACCTCACCCGCGGTCGTATTACATACCGCTTCAAGTGAGAACGCAATGAAAGTACGCCCGAGCGTCAAAAAAATCTGTGAGAAGTGCAAGGTCATCCGTCGTCACGGGCGTGTGATGGTTATCTGCGAAAACCCCCGCCACAAGCAGCGCCAGGGCTAAGAAAGTCAACGAAGGAAACGTAAACACATGGCACGTATTGCTGGCGTCGACATCCCACGCGAAAAGCGTTTGGAGATTTCGTTGACATACATCTTCGGCATTGGTCGATCAACATCTATCAAGATCTGTGAAGCAACAGGTCTCAACCCAAACACACGCGTTCGCGATCTCACTGAAGATGAAGTGAACCGCATTCGTGCTTGGGTCGATCAGAACATCACCGTCGAAGGTGACTTGCGCCGTGATGTGCAGCAAGACATCAAGCGAAAGATCGAAATCGGATGCCTGCAAGGTGTTCGTCATCGCAAGGGTCTTCCCGTTCGTGGACAGCGCACGCATACAAACGCGCGCACACGTAAGGGACCAAAGAAGACAGTTGCCAACAAGAAGAAGGCAGTGAGGTAACAACATGGCGAAGGCACAAGCAGGCGGCCGCCGTCCACGTAAGCGCGAGCGCAAGAACGTCACCTCAGGTGTTGTTCACATCAAGAGCTCTTTCAACAACACCATCGTGTCTATTACAGACATGGAAGGCAATGTCATTTCATGGGCATCGTCTGGTGGCGTTGGTTTCAAGGGTTCACGTAAGTCAACTCCTTTCGCAGCACAGATGGCCGCTGAAAAAGCAGGCAAGGCAGCAATGGAGCATGGTCTTCGTCGCGCCGAAGTGCACGTAAAGGGTCCAGGTTCAGGTCGCGACACCGCATTGCGTTCCATTCAGAACTTGGGCATTGAAGTGTCAGGAATCAAAGATGTCACCCCGGTACCGCACAACGGTTGCCGTCAGCCAAAGCGTCGTAGGAGCTAGTCATGGCCCGTTACACCGGACCCAAGGTGCGCATTTCGCGTCGCCTCAACACAAACATTTTCGAAAACGCAAAGGGCTCAAAGGCTCTCGATCGTCGTCCATTCCCACCAGGTGCACATGGTCGTACGCGTCGTCGCAATGCAGGTTCTGAATACCTCGCGCAGATGCAAGAGAAGCAGAAGGCAAAGTACATCTACGGTGTGCTCGAGCGTCAGTTCCGTCGCACATACGAAGAAGCAAACCGTCTCGCAGGTCCAACCGGCGAAAACTTGTTGCGCCTTCTTGAACTTCGTCTCGACAACGTCGTGTTCCGTGCTGGCTGGGCATCAACCCGCCCACAGGCACGTCAGTTTGTTAACCATGGTTTGATCCAGGTCGATGGCAAGCGCGTTGACATTGCGTCATTCCGCGTGAAGCGTGGTCAAGTTATTTCTTTGTCACCAAAGGCAAAAGAAATGATTCAGATCCAACACAACATCGACACACTCGATCGTTCACTTGTTGGTTGGCTTGAAGCTGGTGACAAGCAAGTCACTGTGCGCGACCTTCCACAGCGCGAACACATCGATGTACCCGTCCGCGAGCAGCTCATTGTTGAGCTTTACTCGAAGTAATTCTTTCAGCCGTTTCATAGGAGAGCACCATGCTTGTCATCCAACGTCCTTCAGTCGAAGCAATCGGCGACGACCATCCAACACGTCAGCGTTTTGCTGTTGGCCCACTCGAGCCAGGCTTCGGCCACACCATTGGTAACTCGCTTCGTCGCACATTGTTGTCATCAATTCCTGGTGCAGCAATCACAACCGTCAAGTTCGACGGTGTCGAGCACGAGTTCACCACCATCAACGGCATGACCGAAGACATCACCGAGCTCATCATGAACTTGAAAGATGTCGTTGTTGTGTCACACAGCGATGAACCAGTTGTTCTTCGTGTTGATGCAAAGGGTCCATCAGACTTCAAGGCCGGCGACATTCAAACAACTGCCGACATTGAAATCTTGAATCCATCGCTGCACCTCGCAACGTTGAACTCAGGTGCACAACTTGGTTTCGACATCACCATCGAGCGTGGTCGTGGATACATGTCCACCGATCGCGATGCAGATAGCCGCGTCATTGGTGTTATCCCCATCGACGCAATCTTCTCGCCAGTTCGTCGCGTCATGTTCGACGTAGAGCCAACACGTGTTGCACAGAGCACCAACTACGACCGTCTCATTCTCGACATCGAGACAGACGGTTCAATTGCTCCACGCGAAGCACTTGCTTCTGCTGCTGCAACATTGCGTTCACTTGTTGATCTCATTGCAACATTGTCTGAAGAGCCACAAGCACTCGAGCTCAGCGAGCCAGTTGGTGCAAACGTTGGCGTGCCAGACCTTGACTTGCCAATTGAAGATCTCGATCTCAGCGAGCGCCCACGCAACTGCCTCAAGCGCGGACAAATCAACACCATTGGTGAACTTCTCTTGAAGAGCACCGATGACCTTTTGAACATCACCAACTTTGGCCAGAAGAGCCTCGACGAAATCATCCAGAAATTGGATGAGCGCGGTCTCTCACTGCGCGCATAATTTCGGAGTCCAAGGAGTACCACAATGGCAACACCACGTCGCGCCCCACGCTTCGGCGGTAGTGCTGCGCACCAACGTTTGCTTATGGCAAACATGGCCGCATCACTGTTCGCTGCAGAAGGCATCACAACAACAGAAGCAAAGGCAAAGGCATTGCGTCCTATTGCTGAAAAGCTCATCACCAAGGCAAAGAAAGCCCAAGAAGATGGTCCAATGCGCGTACATCGCATTCGTCAAATTCAGGGTTACCTCGGTGACAAGGAAATGACCAACAAGCTTGTGAACGAAGTTGCGCCAAAGTACATGGCACGCAACGGCGGTTACACACGCATTCTCAAGCTCGGAACCCGCCAGGGTGACGCTGCGCCAATGGCGCGCATCGAACTGGTCTGAGTGATCACCGGTCATGGCACCGGAAACAAACGCATTGAACGGGCCCGCCACTAGGCGGGCCCGTTTGCGTGTGTCATATCACGGCGCACACTTCCACGGCTTTGCAGTAAACAACGATGTTGACACCGTTGAAGGTGTCCTTATTTCTGCAATCAGCACTATTACTCAACACACTGTTGTGCTGAGCACTGCAGGCAGAACAGATGCTGGTGTTCATGCGCGTGCACAAGTGGTGTCATGCGACATTCCTGCAGACACAAACTTGAACACCCTTATTCGCAGCATCAACAGTATGTGTGCACCGTATGTAGCGGTGACTCACGTGCAGTGGGCCGACCACGATTTCGATGCGCGACGTAGCGCAACATGGCGTTCGTATCGCTACACCATTTGGAATTCACCACATCCGAATCCGTTGTTGCTCGACCGTGCGTGGCACGTGTGGAAACCATTGTCTGTGCCCCTCATGAATCTTGCGTGCGATGCGATTATTGGTGAGAACAACTTCGCTGCGTTTTGCAGAAAACCAGATACGCCAGACGGTGAACCCGAGGCATCAATGAACAGGTATGTCTTCGACGCACGCTGGCGCGACGAGGGGGACAACATGGTGGTCTTCGAGATCCGAGCCAATGCGTTTTGCCATCAGATGGTGCGCAGCCTGGTGGGTTTCTTTGTAGACGTTGGCCTGGGGAAGCGCCCGGCCAGTGACACCCGTGCCGTCATGCTGGCAGGGGACCGTCAACACGGCTCACCCGTGGCCCCGCCCCATGGTTTGGTGCTGTGGGACGTGGGTTATAACGGCACTCGCATCCACCCATAAAACAGGGGAATGGTTGGCCTTTTCGGGGTTGCCGTGAGGCCAAAATCGCCCCTATCCTTACCAAGCCCCCTAAATGGGGTCGGCGACCTTGTGGTCCCCACTACGAAAGTCTCAGAAGTCTCATGCGTACCTACTCACCAAAAGCAAGCGAGATCCAGCGCGCCTGGCACATTGTTGATGCCGAAGGCCTCGTTCTTGGTCGTCTCTGTACAGAAGTTGCGCGCATCTTGCGCGGCAAGCACAAGCCAGTATTCGCACCACACATGGACATGGGCGATCACGTCATCATCATTAATGCATCGAAGATTGTGATGACCTCTGGCAAAGCAGACAAGAACATGGTCTACACATACTCTGGTTACCCAGGTGGTTTGAAGAGTGAGTCATACCAGAACTTGTTGAACCGCAAGCCAGCAGATGCAATTGCACGTTCAGTTGCAGGCATGTTGCCAAAGGGTCCACTTGGTCGTCAGATGATCAAGAAGCTCAAGGTGTATCCAGGTGCAGAGCATCCGCATGCTGCACAGTCCCCCGTCGTTCTCGATCTCAGCGCCGCCAAGGCCCGCTAATCAACTTAGGAGTCATTGTGGCTAACGCACCTCTCACCCAAACAACTGGTCGTCGTAAAGAAGCAGTTGCACGCGCCATTCTTCGCGCAGGAACCGGAACAATCACTGTTAACGGAAAGCCCATCGAGGTTTACTTCCCAACAGCAACACAGCGCATGGTTGTTACCGAAGCACTTCGCGTAACAGATCGCGAAACATCTTTCGACATCAACGCAAACATCTTTGGTGGCGGCGTTACTGGTCAAGCAGGTGCATTGCGTATGGCAATTGCACGCTCACTTATTGAACTCGACCCAGAGTCACGCCCTGCTTTGAAGAAGGCCGGCTTGCTTACCCGCGACGCACGTCGTAAGGAAAGCAAGAAGTACGGTCTCAAGAAGGCACGTAAGGCTCCGCAGTTCACCAAGCGCTGATTCGCGCTTGCGCCACGCCGTCGCGCGTGGTTGCGTCAGGATTCATCATGCTTCACTTCGGTACCGACGGTGTCCGCGGAGTTGCGCTTGACGAACTCACCCCTGCATTGGCTCGTGACTTAGCACGTGCAGTTGTGCGTGTGTTGCAGCCAACATCTGTTGTCATTGGACGAGATACGCGCGAAAGCGGAGAGGCCCTTCAGCAAGCAATTGTTGATGGTTGTGCTGCTGAAAGTGTTCCCGTGCAGTTAATGGGGATTGCACCAACACCTGCCATTGCTTTTGCTTCAGAACGCCATGACTGGGTGGGTATTGCGGTTACCGCATCACACAACCCGTGGACAGACAACGGAATAAAAGTGTTTGCATCGGGTGGCACAAAACTTGGTGATGCAGAACAGATTGAAATTGAGCGTGTGTGGCACGCGCTTGTTGCCGAACCTGCACCAGTAGCTCTTGGAACTGAACACGATGCGCACCAAGTTCTCAATGAGTATGCATCACATCGTGTGAACGTTGTGGGTAACAGTCTTGGTGGTCTTGTTGTTGTTGTGGATTGTGCACATGGCGCAATGTCGTCGGTGGGGCCAGAAGTGTTGACCGCTGCAGGCGCAACAGTGATTGCAATGAACAACGCGCCAGATGGTCGCAATATCAATCATCAGTGTGGCGCAACTCATCTCGATGCGTTGGTGGCGCGTGTTATTGCTGAACGTGCAGACCTTGGAATTGCATTCGACGGCGATGGAGACAGACTGATGGCTGTTACCGGAACCGGCATGATTGTTGACGGTGATGTCATCATGGCTATTGCTGCGTCAGATTTAACTCAACGCGGCTTGTTACGCAACAAGGGTGTTGCAGTCACCGTCATGAGCAATCTCGGATTTCATCGTGCAATGGAAGAGTTACATGTTGATGTAGTCACCACGCCTGTGGGAGATCGCAATGTTCTCGTGGCTCTAGAGGAATACGACTTTGTACTCGGAGGAGAGCAGAGCGGACACATTGTTCATCGTGCACACGCAACCACAGGTGATGGACTTCTTGCAGCACTCATCTTGTGTGAGTATCTAGTGCGTACGAAGTCAACTCTTGATGAAGCTGCAACGGTCATGCAGTCGTACCCGCAAGTTCTCATTAACGTGCGAATGGCAGAGAAAATTCATGACCCCATCGCAGATCTTGCGACAGCGATTGAAGCAGTGGAGCAACAATTAGGTGCATCAGGCCGTGTGTTGGTGCGTGCGTCTGGAACAGAACCACTTATTCGAGTCATGGTCGAAGCAGCCGATGCAGACACTGCACAAACGGCAGCACGACACCTAGCATCTGCTGTTATTGCAGTACATGGTGGCGCAATAGAGGGTGCGCACTAGGACGCCACGCTGGTGTCCTAACCTTGAGATATGTGCGGCATTATTGGAATTCTTCCCCGTCCAGGGTTGCGTACCGCACCAAGTAGTGCTGACATCCTTCGTCTTTTGGATGCAGCTGTTGATGCAGGTACCGATTTGCGTGCAACATCAGATGCGTTGATAGCTGTTGATCAGTTGCTTCGGGGTGATGCAGGAATTCAAACGCTTGCGGGAAATCTCTCACTTGCCGGAGACATTGCTGCACGCCTCAGCACTATTGATGCTCGCGCAGACGAGGAAGAGCGTCGAATTGACGCGTTGCATGCAGATACTGCAACGCTAGATGCACAAGCGGCAGCACTGTCTCGAGTGAAAGATGCTGCGTGGGCAATTCGTCGCGACAGACTTCGCACCGCAGATGAAGTACACGCACTGGCGGGGCGAAATGCGTCGGTCTCGTCGTTGGCGGGATATCTCAGCATTCAACAAGCGCTCTCTGCAATTGATCGACTTGAAGTACGTGGTCGCGACTCTGCCGGAATCAGCGTGTTGGTGACTGTGTCGTCTGCATTGCCACAAGATGTTGTCAGCGCAATTGAAGCCCGGGCATCAGACCCGTTGTTTACAGACAAGAGCGTTCGCCTTGTAGGAAACACGGTTGTGTTTGTGTACAAAGCCGCAGCAGAGATTGGTGAGCTAGGAGACAACACCAAACACATGCGGGCCTCTCTTGCTGGAGATGATGTATTGCGTCGTGTTCTTGCAATAGAAGGTGCCCGAACATCTGTGTTGGGTCATACCCGTTGGGCCAGTGTTGGAATTATTTCTGAACCCAACGCACACCCAGTTAACGGGGAAGAAGTTGCAACGCAACAGCAGTTGTTCTCTGTTGCTGTTCTAAATGGTGACGTAGACAACCATGTTGATCTCAAGGCTCGCCATAACTTGCGCTTTGCAGAGCCAATTACAACAGATGCCAAAGTGATTCCTGCTCTTGTTGATAGAGGTCGATCATCTGGCATGAACACTCTCGATGCGTTCCTAAACGCCGTCACACAGTTTGAAGGTTCGGTGGCAATCGGATACTGCGCCGCCGATGAGTCAGACAATATGTATCTCGCGCTACACGGAAGCGGTCAAGGCTTGTATGTGGGATTGGCTGAAGACCGATTCATTGTTGCTAGCGAGCCATACGGAACTGTGGAAGAAACGCTTCAGTACATTCGCTTAGATGGCGAACTGCCATTGCACTCCGACCAACCGTCGTCGCGTGGTCAGGTTGTGCAATTGCTGGGACAGCACGCGGGCACATTAGAAGGCATCCGCATGTTTGCCTATGACGGCACGCCTATTCCATTGACCGCCAACGATGTTGCAACGGCAGAAGTAACAACGCGAGACATCGACCGCGGCGATGCACCGCACTTCTTGTTGAAAGAGATCGGTGAGGCCCCGCGCAGCTTCCGCAAAACAATTCGTGGTCGCACCAGTGAAGTGAACGGTTTGCTGGTTCCAGACCTCGATCAACAGACGTTGCCACAATCAATTCGTGATCGCCTTGCATCGGGTTCCATCTCACGAATTCGCGTTATTGGCCAGGGAACAGCAGCTGTTGCAGGAACTTCATTAGTGCCAGTTCTTGCATCGTTGCTTGGGTCGTCTATTCACGTTGAAGCAATGACAGCAACAGAATTGTCTGGTTTCGCTATGGAAGCAGACATGTCGGACATGTTGGTCATTGCGGTAAGTCAAAGTGGAACCACAACAGACACCAATCGCACCGTTGACCTAGTGGCAACGCGTGGTGCTGCAGTGTTAGCAATTGTTAATCGTCGTGGAAGCGAACTGGCAAGCAAAGCACAAGGTGTGTACTACACATCCGATGGCCGCGATGTTGAAATGAGTGTTGCAAGCACTAAGGCGTTTTATGCGCAGGTGGCAGCTGGTGCAATTTTGTCTTGTGGTATCGCGCTTGCAACTGGACACGTTGACGCACAACGCATGCACCGCATCTTGTTGTCACTTATCTCAATGCCAGAGGCCATGCAGAGCGTGATTGAACAACGGTCACACATTGGAGCAATTGCTAAGCGTTACGCACCGGCACGCCGTTATTGGGCAGTTGTCGGCAGCGGCCCCAACACAGTGGCGGCACACGAAGTAAGAATCAAGTTGTCCGAGTTGTGCTACAAGTCAATTTCATGTGATGTCACCGAAGACAAGAAGCACATTGACCTGTCGTGTGAACCCATGATTCTGGTGTGTGCTGCTGGCCTATCTGAGGGCACAGCAACAGACGTTGCAAAAGAAGTAGCCATCTTTAAGGCGCACAAGGCACTACCAATTGTTGTTGCAACTGTTGGTGAAACAAAGTTTGAATCTGCAGCAGCAGTAATCTCTGTTCCAGAATCCGACCCAGCAATTGCATTCGTTCTCTCATCGATGGCGGGGCATCTATTCGGCTACGAAGCAGCGCTGGCAATTGACGAACTAGCTCGACCATTGCGTCAATTGCGCGAGGTTGTGGAACTTGTTGTTGGCCGTGGCGGCAGTGGTGATTCTGCATTGCAACGAGTAGAACGAGAAATTGTGTCCGTGGCACAACACTTCTTTGCAGCGTTACACACTGGTCAGTACGACGGAAACCTTGAAGCATCCACTGCAGTACGCATTGTGTCGTTGTTGAGAATTGTCACTGGGCCACATCCGCTACAGGCGTATCAACGAGAAACTGGGCGTGTGTCGTCTCCAGCAGTATTGCTGGAAGATTTACTGGCAGCACTCACACGAGGCGTCGATGAATTAACCCGTCCTATCGACGCCATTAAGCACCAAGCAAAGACCGTCACGGTTGGCATCTCTCGCACGGAAGAAGGATTGCTTGACCGTGCTTTGGTTCGTTCGGTCATCGACGCTGGTGCAGCTCGAGATCACTTGCCATATGAAACGTTGAAGGTTCTCGCAGCTCTCGACGCAGCAGTGGAGTCTGTCGTTGGTTTCACTCGTTATGCCGTTGATGGTGATCCACAAGCAGGCTCGGCAACAATCTCGATTGTTGAGCGCGGTGGTATTGCATTGCAATTGCCATCACGAGTAGACGGCAATTCGCAATTGGTGGGAACCAAGCGTCGTGTAGCAGCAGAGCAAGAACTGCTTGTTGCACGCGGTCGCAAAGATGGTCGCACGGTGATCTTCGTTCCCGAAGTGAAGGGTTCACAGACAGTGGGCATCACGCTGTTGCATGTGGTGTTCCGAGAAAACGTTGCGCCTGCTCTTGCACGACAAGTTCTGCAGGGTTACGACCGTCGTTACGATCGCCTTGTCGACTGGGTCACAGAAACCGAAGGCGCATTCCGCGATGATCGTCTTGGCGAAGTCTCTATTGCCGATTTGTTGATTCTTCCCGTCTCAGAGAGTGCAAACCTCTGGCGTTCGGACGCGGTGTAGCGCCATGAAGGGCATTGGAATTGACGCAGTCGAGATTGAAAGATTTCGCACTATGTTGCAGCGACGTCCAAACATGCGCACTCGACTTTTTACTGAAGAGGAGTTGACATCGTTGGCAGGTCAAGTTGATGATGCGGCCTCACTTGCTGCGCGTTTTGCGGTTCGTGAAGCAACAATGAAAGCCCTTGGCGTTGGACTTGGTGCTTTCGACTTTCACGACGTCTCGGTACAAAAAGACTCCTCGGGTGCGCCCATCTTGCGAGTGTCTGGTCGGGCAAAAGAATTAGCCCTGACCAATGGTGTTGGGGCATGGCATGTGTCCATCACCCACACAGAGACTGTTGCCATGGCAGTTGTTGCAGCGCTTTAATCCATCTGCTACCAGCAGGTAAACATTTTTTGACTGCATGTGTAGAACTTTTGCGAAGTAGTATTTCAAAAGTGCCTAGTAAATCGTCCGAAGGAATGGACTGGCTTCACGATCGGATGCAAGATTTGGGATTAACCAGTCTTGAACAAGTGGCTGAACGTTGCGGTCTTAATCGCGGGAACCTTCATCGATATTTTAATTTTGAAACACGTCCATCAATTGATGTGATTCCACAACTGTGTGTCGGACTCCAAGTGTCACCCGAAGAAATTCTTCGTGCGTTAGGAATTCAAGTTTCCAAGAATCGCTCAAAGTAGAACTCGCTATTTGTGAAATAGGAGTCGTCTGGCTTAATGGAGAGTCGTTCTCCGGTCATGCGAAACACTCGTGGAAAGTCTCGATCCGCAAATAGGTCTTTGAATCGTGAATGCAGAACTTGTAATAAATCCTGTTCACAAAATGTAAGTGCGTCGTTGATGTCCCAAGCTGCTGGCACGTACAAGCAAATGTTTCCACTGGGACATACGGCAACCGATGGCACTGATAGCTCGGTTGATGTTTGAATCTCTATCAATCTGTTTCCCCCACGTTCAACCTAAGTTGCACCTGTGTCAAATGCGTGGAGTATGAATGTCCCGACCCCTATTCGCATGTCATTCCCGCTTTTGCGAGCACCGTTTGGCACACTCCAAAGGCACTCCATATTTCATAAGAAATGCCGGTTTTTGAACTGAAGTGACGAAGAACTCTGATGAATGAATCCTCCATCTTTTGAAGTTCATGGGGGGAAGGGAATGCTGACAGTTTTGAGCGAAGGAGATTTCGCTCCTTTATTAGGTCCACTCTCTTCGTCACTGTCGCTGTATCTAGTTCGAATGAGATATCAGCTAGTCGTTTGTAGATGTCGGTTTGATTCCACTCAGAAACTGGCTGTCGAATGAGGCCTATTGATTCAAGATATTCCCTGATGATTTGACCGTCTAGTTCATGCTCAAGAAGATCCCGCCGCCGGCTTCCGTTTTCTCGTGTTGAGCGTTTGGAGGTGTCGAGACTCATTTTGGCCGTCCATCTCTGATTTGAGGTGCCTCAGGTTTGTCCCTTGATGGTAGGACATATGTTGCTAATTCGCAACAGTTGATGTTATGGTGTTGTTAATTCGCAACACCATAACGGAGGAATTGCAATGAAGCATCCAGCCAGAATTCGTGCCGCTAAATGGCTTATTGGGATTGTCTCACTAGGTTCGGTCCTATTAATAGGAGGATTAGTGCGAGCTGCGATTACCAGTCCCAGCGGAATCAATGTGAACGAAGGCACCACTGCTGTGGCGACGCTTTCATCAGATCTTGGAGGTGCCGAAGTTTGGTCAATAGTGGGTGGGGTTGACCAGTCTGCTTTCACCATTAGCGCGGGTGGAGCGTTGGCCTTTCAGTCTGCGCCAAACTTTGAATCGCCAACTGACAGTAATGCCGACAACGACTATGTAGTTGAGATATCAGATGGAAGCGCAACTTTTCAGTCGATCACCGTTCGAGTTCTGAACGTTAATGAGGGGCCTTCGTTCACGAGTGGAACAACAGCCTCGCCGTTAGAGAACACGACTGTGACTGGCTATACCGCGGCCGCTACAGATCCAGAAAATGATTCATTGACGTATTCATTGGTGGGTGGAGCTGATCAGGCTGCGTTCACTATTGACGGGTCAACTGGTGTGTTGTCCTTTGGTTCTGCACCGAACTTCGAGGCTCCCGCCGATGCCAATACGGACAATGATTACGTTGTTGACATTCAGGTGACTGATGGTTCAACTCCGGTGACAAGAACTGTGACTGTCAGTGTTGGAAACGTTAATGAGGGGCCTTCGTTCACGAGTGGAACAACAGCCTCGCCGTTAGAGA
>CAZRHK010000024.1:0-1254 GCA_964599815.1 uncultured Bifidobacterium sp. | reverse complement strand
CTGTCAGTGTTGGAAACGTTAATGAGGGGCCTTCGTTCACGAGTGGAACAACAGCAACTCAGGTTGAGAATGTGACTGGAACGGGTTACACCGCAACAGCAAACGATCCGGATGCCGGTGCGACATTGACTTTTGCTATTGGTGCAGGTGCAGATGGTGCGCGATTTGCAATCGACGCAAATACTGGCGTGCTGTCTTTTGTTTCGGCTCCAAACTTTGAAAATCCAACCGACTCAAACACTGACAACGATTATGTGGTGAATATTGAAGTAAGTGATGGAACCAATACATCAACGCTCACGGTCACTGTGACAGTCATGGATGAAGCAGCACCAACAGGGTTGCAAATCACTGCAATGCCGGGCGGTTTGCGTATCTCGGTCGTTGCTCCCAGTACGTCGGGAATTCAGTTCTATTCGTTTGAGTATCGAGTAACTGGCACTAGCGATTGGTATGCAGTCGTATCTTCAATGCCGCGCACAACTATCGGTGGTCTTGAAGGTGCAACGGCTTACGATGTGCGGGTTGCCGCCAAAGCAAGTGAGGACTGGGGTCAATATGTTTCGGGATCAGAAACAACTTTGAGTTACGTTGCTGGTCCGCAGGGTCCAACAGGTCCGCAGGGCCCAACAGGTCCGCAAGGCCCAACAGGTCCGCAAGGCCCAGAGGGTCCGCAGGGTTCAACTGGTCCACAGGGTCCAACAGGCGCGACAGGTCCACAGGGTCCAACTGGTCCTCAGGGTTCAACTGGTCCACAGGGTCCAACAGGCGCGACCGGTCCGCAAGGTCCAACTGGTCCGCAAGGTGCCACTGGTCCACAGGGTCCAACTGGTACATCTGGTGAATCTGGCGTGATGATTGGATTTGACGGCCGAGTGACAAGTCTGTCGAGGACTCAAACTCGAACACTCGCAACGCAGGCACAAAAATCTGCGAACTTTGTGAGCGTCCGCATGTATCGAGCATCAAACGAAAAATTTGCTGCCATGCAGACTCGCTTCAGCTCAATCAGGTCTGCAATCGTCAAAGCAAATCCAAACGCGAAAGTGGTTGCTAAGTATTACTCAAAGACCAAGATAAATGCATGCGCTTCGCGGTCAAATCGTTGCGCCGTAGTTATTTTCCAAGGAAAATAATCTAAAACTCACAATCGGGAGGGTTTCCAGCCATTAGGGCAGGGAACCCTCCCTTTTGCGTTTATACGCTGAGAGGGTGATTCCCGTTCTCACCCCCCAGCAAATGCGTGATGCAGAT
>CAZRHK010000023.1:10748-20344 GCA_964599815.1 uncultured Bifidobacterium sp. | reverse complement strand
TTGGTCGCGAGCGTTACAACGTCACCGATGCAAAAGCACGTCGTTTCCGTTACGGCGTGCAGGTGAACTCACTCGGTCTCACCGAAGCACAACCAGAAAACAATGTGCAGCGCATTGTTCTTGAAATGCTTGCCGTTACTTTGTCAAAGAAGGCTCGTGCGCGAAGCGTTCAGTTGCCTGCATGGAATGAAGCACTTGGTCTTCCACGACCATGGGATCAGCAGTGGTCACTTCGTATGCAACAAGTTCTTGCTTTTGAATCAGATTTGTTGGAATACGACGACATCTTCGACGGATCAAAAGTGATTGAAGGTCGAACTGCCGAATTGCGCGATGCAGCATGGGCAGAGTTTGAAGAAGTCATGTCACTCGGTGGTGCCTTCAACGCGGTGGATGAATTGAAGGGTCGTTTGGTGCGATCAATGGCTGAACGCACTCGACGCATTGAATCATCCGATCAAATTGTTGTTGGTGTTAACTCGTACACCGAATCTGAAGAGAGCCCACTTGCAACTCCAGGAAACATCTTGGTGGTTGATCCTGCAGTGGAAACTGAAATGATTGCCGACGTTGAAAAGTGGCGGAGTCAACGAGATGCCGCTCGTGTCACTGCAGCACTGAATCGTTTGCGTGACGCCGCAGTAAATGGCGACAACATCATGGAGCCATCCATCGAGTTGGCAGAGGCTGGTGGCACCACAGGTGAGTGGTCACAAGTTCTCCGCGACGTCTTCGGTGAGTTCCGAGCACCAACCGGAGTGGGCGCAGCCGTTGGTCGTCGCACCAACGCACTGTCGGCCGTGGCCGACTACGTTCGCACCATTCCTGGTGGCCCACCACGATTCCTGGTAGCAAAGCCAGGTCTCGATGGTCACTCCAACGGAGCCGAGCAAATTGCCGTTGCTGCTCGAGATGCTGGAATGGAAGTGGTGTACAGCGGAATTCGCCTCACACCAGAGCAAATTGTGGCCAGCGCTCGAGATGAAGACCCAGATGTGGTGGGCTTATCCATCCTGTCGGGCTCACATCTGCAGTTGGTTCCAGACGTGGTCCGTCGCCTCCGGGCCGAAGGCGTGGACGCCCCGGTGATTGTGGGTGGCATCATTCCCGAGGAAGACCGCACTCGCCTCGCCAATGAAGGCGTTGCCGCCGTGTACACGCCAAAAGACTTCGACATTGCTCGCATCATGCGTGAAGTGGCCGAACTGGCCGCAGCTCATCGCAACGATTAATCCCGTCTAGGGAATGTGTAACGCCACTTTGGTGTTTCATTCTCTATGAGCATTTTCGCAACTTCAATTTCATCACTACAAGGCCAAGCTGGCGTTCTCTCTTCTTTGGAAGGCAACGTCACCCTCATTGTGAATGTTGCAAGCAAGTGTGGACTCACACCGCAGTACGAGCAGTTGGAACAACTGCAAAAGAAGTATGCAGAAAAGGGCTTCAGTGTTCTTGGCGTTCCGTGTAATCAATTCCTTGGTCAAGAACCAGGTACAGCTGAGGAGATTGCTACGTTCTGCTCATCAACATATGGAGTGACATTTCCTCTGACTGAAAAAGTTGATGTCAACGGCGACAATCGTCATCCGCTGTACAACGCACTCACACCAGTTGCCGATGCAGAAGGCGTAGATGGCGACATTCGATGGAACTTTGAAAAATTCCTCATTTCACGCGACGGTTCAGTGGTAGCACGATTCCACCCGAAGACAGCACCAGACGCACCTGAAGTTGTAGCCGCTATTGAAAGCGCGCTGTAACGAAATTCTTATGCTCGCTCGCGAGCAATAAATGAATCAAGTGCCGGACCACTTTCAAAACTTGTGATCAGCGCATAACGCGGGAAGTTGTGATTGTGCACTACAACATGCCATAGGCGTTGCGTGTCTACAACAAATCGCGCACCCTTTGGTAGTGGTACTCGACGCTCTGTGGATGGATCTGGCAAACCGTCTGGTCCGTTATCCATTAACAACATGTAGCTATCTGGGCTATCTGTTAGCTCTACCCACGACCGAACAACCCAGCCCTCATTATCTGGATTAAAGCGGTTGTTGTCGTCTCTATGTATTGATCGGATGGCTTGGTCACGATTTTGTGGTTCAAGTTTGATGATGCGCACTCGACCAAAGTTGGCTCCAACAGACGACACATAATTCTTCAGTGTTGGAGCAAGTGCAGCGTTAGATGTCCATTCGGCATCTTTGTCTGTCTTTCCTTTGTCCCAAAAACCACGACAATCAAGTTGACCATCTGCTGAAGCAAGCGGAGCAAAGTTGGTGTCTCCACCACTCTTCCAATCGAAGTACTCCAACGACTCCCACTCTTGTTGTGGCACGTCGAATGGCGCGGGCTTCAACGCAACAAAGCCTGTCTCTGCAAGACAGTCGAGTCGAACATGTGGCGTGTGCAACGGAATTGCAACGGACCAGTGTTCTTGCGTGGGCCAAAAAGTTGCGGTCATAACTTCAGTGTAAGTACGTACGACACCATGTTGATGTCATGGTGGCATGGTGGTTGTTGCACCAATTGGTACAAAACCGTTACTGGGTGGGAGAACTAGCTCTGTACCAGCCGACACACGATCTGGATTCTTGATGTTGTTGATCTCCACAAGCGCTGGTGCGCTGAGGTTGAATTTCTGAGCAATTGCAAACAATGACTCACCAGGCTGAACAACGTACTTACGTAGTTCACCAGCAGCAACAGTGGTAGTGGTTGCAACGACAGAAGATGAAGTCTTCGGATTTGAATCACCGGTTTCAGATGAGCCGCCGTCTGTCAGCAGACCAGAGATGATTGCGAGAAAAGCAAAAATTCCAGTACTCCACAGCAAATACATATGGAGTCGGGTGCGAAGAAACATCTCTGTCATGTTAGGTCGGTGTGGCATGTGTCGGACGTGCGCCCCACTAGTCCGCTTGGTGTTGTGCTGACCTAACCTCAATACCCGTGACAAATGAGACTCGCTCATACCCAGGAGCCCGCCCACCGGACCGTGTCCGCCGCGTGGATGCCGACGGAGTTGGAATCGCTGTCCACGAGTGGGGCAAGGAATCAGACCCAGTGCTTTTCTTGGTTCACGGTGGATCAGATTTTGCTCGCACCTTCGATTTGTTCGCCGCAAAAATGGCCGATGCTGGCTGGCGTGCCGTGGCATGGGACCATCGCGGTCACGGCGACAGCGACTACGCAGCGTTGTATAGCTGGGACGCAGATATTCGAGATGCACTCGCAGTCATGACCAGCACTACAAACAAGCCAGCTCCAGTGGTTGCACACTCAAAAGGTGGCGCACTCATGATGCAGTTGGCAGAAGCCAGTTCATATCGCATCTCGCGCATGGTGAACATCGACGGAATGCCCAGCAAGCGCCGAATGCCAGATGTTCCCGACCACGATCAGTCTCGCCTGCTCGCAGGAGAGATTGGGTCTTGGCTGGACTATCGCCACGAAGCACCTACTGCCATTCGCAAGCCAGGCACTCTGGAAGATCTCGCACAACGTCGCGCAAAGATGAACCCACGTCTCTCTATTGAATGGTTGGAATACCTCGTCACCGTCGGCGCACGTCACGATGAAGATGGCTGGCGATGGAAACTTGATCCCACCATGCGCTTCGGTGGTTTTGGTCCATGGCGTCCAGAGTGGAGCGCTTTGCGAATGGTGTCGTTGCCTATGCCATTTTTAGGTTTGCTTGGAACCGTTGATGAACCAATGGGATGGGGTGCTCGCGCACGAGATGTGTTGCCATGGATTCCGCAAGGTGGTCGCTTAGAAGTCCTGGAAGATGTTGGACACTTCATTCACATTGAAGAGCCTGAGCGCGTCAGCAACATGGTGTTGGAGTTCTTGTCGTGAACACCATTTCTCTTCAGCACAATCGCGTCACACTTGCGTTACATCAGGTGAAAGAAGCGTCGGGTCCTGCTCTGTTGCTGTTGCACGGTCTCGGAGATTCTGCGGCTCGCATGGCATCGTTGCCGCTCGCATGGAACGGCCCCATCTGGGCGCTTGATTTCACAGGCCATGGAGAATCAACAGTGCCACGGGGTGGTGGATACTCGGCAGAAATTCTCATGGCAGACGTTGACGTTGCATTGCGTCACATTGGGCCGGCAACCATCGTTGGGCGTGGATTAGGCGGATACATCGCATTCCTTATTGCTGGTGCACGTCCGCAATTGGTGCGCGGTGCAGTGATTCTCGATGGGCCTGGCCTGGCAGGTGGCGCAATTCAAGCAACATCGTCATCAGAGATTGCAATCACTGCACGGCCTGGAACAACTCCAGATCCGTGGGCGCTCATTGAGTTATCACGCGATGCTCGTCCGCCAAACTATGCGGTCACTTTTGTGCAACTTGCGCGAAACGGTTCAACACTTGATGAACCAATTGCGGTCACATGCAAAGTTTCGCCACCGTGGATTGAAGCCATTCGTGCTGAAGCCGGCGTGATGACCGATATTTCCATGCAAGATGCTCTAGATATTTACGCTGCGTCTTAAACAGAACGTTGCGTCACCGACAACGCAAGTTCTATAAGTGCTGTTTGTGCAGCTGATTCAATGTTGGCTTTCTTAATTGATTCCACAGCTTCGTCGTGCTGTTGAATAATTAGTTTCTCAACATAGGAAACAGCGCCTGTATCTAGAAGAACGTCTTGAATTGATGCCACGTCAGACTCAATCAACTGTGATGTTCCAATCTTGTTTAGAACTTCCAACTGAGAAGAAGACGCAACACTGATGGCATGTGCCACCAACGCAGTTGTTTTCCCTTCTCGGAAGTCTCCGCCAACTGGCTTACCTGTTAACGATTCATCTCCAAATGCACCCAATAAGTCATCGCGTAATTGAAATGCAACACCAAGAGGAAGACCGTACGACGACAATGCTTCAAGAAGGTTGGTCCCTATGGTTGCATCGGCGGCCATTGCACCAATATGTAATGGGCGTTCAATGGTGTACTTGGCTGTCTTGAATCTGGCAACTGCAAGCGCATGTTGAGTGGAATATTCCCTATGCGCAGAACCAACTGTGTCTAGGTATTGCCCCATGTTCATCTCTAAACACAATTCGTTCCAATATCGTCGCGCTTCAGCGGAGATTCCTGCCATTAATTTTTCTGCGAGAGCGAATGCCACGTCACCAATAAGAACAGCGGAACCCTCTCCAAAACGACGAGGCTCGCCCATTAATTTGTCTTCGGCATGAATATCGGCCAGACGGCGATGCGTGGTGAGGTGACCCCGACGTAATGCGGAATCGTCGATGACATCGTCGTGGAACAAGGCGCATGCATGAAGAAGTTCAATAGCAGCGCCAAAGTTATGGTGTTGGATATCTGCAGGATCTCCTCCGGCTGCTACCCAACCCCAGTGCAAAAACTGTGGACGCAAGCGCTTACCGCCAGACAGCACCATGGTTTCTAACTCATCAAACACCGTGGCGAAATGCGTACTAACGGCTTGCCAGCGATGCCGTTCATCGGTGAGCAATGTGAACAATGCCCGATCAACGGTTTGCACTATTGCGAGCGAATCACTCATTCGTCGTCTTCGTCGTCGAACTCGTCGTCATCTTCGAATTCATCGTCATCAAAGTCGTCGTCTGAATCTTCATCAACAACAAGATCGGCCATGAGATTGTCGACTGTCATCTGCGCCGACGAGATGCGTTCGTTACACCACGAGATGAGATACGAAGCACGTTCCACTTTTGCCGACAACACATCAACATCGATGCTGTTGGAGTCCAATTCAGACAAGATGGTCTCCACCTCGCGCATGGCCTCTGCATAGCCAGCTGGCTCTTGTGGTTGTGATTTCTTTGCTGCCATCACGAAGTTCCTTCTACTCGGCTGCTGATTGTTCCATTTGCAAGAGCGGTGGTGAGCACGTCTCCCACTGACACTTGATCGATTGTTTTCACCACGTTGCCTTGTGCATCTCGCGTAATGCTCCAACCGCGAGCAAGGGTGGTGACGGGGTCTAGAAGACGCAAGGTTGCCGCCCTCATTTCCAGAATTTGTTTTTGCCTGTCTAGTGCAACACGTGGACGAGTAGTGAGACGTTCCACCGCCATAGACACGCGAGCTCGAGCGCGAACTAGTGAACTTCCCGTGAGAAGACGTAATTGATTCTGTGCCACCGACAAGTCGTAGAGGAATTCTTCAACGAGTGCAATGACAGCCTGCGCACACGCAGTGGGAGTTTTATGCGCAGTGTGCGCAATGATGTCTGCGATGCTGGTGTCGATTTGGTGACCGAGACCAGTGAAAACCGGATGACGGCATTGTGAGATGGCCATTGCAATGCGCTCGTCGTCGAATGCCGCAAGATCACTCTTGGATCCGCCGCCACGCATTAACAACACAAGATCAATATCGTCCCGACGCGACAAGGTTTTCAACGCTGCAACTACTTGTGGCGGCGCATCTTCTCCTTGCACACGAACATCAATAAACGAGACGGAGAATCCGAAACCTGATTCCTCTAGTTGACGTTGCGCATCTGCCCAACCAGCAGCCTGGCTCGATGAAATTACGCCCAAACGCAGCGGAACCAAGGGAACCGGCCGGCGCTTGTTGATTTTGTCGACACCTTTTTCAAGTAATGCTTTCAACAAAGCCTCACGTTGAGCGGCAATGTCTCCCACAGTGAATTGGGTGTCTACATCTTCAACGGTGATAGATAATTTGCCGAATGGCGCGTAGTAGTCGGGGCGACCGTACAGGCGAACGCGCAAACCATCTTTCAGCTCTAAACCTTGATTCCGAAGTTTTGATTGAATATTGCGAAGTTTTCCGGCAAACAAGTTGATGTTGGCTTGAGCCTTCTGCCCTGCTTCATTTTCAATGAGGCTGAAATACAAATGCGGGTTGGGACTTTTCAGTCCTTGGATTTCTCCTTCAATCCACAAACCATCATCAAAGGTGGCAGAGACCAGTTGACTGACAACGGCTGAAAATTGTCCAACGGTTAATGAGGGCACTCCGTCGATGTACTCAATATCCATTGCCACTCTGTCTACTTTACGGAGTTGGTGTGGCAGAACCGAACGAATCTCCAGCTCTCACCTGCGAGGCGTATGCGCCATCTTTGGCCATGAGTTCGTCGTGGGTTCCCTCTTCCACAATGCGGCCTGCATCCAAAACAACAATTCGATCTGCATCTTGAATGGTGGTGAGTCGGTGGGCGATGATGAGCGCGGTTCGTCCATGTAGTGCAGCATCTAATGCTTCTTGCACCAATGCTTCATTCTCGTTGTCGAGATGGCTAGTTGCCTCGTCCAAAATCATGATGGCGGGATTCTTCAGCAGCATTCGCGCAATAGCAAGACGTTGCTTTTCGCCACCAGACAATCTGTAGCCGCGTTCTCCCACCAATGTCTTGTAACCATCAGGCAGTGCTGCAATGGTGTCGTGGATACGTGCAGCCTGACAAGCAGCAATGACTTCGTCGTGCGATGCCGTTGGCTTTGCGTACAACAAGTTCGACTCAATTGATTCATGGAAGAGATGAGGATCTTGCGACACCACACCAATGGCATCGTGCAAAGAATCGCCAGTCAAATCGCGAACATCTCGACCGTCAACACGCACCGCACCAGATGTGACGTCGTACAAGCGCGGAACAAGAGATGCAAGTGTGCTCTTTCCAGACCCACTCGCGCCAACAACTGCAACGGTCTCTCCAGCAGCAATTCGAAGCGTGAGCCCCTTAATGACATCAACATCGGGATCCCCCGAGTGCGACCCTGGCGTTTCTAGCGATGCCACAGAACTAGATGCCGCAGATGGATAACGGAACACAACATTGTCGAATTCCACTTCACCACGGGGATCAACCAAATCAACGGCACCTGGCCTATCGAAAATAGCAACGGGAGCATCGAGTACTTCAAAGACACGATCAAAAGAAACGAACGCTGTCATTACTTCAACGCGTGCATTGGTTAGGCCAGTAAGTGGCTGATAAATACGCGTCACAAGAGCAGCCATTGCTACCAATGTTCCGGTACTGATGGTTCCTGAAACAACCATGTGTGCACCTACGCCATAAATTGCAGCCGCACCCATGGCACCAACTAGTCCGAGTGCAACAAAAAACACGCGACCATACAACGCAGATTTAATTCCGCTATCTCGCACACCACCGGCTCGTTGCGCAAACGTTTCAACTTCGCGTTCACGACGACCAAACAACTTCACAATGATGGCGCCAGCCACATTGAAACGTTCGCTCATCTGTGTGTTCATCTGAGCATTCAGATCCATTTGTTCACGCGCAATTGCACCCAACTTCAAGCCAACGCGTTTTGCAGGTGCAATAAACAGTGGGAGAACCACCAGCGCCAACAGAGTCAAGCGCCATTCAAGAACAACCATGGCTGCTAACGACGTCACAAGGACCACAACGTTCGACACCACACTGCCCAATGTTGATGTCACTGCAGTTTGTGCGCCCACCACATCACTGTTGAGGCGACTAATTAAAGCGCCTGTCTGAGTGCGCGTAAAAAACGAGATGGGCATACGCTGCACTTTGTCAAACAGCGCAACTCGCAAGTCGTAAATGAGTCCTTCACCAATAGTGGAACTCAACCAACGCTGAATAATGGCTAAAGCAGCGTCACCAATTGCAGCAGCAACAAGAAAGATTGCGAGTGTCGTAATGAGACCCCGATCGTTCTCAACGATTGCCTTATCGAGAATCGCTCGAAACAAGAACGGCGGAACTAACGCCAGAAGTGCTGAGAAAACAATGGCTCCAAGAAATCCGAAAATGTGCCACTTGTAAGGAGACGAGAATTGCCATGCGCGACGCAGAGATTCGCGCTTCATCCGAGCGCCTTTTACGGCATCGGCATCGCCAGGGAGGAGCATGTGGGGACCCATTCGCACACCGTTGAGGCTACGGCCATCAATGCCCCTAGTGTTTATTTCGTGCGTCGCCTTCCCCTCGCCTCTGCGTTACTTCTTACTTTTCTTATTGCGTGCACGAATACCTCCACTTCCACATCAGATTCCTCTGTCGCAGAGAATCCAGCAGTTGGAGGAACTATTGATTGGGAGCCATGTGAAGACGATTCAGTCCTGAAATGTGCCCGCTTTGATGTGCCATTCGACTACAACGATCCCGATGTTGGAACGTTCTCGCTGAAACTGGTGATGCACCCCGCCAAAGACCCATCAATGCGAATTGGGTCCATGTTGGTGAATCCAGGGGGCCCAGGTTTTGGTGGTACGTATCTTGCAGAATCCAGCCAGTCATATTTTGGTGGCGACTTAATTGATTCTTTTGACATCGTTGGGTGGGATCCGCGAGGTACTGGCGAATCCACTCCTGCCATCGATTGTGTCGACGAATACGACCCCTACTTTGCATATGACCCGTCACCAGATAACGACGAAGAACGACAGATTGCAATTGATGCGTCTCAAAATTTCGTAGACGAATGTGAAAAGAAGAATAAAGACATTCTTCCGTACGTGTCCACAAACAACACAGCTCGCGACATGGACCGAATTCGTGCAGCACTTGGTGAAGAAAAGATCACATATTTCGGTTTTTCGTACGGGAGCGAATTGGG
>CAZRHK010000023.1:0-10648 GCA_964599815.1 uncultured Bifidobacterium sp. | reverse complement strand
TACATTCCGCAATTCAAAGAAGTAGCACCGCGTTTGTGGTCATCATTCGCTACTGGTTATGTCTGCACCTTCTGGCCAACGGAAACTGATCAGCGAATCTCCATCACCGGAAAAGGTGCTGGACCCATTGTTGTTGTTGGAACTACAGGCGATGCCGCCACACCGCTTCAAAGCTCACGCAATATGGCTGCGGCCCTAGAAGATGGGCGATTCATTGTTGTTGAGGCAAACCGTCATACGGGATATGGCGAGAACGACTGCGTGATTGAAGCAGTGAACACGTACTTGTTAACGGCACAGATTTCATGGACAGAGAAGCAGTGCTAGAGACCGACGACTCAAGCCAGAAGCCAGGCCGCCGCACTCGCGCCGACGGTCGAGAGACAGCACAAAAAATTCTGCATTACGCCCAACAGGAACTGGAGTCTGCTGGTCTCGTTAACTTCAATCTTGATCGCGTCATTGAGGCTTCCGGCGTGTCGCGAAGTTCCGTTTATCACCACTTCGGCGGTAGAGAAGGAGTGATTGCGGCAGTAGAAACTGAATTTCTGCGGTCATCGCTGGACGCGGGCATGACGGAGATGGCTGAGATGTTGTCGCAGGTCAAAACGGGTGAAGAGGCATTTGCGCTTGTTGAACTTGGTGTTCTGGTGTCGGGTACAGAAAAGCAGAAGGCCACTCGCCGCCGCCGAATCTCCACCCTTGCAATGACTCCGAATAGCCCGGAAACGAAGAAGCTTCTTATAACGCTTCAAGGACCTGGAACCGAGCGATTCGCTGATTTCCTTCGAAACCTGCGCGATCGAGGACTATGTCAGCCCATGGAGCCCATTGATGGAACCGCCCACTTGATCCAGTCCATCCTTCTTGGACGCATCTTGGTCGACATTCTTGATGACCCGGTTGCCGAAGCTCAATGGTCGCAAACGGCCTCTCAGACACTGAGGTTTCTCCTTCAACCCCAGCCAGAATCGACCTAGTTGGATTATTCATACATTTATATGTAGAGTACGGGCATGGAACGCCATGCTGGGACGAGACGCATCCTGCCGTTGCGCGCTCTGCCATGGGTGACCGGGCTCGCACTTGTTCTGTGGTGTGGATTCTCGTTGTTCGGGACGAAAGCAGTTGAGGGTTCCACCGGAAATGTCACGATGTGCGTGACTAAATCCAAAAACATTGTTTCTCTGACGAGCCGCAAGAACTGTCTACGCGGTGAAGTCAAGACGATTCTTTCCGCATCATCCAAGACAAGCCCCGAATTATGTGTGCATCCAAAAACCAAGTTGATCTCCATCATGTCCGGGACATCGTGCACCTCTGGCAGATCAAGTTCATCTCGCTACGCAAAAAACAACACTCTCAAAGCGTGCGTTTATTCAAAGACTCGTCGAGTTCTCTTACTTTCAGGATCGCGCTGCGCGAAAGGAGCTTATGCACGGTCTCTGCCATTGCGCAAAATCGGGGGAACAGCAGTTGATGAAACGTCAATTTCAACAATAGTTTCCACCACCAGTACGGTCCCCCCAACGACAACTATTCCTACAACAGTTACTGCAACGTCATCCTCGAGCACCTCTTCTACAACAAGTTCAACAACCACCTCCTCAACGACAACGTCAACATCCACAACTGTTCCCACAACGACAACCAGTTCAACAACGACATCGTCAACGACAACGTCAACATCCACGACATCCACAACGGTCGCTTCGACAACAACCACGATTCCCGTTACGACGACAACAGTGCCACCAGCTGCGATTACGACTTTCTCGGCAACAAGCACCACCATCAATCAAGGCGACTCATCAACCCTCAGTACTACTTTCCAAGGGACATCTGCGTCGATTAATCAGTCGGTCGGCTCAATTGCCAATGGCGGAAGTGTCACGGTGACTCCCAACTCAACCACGACATACACATTGACTGTCTCAAATGGTGCAGGACATTCAATTACTCAATTTCTCACCGTGTACGTCAACACGTTGTCCATCACTGTTCAACCGCAAGACATCACCACCGATAACCCATACGGCCAAAATTTGACTGTCGCTGCCAGTGCCAGTGGTGCACTTTCCTATCAGTGGTACAAGGACGCCGCGGCTATCACTAATGCGAACAGTTCGTCCTATCGAGCCACACAAGACGGTGTCTATCACGTGATCATCACCAGCACCCTTAATGGAGTATCCCGTAGCGCAACCTCATCTAATGCGTCGTTCTATATGAACACCGTCTCAATCTCGCTTCAACCCATTGCAGCCTTAGTTGCCGAAGGTGATACCAATACATTCTCTGTCACAGCTTCTGGCAGTGGCACGTTGAGTTATCAATGGAAGCGCAGCGGCACCAATGTTGACGGGGCAACAGCCTCAGCGTTCACCAGTCGTACCTATGTAGGGCACCAAGTCGTGGTCACCAGCACCCTAAACGGCCACACAACATCGGTCACCTCCAACTCGGTGCTTCTTGACGTAAACACCGTCACCATCACCCACAGTCCAAGCGATGCATACATGACGCAAGGTGGAACTGCATCTTTGGGCGTCACCGTCAGCTCACATGGCAGTGCCACGATCTCTTATCAGTGGTACCTAGATGGCAACGAACTCTCTGGCGAAAATGGAATCGGCGTGTATGCCGCTCAAGCCGGCGAATACAAAGTGAAAGTCACCAGTGTTCGTGGCGGCACCACGTTCTCTCGGTTCAGTGGCGTGGCAACCGTGACAGAAGTGCCTCCGCCCTCAATCTCAAGTTTCTCTGCGGCTTCGTCGTCAATAGCAGTCGGCAATTCAACACAACTCACGGCCGTCTTCTCAGGCGGATCCGGGACAATCACACCGGGAAACATTGCCGTGAATAGTGGCGACACCGTCACGGTTTCTCCCTCTACTTCCACGTCGTACACCTTGACGGTGGTGAACCCTGCTGGCACACAAGGTGGTCGCACTATTCGCATCACAGTTACAACAGGCACGTTTACGGCAACGGCCAATAACAGCACTGTCAGTCGCTACTCATCCGCAAAGGCAATCACTCTTCCGAGCGGAAAGGTCGTTGTCTTTGGAAGTTCGGATTACACCAACGTCACCGATGTCTTTGATCCAAACACAAATTCGTTTACGCGAGTTGGAAATATGAACAGAGGAAGGCATCGATTTGGTGCAGCATTGCTTTCAAACGGCAAGGTCTTAGCTATAGGTGGAATGTATTCAAGTGGAGCCACTTATTACAGCATTGCGACAGTTGAAATTTTTGATCCCGTCACGGAAACATGGAGTTACACCGGTTCTTTGAATGTCGCTCGAGAGAATCCGGTTGTCGTCGTTCTAAATAACGGGAAAGTTTTGGTAACAGGTGGAATGATGCGCGCGCCTGGCACAACGTATCTCGCTAGTGCAGAGATTTACGATCCCGATACTGGCACCTTCACTTATGTGAATTCAATGCCACAAGCCCGTGGTAGCGCAACTGGAGCCTTAATGTCCAATGGCAATGTTTTTGTAGCCGGTGGCTACAACTCATCTAACGGCCAGATGAAGTCAGCAGTTATCTATAACCCAACTCTAAATACGTGGACGTCAATCTCATCTCAGATGAACTCACTCCACTCAGAAGGAGGTGCAGTCACACTTCTACTTCAAGACGGTCGAATGTTGATTGCAGGTGGTTGGTCGCCGTCGCTAGGTGTGTGGACAATCGATATCTATAACCCAACAACAAACAGTTTTGTCGCAGCTGCAAACCTTCCCCAGTTCTCCCACGGTCGAGGCGGGATTACGGGTCATGTCAGGTCTGATGGTGTTGTTGTGTTCTTTGGCGGCTCAAGTGGTGATGGAGCCATGGCTGATACTGCGGTTCTATACGACCCGACGTCCAACACGATGGCAACTGAAGGAAACGTCATGAGGTGGTCTCGTTACAACCACGCCTCCACCGTGTTGAACGATGGCCGAATCTTGATTATTGGTGGCGATTACTTCAATAGCACCGCTGCTGATATTTATTCTCCATGAATCGTGACTAACGAGATCCGTGTGAGTGCGATGCAGGTGCAAACTGACTAAACCACCCTGGGTTACGAGACTGTGCGTAAATACGCCCAGGACCAGAGATAGTAAATACAAGTCCTTCACCAGACTTGATGGTGTTCATCCAACCACTTGCAGCTTTGCTTAATGTCGCTGTCACTGTGCTTTGCAATGCAACTAAGTGTCCAGAGTCAATCACCATGGTCTCGCCCGCTGCAAGGTCGTGAATGTCAAGTGCTCCGTAACAGTTCAGAATCACTTCACCGTTGCCTTGTGCAAGAACCACAAATCCACCTTCTCCACCGAAAAGGTTTCCAAATCCTGCCCATTTGGAATCAATAGCAACGTCTGCTCCGGATGCAAGCCACGCACTACGTGTTAAGACCCATGGTGCTTCAGGAGCCACGGGAAGATGAATGATGTCTCCAGGAAGTCCTGGCGCAAGATCAACCCACCCGCCACTTGGACCAGCGGTGAGAGTGGACATGAAGAATGAATCGCCAGCCATAACAGCTCGCTTCAGCGACTTCAGTAATCCGCCTTCCATTTTTGATGTGAGTTCAACATCTGACGAACGCGCCACCATTGCGCCTGATTCAACCCGAATTGATTCATTGGGGTCAAGAGTGACACGGGCTATTGCGTAGGCGGGTGAGTGACGAAGTGCGATGTGCATATGAAAAGTGTACGCAATGGGAGTTGCCCAATTTCTAACTTATGCAGATGCTTTGTCAACGCGAGGCAACAGCAATGCAACTATTCCGGCCGCAGCACTACATGCTGCAATGAAATACCAACCGCGCTGAAACCCATGCAACCCGTCCGATGATGCCTGGATTGTGACAAGCAGGGCCACACCAACAGCAGAGCCAATCTGACGCGAGGTGTTGTTAATTGCTCCACCCAGAGAGAACAACGTTGCTGGCAATGAGTGAACCGTGGCCGCAGACAGCGTTGGGAATGTAAGGCCAATGGAAATTCCTAAGACAAACATCAATGGCAACCACTCGGACCACGGGGTGGGATTCACGCCGAAGAGATGCGACCCGGCATAGACCAACGCTGCAAACAGCAATGGTCCACCAACAAGAAGTCGTCTGAACCCAATTCGTGAGATGTGACGACCAATGGAGAATGAAGTGACAGCAACAATCACTGGCGCAAGAACTGAGTACAGACCAGCTTCAAGAACGCTGTATTTCCACACCATTCTCAGGAACAGAACGTTGTTCAAAATGTTCGCAGCAAATGCAGCACCAAATAAGAACGTTGCAATGTTTGCGACTGAGAAGGAACGCACTCTAAATAACGCTGGTGGCATAAGTGGGACGGGGTGCTTCTGAGTCCGTCGAACCACAAGGGCTCCGAAAATAATTGCCGCTGCGATGAGATACAAGACAAGTGAGTCCGTCCAGGATTGTTCTTCAGCTCGCGAGATTCCCCATACAAGTGATGCAACAGACAGTGTCACAAAGATTGATGCACCAATGTCTGGCCGTGGAGAATCTGTGCGCGGAGTCTCTTTCACATACTTTGCAGCCAACAATGCTGCAATCAAACAAATAGGAACATTGATCCAGAACGCTGAACGCCAGCCAAATGCAGAGACAAAGAAAGCACCAAGGGTTGGGCCAGATGCAACCCCCAGCGCACCAATTGCGCCATTCCATGCCACAGCCTGACTACGGCGTTCAAGTGGGAATACAGATAACAAGAGTCCCAATGACGCAGGCGTCATGATGGCGCCACCAACACCTTGAACTGCTCGCCCAAATATGAGAAGGCCCATGTTTGATGTAATGGCACAGATGAGCGAACCGACAAGGAACAAGAGTGTTCCGAATTGGAATAAGCGCTTACGGCCAATGCGATCTGCCAATCGACCCGAAACAACAAGAAGTGAGCCGTAGAGAATTGAATATGCGGTGACGACCCATGAGATGGTTCCACGACTTGCATCTGGAAAGTCTTTTGCAATCTCTGCAAATGCCACGTTGACGATTGATAAGTCCAAGGTGGAGATGTATGCAGCAATGGCTGTGACAACAAACGTTGGCCAGGGACTCGCCGTTGAATTCTCGTTAGCTGCCGCAGTTTGACTCATGATTTCCCCTTGTAGTACAAAAAATGTACCATGTGGGCATGGCTACGTCGCGCCCCAAGAAATCTGATCTCGCCTCACAACGCAGCTACGACCTGAACTGCCCCATCGCAAAGTCGCTCGACCTCATGGGCGACCGCTGGACTTTGTTGATTCTGCGCGATCTCTTCATCTTCTCGTCGTGTCGCTATGTAGAACTTCGAGAGAATTTGTCTGGTATCTCACCAACACTTCTATCGCAACGATTGAAGGACCTTATAAATCACGGTCTCATCGAACAATGTGAGAAACCCAAAGCTGGTCACTTGGCATATCGACTCACAGACCGCGGAAAAGAAACCAAACCAATTCTCGTTGCGCTTGCGAAATTCGGCCTTCCACACATTGATGGTCGCGTTTCAGATAAAGCGTGGAAAGCGTTCACCAAGAACTAGGAAAACAAAAACGACCCAGCCGAAGCTGGGTCGTAATGGCGGAAGAGGTGGGATTTGAACCCACGGTGGCTATTCACCACAACGGTTTTCGAGACCGTCCTATTCGGCCGCTCTAGCACCCTTCCGTCTGTAATTCTAACGGCGCATTAACGCAGACGGCTAAAGAAATCCTGTAACAAAGCAGCACACTCAGATCCTAAAACGCCGTGTTCAACAGGTGGATTGTGATTCACGCGCGGGTCTGACATCACGTTGTACAAACTTGCAGTTGCACCACCTTTGAGATCTGCAGCTCCGTACACCAACTTGCCGATACGTGCATTCACCAACGCACCAGCACACATAATGCACGGCTCAAGCGTGACCACCAACGTGCAATCGTCTAATCGCCATCGACCAAGCGCTTCACTTGCATCGCGCAACGCCAACACTTCTGCATGAGCAGTGGGGTCGCCAGTAGCTTCGCGTTCATTGTGGCGACGCGCGATGATTTCTCCATTGCACACAACCACAGCTCCTACTGGCACTTCTCCGGCGTTGCCGGCTGCCTGGGCTTCTTCAAGGGCGATGCGCATTGCGTCGTCAGAGGTCATTGGCACAACCTACTGAGTGTGGCGGAAGAGGTGGGATTCGAACCCACGGAAGCTTTCACTTCACACGCTTTCCAAGCGTGCCGATTCGGCCGCTCTCGCACTCTTCCGTGCAGGAACATTGCTATTCCCACGAGTGAGTGAGGCTATCTGACGAGTACGCTGTAACCCTCAGTGCTTACGAGTTTGCTCGTGGGTAGTGAGGTGGCGGTCGGGTCCTGTGCGACGGTCGCCCGTAAACCAGGTCAGGTCCTGACGGAAGCAGCCTCCACACGGGAACGATCGTGCGCCGCAGGTCGCCTGGCCGTCACTTCACTGCCCATGGGTCTTGTGGCGAACCAAGGAGTCATCATGAACTCTCGAATTGGAATTATTGGCGGATCAATTGTTGGCGTTCTCGTGCTATTCATTGTGTCCATTGTGGGTTCTTACAACGGTCTTGTAGACCGTGAAACTCGCGTTGATCAAGCAGTTGCAGATTTGGAAGTGCAACTTCAACGTCGATTCGACCTCATTCCAAACTTGGTCAGCGCAGTCGAGGGTGCGCTTGAACAAGAACGCGACATCATCGACAGCGTGACCGAGGCACGTACGCGTTATGCGGGGGCGGGCAACTCTGCAGATCGTCTTGATGCAGCAGCCGACTTAGAAGGTGCGTTGTCTCGACTTCTCGTCGTCGTGGAGAATTATCCGCAGGTTGCAAGTCTGCAGAATGTCCGCGATTTGCAGGTTCAACTTGAAGGAACAGAAAACCGAGTTGCACAAGCACGCCGTTCTTACAACGAAGTGGCTACTGATTACAACCGTGCAGTTCGGCGCTTCCCGAGAGCAATAGTTGCATCATTGTTTGGTTTTGAGAAGCGTGATCTTTTTGAAGCAAGCGCAGGCGCAGATGAGGCGCCAGAAGTTGACTTGAATCCAGGTGAGTAGACCGTGACAAGCAAGCGCTTCCGAAGAACATTCGGAGCTGCAATCTTTATCGCACTTGCAACCCTTGCAAGTTGCTCCACTTCTACAACCGAGACTTTTCCCTCCTTTACGGCACCTGTTGTAGATGCCGCTGGTGCAGTAGATGACAGTGTCGAAACTTCTCTCTCTGCCGAACTAGAAACGTTTCGTTCGGCAGCGGGACCTCAAATTGCAATTGCGGTCATTGAAACAACTGGTAACTCCTCAATAGAAAATTATTCAATTGATATTGCACGCAAATGGGAAGTTGGAAACAAACAACAAGATGACGGAGTGCTAATTCTCGTTGCGCTCACCGACAAAAAACTTCGAATTGAAGTTGGAAGCGGGATTGAAGGAGAACTCACCGATATCCAGGCTGGTCGAATTGTTGACGAGGTCATGTTGCCGCTACTGAGAGCAAATGACGTCAACGGTGCTGTTGTACAAGGCGCGAGAGCTGTGATGTCTGTGTGGCGTGGAGAGCAATTACCCGAACCAACATTCAACGCCCCTCAGACCTCACCACAGACCACTGTGTCCGGCGTGGTGGGTTTCTTATTTTTCATTCTGTTCATTGGTGGATCAATACTCCTGGCCGTCCTAGGGCAGTTTGCGCGACATACAACATGGACGTCGGGCGGATCACGCCGCGGATACGGCGGAATTTTCATTCCGGGCGGTTTCGGTGGTGGTGGATTCGGCGGCGGTGGCTTTGGTGGTGGCGGTGGCGGCGGATTCGGCGGCGGCGGAGCAGGTGGGAGTTGGTAATGACAAAGTGGTGGCTAGAACAAAAAGAACAAGTTGCTCGTGCGATTCAAATGGCTGAATCAACTTCTGGTCATCAGATTGTTGTTCACATTGGGAGCTTGGGGCGCCATCCGAAACGACGCGCAGATCAACTCGCACAGCGATGGTCAAGTGCGTCACTGGTGTTTTGCGTTGATCCGCAACACCGGCATTTTGAAGTTCGCTGGGCAACTTCTCTTCAACTTGATGGGGCGCAGGTGACACATGTAGTTGCCGAACACTTGAAGGCACACAATTTGGCGCAGGCCATCGCGGCACTTGCGGAGCTCTTGCCACCACAACAAGAGGGCTCGGAACTCCCGGACATCGTCAACGACGACAATTAAGTCTCAGCGACCTACCATTGCGCGTTCAGCACGTTCCACAAGGTCGGCCATTTCTAACTTTTTGGCAATTGCAGATAACTCTTTTGTTGGCCCGCGCCATTCCCAATCGTCAACGTTGCCAATCTTCACGTCATCATCTACGTCTGTCACCACTGTTGCAATCTTTTTGAACAACATGGCGAGATCACGTTGCTCGCGAAGAGTTGCTGCCAATTTTGCAGCACCGCGAACAGCTACGCCATCCGCCGCCCACACCGATTCATCTGCGGGAATGTTTTCAATGTGTAGATACTTCGCCAACACCGTTGATGCGCTCTTTGCACCCCAACCAGGAAGACCCGGAAAACCATCGGCTGTGTCACCGACAAGACCCAACCAATCAGCGATGCTGTGCGGACCCACGCCAAATTTCTCTATGACGGCAGCTTCATTAATAATCACGTCATTACGACGGTCATACTGAACAACTCTGTTGCCCTTCACAATCTGGCCCAAGTCTTTATCTGGTGTCAGCATTTGAACTTGGTCAACGCGCGCATCGGCATCGGCACGAATAGCAGCTGCAGCAAGTGCATCGTCTGCTTCGTACTTCACCATGGACCACACCGGCACACCAAGTGCTCGCAATGCCTCTTGCATCACAGGCAGCTGTTCAAGAATTTCTGGTTCCATTCCTTCAGAAGTTTTGTAACCGTCATACAAATCGTTACGGAAACTTTCAATCACATGGTCAACTGAAACCGCCACGTGTGTCGCGCCACCTGCCAACAATTGCAAAGTGGATGTCACCACACCACGCGATGCGGACAACGGCGGCGGGGTCCGATGACGTACGGCCTGACCAAAATGCTGCCGATACAGCTCGTACGTACCGTCGATGAGATGAACAATCACGCTCTCAGTGTGGCAGACAGGTTGCCACCCCCCGAAGCCCCTTATATGATTGCGAGCACAACTATATAGTTGCGTCCTCAACGATTGGAGCCCCCATGCCTGCCGTTACCGCCGACACCCTCACTCTTCCCCGGCTGCCCGCTGTTGCGCCAGACGCCATCAATCGTTCTGTTCGGGCCATCACCACTGCTCCTCAAGGCTTCGAGGGCGAAGGCTTCCCAGTACGGCGCGCATTCGCAGGAATTTCAAAAGCTGCCCTTGATCCGTTCATCATGATGGACCAAATGGGCGAAGTGAACTACGGCCCATACGAACCACGCGGAACAGATTGGCACCCACACCGTGGCTTCGAAACCGTCACCTACATCATGGATGGTGCGTTCATTCACCAAGATTCACACGGCGGTGGCGGAGTTATTTCAGATGGCGACACGCAGTGGATGACAGCAGGTGGCGGAATTCTTCACATTGAAACTCCACCCGAGAGCCTCGTGATTAAAGGCGGTCTCTT
>CAZRHK010000022.1:13594-20704 GCA_964599815.1 uncultured Bifidobacterium sp. | reverse complement strand
GCGCTCAAACATGACGGCCGGTGGACCAAACACTGGGATGAACGGACAGTAGTTGTGTCCGTGATTGATGTTTTGTGCCGTTTCCGTTGACATGAATGAGTGGCTCATGACGTTCCCCCAGTAATCATTGTTCCGACCCCTTGGTCGGTAAAGAGTTCCAACAACAAAACGTGCGCAATGCGGCCATCGAGAATGTGAGCACTCTTTACTCCTCCGCGTACGGCCTGCATGCAACTTTCAACCTTTGGAATCATTCCTCCGGACACCGTGCCATCGGCAATAAGCCCAGATAGTTCATTCACTGTGATTCGCTTGATTAGCGAGTCGGGATTGTCTATTTCTGCGCGTAAACCTGCAATGTCTGTGAGATAAATAATCTTCTCTGCGCCAAGAGCTTCGGCAATTGCTCCTGCCGCAGTATCTGCATTGATGTTGTACGGCTGACCGTTCGCGTCAACGCCAACGGTGGACAACACAGGAACAAAACCATCCGCAAGCAGACCCTCAATCACTTGAGGGCGCACCTTCTCAATATCACCAACAAATCCAAGAGCCGGATCGCGAGGTGTGACTTGCAACGTGCGGCCATCTTCGCCCGATAAACCGACTGCGACGTTTCCATGCGTATTAATTGCACTAACTATTTGTGGGTTCACATGGCCGTTGAGAACCATTTGCACCACTTGCATGGTGGAAGCGTCGGTCACACGTAATCCGTTTGAAAACGACGACTCAATATTCAGTCGCGCGAGCATTTCGTTAATTTGTGGGCCGCCGCCGTGTACCACCACTGGCCGTATGCCCACTGTATGCATGAGGACAATGTCTTCAGCAAAAAGTGTAAGCGCATCATGATCAGATGTTCCAGCCAACGCATTTCCGCCGTATTTCACAACAACGGTGCGACCAGCGAAACGACGAATGTACGGAAGTGCCTCAACAAGGACGTCGGCAGTTGTCAATGCACTCATGGATACACGCCCACTGTGTTAAGTCCAGATATTTCTGGAAGACCTAGCGCAACGTTCATTGACTGCACTGCCCCACCAGATGCACCCTTTGCGATGTTGTCTAACGCAGCCAGCACCATGACATATCCAGTGCGTTCATCGAAACGTGCCGTGATGTGAACACAGTTTGTTCCCAATGTGGCCTTTGTAGAGGGGACCTGTGGGCGAACAACAATGAACGGCTCGTTCTTGTAAAACGTTGCAATTGATGCCAATAGCGATGCCGTTGTGGGCGCAGCGCCAGCCGGACGGGCGTAGCAGGTAGCCAAAATTCCGCGATTCATCGGAGCAAGATGTGGCGTGAAGAGAACTTGTGCGCCCGTGACCTGTTCTATTTCTGGAGTATGACGATGATCAAGCAATCCATATGCAGTGAAGTCTTCGTCCACTGTTGAGAACAACGATGTGTGCTTCAACGCACGGCCAGCACCACTAACTCCAGACGCCGCATCAACAATCACGCCTTGGGACTGAACGATTCCAGAGCGCACAAGCGGAGTCAATGCCAACGATGCAGCGGTGACATAACAACCAGGCGTTGCAATCAACGATGCACCGACGAGTTCGCTGCGATACAACTCAGGCAATCCGTAGACCGCCTGAGCGAGTAACTCAGGTTGTGTGTGATCAAATCCGTACCACGTGGGATACAGCGATGAATCTTTCAACCGATATGCCGCCGACAAGTCGATAACGGTGCCAACCTTGCCCACCAGTTGCGGTGCAATCTCGAGTGCAGCCTCGTGAGGAATACCCAAGAACACGACATCGAGTCCGGCAAACCGATCTACCGAAAACTCTTCGAACACCAGATTCGGGTAGGCCGCTGCCAGCGATGGATACAAATGACTGGCCAAGGTTCCGGCCTGTGAGTCACCCGTTGCTGCAACCACCTCTACATCTGGGTGTTGGGCGCATAAGCGCAGCAGTTCAGCGCCGGTGTACCCCGAGGCCCCAATGATTCCGACTTTCACCATAGATGTATTACTATACGAAGTAGTGAATGATAATGCAATCATCTTTCCACGCTCTGGGGCACTGCTACTGGCGCACCCCCTCATGGAGGACCCCAACTTTGCGCGAACCGTTGTGTTGCTGATTGCCCACGACGACAGTGAAGGCTCCATGGGAGTGGTGCTGAATCGACCAGATGTTGATGCAGATATCGACGCCGACTCTCCCCTGCAACGCTGGATTCATTCCGCTGCCGCGCCGTATCAACCCTTCATTGGTGGCCCAGTAGAAATTGCAAACTTTATTTGCCTACAAGAAGACATCACTGCAACTTCTGGTGTCACATCTATTGACATCATGTCCGATAGTCCGCGACACGGATTTCGACATCGCGTTTTCCGTGGCTATTCCGGATGGGGCCCTAGACAATTGCTCCGCGAGATAAACATGGGCGGCTGGATTGTTGTTGCGTCAGAACAAAACGATGTGTTCGACAACGACTCCACCACTCTGTGGTCACGAGTACTTGCGAGACAAACCTCTGACGTTCGGAAACTTGCTCAGTTCCCAGATGATCCATCTCTGAATTAGCCGCGAAGTTTTCCGCCAGCTTTTTCAGCAGCAGCAACGCAATCGTTTTGAACAGCGGCCAACACGGCATCGGTTAATGTGCCGCCGGCTTCCTGCAGACGCAGTCGGAAGGCCAGGCTGCGAGTTCCTTCAGGTACACCTGACCCTCTGTACACGTCGAACAACTCAATCGATACCAAACGCTTGCCAGCACCTTGTCGAAGTGCGCGTTGAATATTGGTTGCTGGGACTTCGTCGGCCACCAAGAACGCCAAGTCGAGGTCGCTAGACGGGAATCGATTGATGTCTCGCGCTTGAACTGGTTTGGGGTCCTCGGCAAGCACGGTAGACAAATCGACTTCCAAGATGCTGACACGGCCTTCGATGCCAAGCGACTCCAACACCATGGGGTCAATTTCACCAACAACACCAATGATTTTCTTGCCGCGAGCAAGAGTTGCTGACCGCGTTGGATGCAAACCAGACGGAACACGAGACTGATCGAGTTGAGCGCCTACTGACAACGCATCGCACACTGCATTCCATTGGGCTAACGCAGTCTCTGCATCTCCGCCAGCAACCACAATTGTTAATTGCTCTGTTTCGTCTGGAAGCTGTGCACCAGACGTTGGGTACACATGGCCAATTTCCCACAACCCAATGCGAGTGGCGCGGTGCGTTTGGTTGTAACGAAGCGACTTCAGCAATCCAGGACGCAACGACGTGCGCAAAATTGCTTCATCGGCCACAAGTGGATTTGCCATACGAAGTGCATTGTCTTCAGACAGTCCAACCGCGGGCAAATCCCCAAAGGCCAAGAATGGTGATGGCATTGCTTCGTCAAGACCAAGCCCTACCAAGACACGGCGGAGCACTCGGCGACGTTGTTGGAAGGTTGACAAACGTCCGTACACCGCCGACTTTGGAACTGTTTTGCCAATGTTGTCGTAACCAAAGTGGCGCGCAACTTCTTCAATAATGTCGACTGCTTCTGTGCAGTCGGGCCGCCACGTTGGCACAACAACCGACAACACGTCGCCCGAAATGGTGGGAGAAAATCCGATGGCTTGCAAGATTGACACAATGCGATCGTTCGGAATAACCGTTCCCAACAAACTATTGAGGTGATTCAACGATGTCTCAACAACGACAGGTTGAGGACACGAAGCCGTTTGAACAAGCGTTGCCCCTGTATGCAATGTTGCATCTGGACTGGTCTCACGCAAGATGGTGACAAACCGTTCTGCGCCACGGACCCAACCGTGAGGATCTACGCCACGCTCAAAACGAATTGACGCTTCAGAACGTAAACCGTGACGTTGAGCAGCAAAACGAATGGGGTCCGGTGCAAACCAAGCACTCTCTAGTGCGAGAGTAGAAGTTGTTTCTGTGATTTCTGAATGAAGGTCACCCATAACGCCAGCCAAACCAACGCCTGCGTTCGTGCTGCCATTACAAATCAATAGGTCATCGGCATGCAACTGGCGAGTCTGTCCGTCGAGCGTGGTAAGAGTTTCACCTTGTTCAGCGAATCGAACCCGAAATGACGACACAACGTCTGCGTCGTACGCGTGATTCGGTTGATTCAGTTCCAGCATTACAAGGTTGGACGCATCGACAACATTGTTAATGGAACGCATTCCAAGATGTGCAAGTCGTGCAGACACCCAGCGAGGTGATGACCCAACTTTTACATTGCTGAGATATGACAACGAAAATGATCCACAGTTGTCTTCAGCATCGATAACAACTGGGAGAGACTTGTCTGCGCCTCGCGCACCAGTGTCGATGCGTGGCCCACGCAACTCGACACCGAAGTGTGCCGCCAGGTCCCGTGCGACGCCAAGGTGACCCCAACAGTCCGCGCGATTTCGAGTGAGGTCAAGATCGAAGACAACATCGTGTTCAATTCCGAGAACATCAAACGGGCTTACGCCGAGTGGTGAGTGGGACGGAAGAATGAGCAGCCCACTTGACTCGTCACTCATACCAAGTTCCACCTCGGAACACAGCATGCCCTCTGAGTCAATTCCAAGAATGCCGCGCCGCGCAATCTCCATGCCGTTTGGCATTGTGGTTCCAAGCGTTGCAAGAGGAACTATGTCCCCTTCCTTCATGTTGGTAGCACCGCACCAAACGTGACGCTCTACCCCATCGCCTGCGTCAACAAAGCAACGAGTTACTTTGGCTGCATCGGGATGCTTTTCCATTCGAAGAATTCGAGCAGTCACCACTCCGGGAACGGGAGCACCCACCACATCCATTTCTTCCACGGCCAACCCAAGTGAATTCAAGGCAAGCGCAATGGCCTCTGGATCTGATGGAAGATCTGCCATCTCGCGGAGAATTGACAACAGGACTTTCATGAGAACTGCTCCGTGAAACGAATGTCGTCTGAGTACATGTCGCGAAGGTCGTTCACACCATGACGTTCTTTTGCCATGCGGTCGATACCAAAACCAAACGCGAAACCACTCCACTCGGCTGGGTCTAAGCCGCCTGCGCGTAAGACGTGTGGATGCACCATTCCACATCCGCCAAGCTCAATCCACGAACCATCTGGGCGCCGAATATCGAATTCTGCACTTGGTTCCGTGAACGGAAAGTACGACGGACGAAGTCGACTGGTGAAACCTTCCCCAAAGAATGCCTTTGTGAACGCTTCAATGGTTCCCGCGAGATCTGCGAATGTGATGCCACGATCGATGACGAGGCCTTCAATTTGATGGAACACTGGCATGTGCGTGGCGTCTGGAGTTTCCTTACGAAAAACTCGACCTGGCATCACCGCATAAATAGGCGGTGGCCACTCTTGCATGACACGAATTTGAACTGGTGACGTGTGCGTACGAAGCACCACGCTTCCCTCTACATCGCTCTCAATAAACAGCGTGTCCCACATACTGCGAGCAGGGTGACTAGGCGGCATGTTCAATGCTTCGAAATTGTAGAAATCGGTTTCAACTTCGGGTCCCTCAGCAATTTGAAATCCGAGACCAATAAACACATCTTCCAAACGTTCAGTTGCCTGAGTGACGAGATGTAAACGACCACGGCGTTGTGATGCGCGCGCCGACATTGCCAACTCGGTCATGTCTACTCGTTCGGCCGCCACCTGCTGTGCGAATTCTGCAGTCTTCAACTCACGCAGACGAGTATCGGCGACGCGTTGCAACTCTGTGAGTGCATCGTTGACTGCGGCACCGAGCTCTTTTCTTGCCTCTACGTCGGCAACTTTGCCCAGAGAGGATTTGACGGCGGCGATGGGACCCTTCTTGCCGGTGAGTGCCGACACAACAGAGCGCAATTCGTCAGTTGATGCAACAGCGGCAATGCTGGCAATACCTTCGGTCATTGCCTGAGCTAGTTGCTGTAGTTCGGGAGAAGATGGGTCTGACATGACGTTGAAACGCTACTCCGAGAAGGGTTGGATTCTGGGGACGATTTTCAATGGGCACTCCGTGTGCGATGTCGTGCAACATGCATTGCAATCACGGTTCCGGCCATGGCAACGTTCAAACTCTCTGAACGTCCAACATGTTCAACGGTGACCCATGAGTCGACTTCTGCGTCTGCGGGCAAACCGTGTGCTTCATTACCCAACACAATTCCAACAAGGCCATCAAGATCTGCTTCGTACACCGATTCAATGTGCGACACACCGAGCGAATCGTGGGATGTGGTACCCAGCAACCGGACGCCAGTGTGCGACAGCACACTTAAAGAATCAATCTGCCAAATGGGAACGTGAAACACCGCACCCGCGGATGCACGCACCACTTTGGGCGACCATGGGTCAACGGTAGATCCAACAAGAACAATTCCTCGCGCGCCCGCTGCTTCGGCGGTTCGCATAAGAGTGCCCATATTTCCTGGGTCTGCAACCTCGTGCAGCACCAATAGCCAATCTTGCGACGTGAACGACATTGCACCGGCATCGGGAAGCGCACACACCACCAAGATGCCGCGTGGTGATTCGGTATCGCAGACAGAGTTAAACGTTTTTGTGTCTAATTCGAATGCATCGACCGGCGCGAGATATCCGCTGTAGTCGTCGCGCACATACTGTTCAAGAATTCGCATTCCGCTGTTGACGGCCTCTTCCACCAATGTGGGACCTTCAACAACAAACTCCCCTTCGTCATAACGGAAACTGCGGCGCCCAATGAGGCGCCGCAGAGTCTGAACCCGTGGGTTCGAAGAAGATAAAGGTGTTCGGCTCAGGCCAACGCAGCCTTTGCAGAATTCACCAATGATGTGAACGCTTCAGCATCATGAACAGCAAGATCGGCAAGAATCTTGCGGTCTACTTCAATGCCTGCTGCATTCAAACCAGCGATGAAACGGCTGTAGGAAATGTCGTTCAAGCGGCATGCAGCGTTGATTCGCTGAATCCACAGACGACGGAACTCGCCCTTCTTTGCGCGACGGTCGCGGAATGCATACTGACCTGAGTGCAATACCTGTTCGTTAGCCGCACGGAATGAACGGCTCTTATTGCCGTAGTAGCCCTTGGCCTTTTCTAAAACTGCGCGGTGCTTCTTGCGAGCATGAACGGCTCTTTTGACGCGTGCCA
>CAZRHK010000022.1:0-13584 GCA_964599815.1 uncultured Bifidobacterium sp. | reverse complement strand
CTCCTAACTCTCGATCTAACTCTTAGCGCTCACCAAGGAGGCGCTTGATTTTGCGGGCATCACCAGGGTGAACATCGACATCACCTGCAAGGCGACGTGTACGAACGCTGGACTTCTTCTCGAAGAGGTGCTGACGGTTCGCCTGCTGGCGACGCAGTTTTCCAGAACCGGTCTTCTTGAACCGCTTTGCTGCGGTCTTGCTGGTCTTCATCTTCGGCATGTTCTGTTCCTCTTACTCGTTGTCGTTCTCTTCGGAATCTGCTGGCACATCGCTTGTTGCGGCTGGCGCTGGTGCATCTTCCTTTTCGGTCTTCTTGGCGGGTGCCTTCTTGTCTGGAGAAAGAACCATTGTCATGTTTCGGCCTTCTAGACGAGCCTGGGTTTCCACCTTTGCAAGTGGCCCAAGTTGTTCAAGTGCTGCATCCAAGATCTTGGCTCCAAGTTCTGGGTGAGCAACCTCTCGACCCCGGAACTGCAAAGTGACTTTCACTTTGTGTCCGTCTTCGAGGAAGTCACGCATGTGGCGAACCTTTGTGTCGAAGTCTCCCTTTCCGATCTTTGGTCGGAACTTCACCTCTTTAATGGTGACGTGGGTTGTCTTCTTACGTGATTCTTTAGCCTTCTGCGCTTCTTCGTATCGGAACTTTCCGTAATCCATGATGCGACACACCGGCGGATTTGCCAGCGGAGCAACCTCGACAAGGTCGAGATCTAATTCGCGGGCCAAAACAAGTGCATCTGCGGTGGAACGAATGCCCACCTGGCTTCCATCGGGTCCGATAAGGCGTACCTCGCGCGCACGGATGCGCTCGTTGTACCTCGGCTCGTTATTCTGCGGCGTAGCTATGACGGTCTCTCTTGTGCAATGGGCGTCGCCCTCCTCTGTAATGAACTGCCGGAGCAGTTCGCTCGTGACAATGCACGAAGCAGACAGAGAGCAACCAAGAGGCGCTCACATACTCGACCTGCTGCACTCCCGAAGGGTGAGAAGGTGGGAGCCGAAACCCCACTTCGTTTAATTGACTTGAATTAGGGTACCGCCCGAGGAGCCACGACAACACCATGCCTACGAATAACCCCGAAATGGACGACACCACCGCAGAAGCCCTAGAGGCTGTGGCCGATGCACGCCGACGATTAGCAGAAGTCCCTGCCTCGGTGGTGGTCACCAATCACGCCATGGGGCTCTTTGAGTTGGCCGCCATTCACCTCTCGGCCGAGCCTGCGCGTCTGGCCGACGCACAAATAGCTATTGATGCCCTCGGCCTTTTGGTGGATGGCCTTGGTGATCGCCTTGGCGAGCACTACGAGACCCTTCAAGCGGCGTTGGGCAATATCCGCCTGGTGTTTGTACAGAAGTCAACGCCAGAGAAATAACCCCACTCGGGCAATAGCTACGCCGGCGAGATTCCAAACGCTTCATCACGAGTCACGTGGAACTTCACAACAAATGACACGCGTTGCCCAATATTGACATGGCGCGAGCCATCGGCAATTTCCGCACAGTGGAACGGCCAGACATTGCCCGACTCATCGGTGATTTCGCCCAGCCCACGACGCTCATCGAACGAGTTCACGACTCCGAATTGCGTTGAATCAGACATGAGGCTTAGTGGATGATCTTTGAAATGGGAATTTCTAAGAGGTCAGATGCGCCGGCATCGATAAGAGCAGGAATCAGTGTGTTGATGCCGCGCTTTGGAACCACAGTTTCAACCGCGAAGTCTCCAGAGGCCAACTGAGCGATGGTGGGTGATTTTGCAGATGGCAACAGAGCAAGCACTGCGTCCATTGACGACTTAGCCACGTTGAGTTTCAGCAACACCTTGTCACGTGCTTCAAGTGTGCCAGTGAGCAAGGTCATGATTTGTTCCATTGCGTGACGCTTTGTGGGATCTTCCCACGACTGACGGTTTGCAATGAGTTCGGTGTAACTGGTGAGCATTGTGTCGATAATGCGAAGGCCAGCGGCACGCAAAGCTCGACCGGTCTCAGTGATGTCAACAACACAATCAGCAATGTCTGGAATCTTTGCTTCGCTTGCGCCATAGCTGAGTCGAATATCTGCTTTTACACCACGCTCTGCAAAATATCGACGAGTCATTTCCGGGTATTCCGTTGTAACTCTCACGCCATCTTTCAGGTCGGCCACCGACTGCGCAGGTGAGTCTTGCGCAACAGCCACAACAACTCGAATAGGAAGCGATGTTGCCTTCGAGTACTTCAATTCGCCAAGGCTGACCACGTCACTGTTGGTTTCTTCAATCCAGTCGCGGCCAGTAATTCCGACATCAAAAAGACCTTCTTGCACATACGAGGCAATTTCTTGAGGTCGAAGAATTCGGACCTCATCAATACGAGGGTCATCGATGGAGGCTTTGTAATCAACTGACGATGAGCGATTAATGGATAGGTCCGCAGCATCGAATAGATCGAAAGTGGCTTTCTCAAGCGAACCTTTGGGGAGAACAAACTTCAGCACGGGATGAGGCTATCTACCAACATCGGTGGTCTCCAGATGAATTTCTCTATGAGAAGCGATATCCGCCAGACGGCGTGCGACCTCGAAGCCAGGCAGATGCGTCCATTTCTGGTTTCCCCTCTGGTTGCACCCGCTTCAAAACGACAGCACCGCTACCCGTTCCCACTCGCCCTTCGACATCACCTTCTCCAACCTGAAGCGCCACGCCGCTAGATGCGATATCGACCTCGTGCACCTTCAGCCGCACGCCATCGATCTCGGTATATGCCCTCAATGCACGCACGTGACGGTGCACCTGTTCGGCAGATTGCGACCAATTGATCTTGAGTTCGTCACGAGAAATTTTCGCCGCATGAGTGACATCACCCGATTGCGCAACTGGAGTACCCAGCCCCTGTCGCAACGTACGCACCAACAAATGTGCGCCTGCTTCCGCCAATTCGCTTGTCAGTGACGTGACTGTTGACGACACAGTAATGGGCACTTCTTGCCTGGCATAGACCGCACCGGTATCAAGCGTTGGCTCAATGTCCATGATGCACACTCCGGTTTTGTCATCGCCAGCCAAGATTGCTCGCTCAACCGGAGCTGCTCCACGCCAACGCGGCAATAGAGAGAAGTGGATGTTGATCATGGGAACAACATTGAGAACCGACGTAGGAATGATTCGACCATAAGCAACGACAATGCCTAACAAATTCTGAGGCGAGTGTTGCTTTATCCATTCCAGGTCGTGGCTCACGTCCAGTCCCCGAGCAAGTGCAACGGCTTTGACTGGACTAGGTGATGTTGCAGAACCTCGACCTCGCTTGGCATCTGGCTGCGTCACCACATGAACAATTGGAAATCCTTCATCTAGAAGGTGTTCTAAAACTGTGGCTGCCGCCGCGGGTGTTCCAAGAAAAACAATGGAACGATCCTCTGCCGCCATCAACTATTTCAACCCGATGTGTCGCGTCTCGCCGGCGAAATTACCGCCGTCGGCGATGCGCTTGTACTCACGCATTGCCTCGTCACGTTGGTCTGCCGTCATGCGGTCGAACATTAAGACACCATTCAGATGGTCAAGCTCGTGTTGAAACAGTCGAGCCAATAATTCGTCTGCTTCCACCTGGATTGTGTTGCCGCTGAGGTCGACTGCCTCCAGCAGTACTTCCTTTGGACGCAGCATCTCCACATACAAACCTGGAATAGATAGGCAGCCTTCGTCGTAGACCCATTCGCCACGTGATTCAACAATGCGAGGGTTAATCAAGGTGACAGGCTCACCATCGATGTCATAGACAAAGATTTGTTTCTGCACACCTATTTGAGGCGCCGCCAAACCAAGACCCGGAGCTTTGTACATGGCCTGCAACATGGCTTGCGTGAGACGCACAACTTTTCCATCGATGTTTTCCACCTGCTCAGCCACAGCCGTCAGTACCGGATCACCGTAGGTGCGAATGTCATAGCCCATAATCTGAAAGGCTACCTTCAGCATGAACTCGCCATCTGACTCCCCCGCAGACTCGCACTATTTCACAGAGTCCCCATCCACTGCGTCCAAGCGACAGCAGTTCTCTGTTGTCGTTGCTGGGCGAGAGCTCATACTTACTGCCGATGCTGGGGTGTTTAGCCAACATGGCCTCGATAAGGGAACTGCTGTTCTGCTTGATGCAATGGAAAAAGAAAACCCTGTCGCTCTGGCACCCGGTTCAGTGTTGTGCGATCTTGGCTGTGGGTCAGGCGTCATAGCATTGGCTCTCGCAGTGTTGTATCCGGAATGCACAATTCTCGCCGTCGATGTAAACGAACGAGCTCGCGAGTTGTGCGCAGAGAATGCGCACAACAACAAACTGTCAAACATCACTGTTGCAGAGCCCAGCGATGTTGATGAGTCCACTGAACTGGCTGCTATTTGGTCTAATCCGCCAATCCGCATCGGCAAAGATGCGCTACACGAACTACTTCTCACGTGGCTATCACGCCTGATTCCATCTGGGCAAGCGCGTTTAGTGGTGAGCAAGAATCTTGGTGCCGATTCACTAACTGGCTGGCTGAACAACCAAGGCTTCCCCACCAACAAAATTGCAAGCAGCAAAGGTTTCAGAATTTTGGCGGTGCAGTCGCATCAATAGCGCGTGGGGTCTGCATGAACACGCAAACGGGCTCCATAGTGACTGCGAAGAACGTTGATGGCATCACGCAAAGAATCGCGAGAGATTGATTTCAGAATTAGTTGCCCAGACATAAGTGCAGTGTCCACACCTTCAAGCGCCGGCACATCGGCAAACGATTCATCGTCAGCCAACGACAGAGCAACAAGTTCGGCAAACGGCGGCAACGAGAACGCACGACGCTGTTCAATGTCTTTCAAGTTCCACTCCACGAGACCTTCTGTGACATTGCTATTTCCAAAGGCCATCAACAACGGATGATTCGGTGTTCGTGTCTGCACTACAACGGTTCCACGAGATCCCACTAGTCGTGCTGCTCGAATCAACAGAGCTGCCACCTCTCTGGGGGCTGTTACTCGCGGGGCAGACAAATCTCGGTCGATATCTGCGAAGACAACGGTGTCGGCATTGGGCACCCGAAACAATGCGGCTTCAGTACCAACAAAGACCGACCCTTGTGTCCACGAATTGTCAGATTCTGCGGTGATTTCAACAATTGGCTTTTTCGTTGATTTCTGAAGCTGGGAAACTAATTGAGCAACGCCGCCACGCGGAACTGAAAACGCAGTTCGCCCACACGACAAGCACACAGAGCCTTGGTCTGTCTGACAACGAAGGCATCTCAGTTGACCATCTTCGTTCTGAGACAACAACGACGAGCAAGTGGTACAGGCCTGCACCGTGCGACACGATTTACAGACAAGTAAACGGGCTTTACCTTTTGTATTGAGAACACACACCGTTGTTTCGTTTGCCTGCGTCACTGACGAAAGAAGTGCAGAAGACAAAAGAGATCCGGCAACAGGCACGTTGTCCAAATTTTCAATAACGAAACGCGGCCAAAGTGACTGCTCGTTAATTACTTCAGTTGATTCTTGGTGCGCCACAGCAGATTCTGCCGATGGCAAAGCCGATGTGAGAATAAGTGGAACTCCCGCACGGCTACTCCGCTCTTGCGCAACAGACACAGCGTTCCATGTGGGAGAACGTTCGTCATGATGCAATTCGTCATGTTCATCAATGACAACAATCGCCGACAATCCAGCACACGGCGCTAACGCTGCGGATCGAGCACCCAGAACTACATCAACACCAACCCGTGCGATATGCCAATCGTCTGGAACAACTGCCGTGGTGAGCCCGCGTCGGCGCAATGAGGCAGCACCTAACGACGCCATGTTCTGCGTGGGACACACCACCAACACGGCACCATTTTGTGCAAGGTCGGCCACAACATTCAGAACAGAAGCCGATGGAGGCGCCACCAATAATCCACCACCTGCAGTAGCGAGACGTCGCGATGCAGCAATGACAGAATCTTCCACTACTGGTGATGCCTTACCGTGACGTGGGTGAATGTTTCCCGACCTCACCGTGGGCGCGCTTGCTCGTGACAGAGCGGCACGCCATGTTCCAAGAAACTCAGATGCCAGCCATTGCGTCAGCGGAACAATCTCAGGCTCCACACCATGACCAGACACACTCACAATTGGCGCAAGGCGTTCAAGCGGCACTGTTAAGTGAACATCCGCTTCGTTGGCGAGGGCAACAATCCAACCAGGCACCCGACGACCGTTCAAATTGACACGGACCCGTGCACCTACATGGACGCGCGCCACCAACGAATCAGGGACGATGTAGTCGAAGATTTTGTCGATACCCGAAACATCGGGCACCACTGAAGCAATCAGTACAGACAGACTCGTTAAATGTTGAGAGCTGACTTGAAGTCAGCCAAACGTGACAATGCTTCCCATGTGAACTGTGGTTCTGAACGGCCGAAGTGGCCATATGCCGCAGTCTTTGAGTAGATGGGTCGCTTCAAATCGAGATCGCGAACAATTGCTGCTGGACGAAGGTCGAACACGCTGCGAACAGCATCTTCAATTGACTCTTCGCTGACTTTGTTGGTTCCAAAAGTTTCCACCAAGATGCTGATTGGCTGTGCCATACCGATTGCGTATGCAACTTGCACTTCACAACGATCGGCTGCACCACTTGCAACAACGTGCTTCGCAACCCAACGTGCAGCGTATGCAGCGGAACGGTCCACCTTTGATGGATCCTTACCGGAGAATGCACCGCCACCATGGCGACCCATACCGCCGTACGTGTCAACAATGATCTTTCGACCTGTTAAACCAGTGTCGGCGTGTGGTCCACCCAACACAAACTTTCCAGTTGGGTTGATGTAGATGCTTGGGTTGTCCCCAGCGAACTGTGCAGGAATTGTTGGCATGATGACCTCTTGAATGAGGTCGGGGCGAATTTGTGTTTCGCGATTAATGCCTTCTGCGTGCTGCGTAGAAATAAGGACGGTGGTGAGACGAACAGGCTTGCCATCTTCGTATTCAAATGACACCTGGGTCTTACCGTCTGGACGAAGGTATGGCACGAGACCACTCTTGCGAACTTCGGTGAGACGTTCTGCCATGCGATGCGCCAACCAAATAGGAAGTGGCATGAGGTCTGGAGTTTCGTTACATGCGTATCCAAACATCATTCCCTGGTCACCTGCGCCCTGGCTGTTCAACTGATCTTCAGAAGAGCCACTGCGCTGTTCTTCACTCTTGTCGACACCTTGTGCAATGTCTGCGCTTTGCGCATCGAGCGCTACAAGAACACCACAGGTATTGCCGTCGAATCCGAACTCTGCATTGTTGTAGCCAATGTTGTTGATGGTTTCACGAGCGATGGCCGGAATGTCTACATATGCATCTGTGGTGATTTCACCAGAGACAACACACAGACCAGTGGTGAGGAGGGTCTCACATGCAACGCGACTGTTGGGGTCCTTGGCGAGAATGGCGTCGAGAACTGAGTCGGAGACCTGGTCTGCCATTTTGTCTGGATGACCTTCGGTCACGCTTTCTGATGTGAACGTGAACTTCCTCACGACAACTCCTTCGTCTCTGCGGTCATCGGGCTGACCGCACTCGTACCACGCTATCTAATACGGCCATGGCCACCGTGTGTTTACTTGCCAAAGGAACCTCTTCGTGGGTTCCATCTGACCCGATAATGGTGACGGCATTGGTGTTGTGGCTAAAACCAACACCTTCTGCGGAAACATCATTGGCAACAATGAGGTCGAGATTCTTGCGCTTCAGCTTTCCTTGTGCGTTTTCCACAAGGTTGGATGTTTCGGCGGCAAAACCGACCAAGGTCTGACCCGCTGGCTTAGACGCCCCCAATGCGGCAAGGATGTCTGGGGTTGGCTCCAACACAATTTGTGGAACCCCACCTTCTTTTTTGATCTTTCCTACCTCAGGCGCAACAGGGCGGAAATCGGCAACTGCGGCAGCCATGACCACAACATCTGCAGAAGGCGCCAACGATGTGAGTGCATCGTGCATTTGCTGAGCAGTTTCAACATCGACGCGAGTGATACCTGGCGCGACAGGCGTATCGACCGTGGTTACCAGAGTGACCGATGCACCACGAGCAGCTGCCTGCTCTGCAATGGCGTAGCCCTGTTTTCCGCTTGAACGATTAGCAAGAACTCGCACAGCATCGATTGGCTCACGAGTGCCACCTGCAGACACCACAACAGAAACGCCAACCATGTCCTGGGTGCGACCCGCAAGAGCAGTGGAGATTGCAGTGAGAATGGTGTCGGGGTCTGCCAAGCGCCCGGCACCGACATCTCCCCCTGCGAGCCGACCCGATTGGGGCTCTACAACAATGACACCACGCGACTTCAATAGTGCGATGTTGTCTTGAACGGACGGGTGCTCCCACATCTCTGTGTGCATTGCAGGACACACAATTACTTGCGCACGAGTGGCAATGAGAGTTGCCACGAGCAAATCTTGCGAGAAACCAGTGGCGTAGGCAGAAAGGACACGTGCAGTTGCGGGAGCAACGACAATGAGGTCTGCGTTTTGGCCAAGACGTGTATGTGGAATTGGAGACTCGTCATCCCACAAACTTGTGTGCACTGGCTCTGACGACAGTGCAGACAATGTGACTGGCCCAATGAAACGATGGGCGTCTTCCGTCAAGATGGTGGAAACATGAGCACCGGCGTCAACCAGACGGCGACAGATTTCTACAGACTTATAGGCAGCAATTCCTCCGGACACACCGAGGACAATGCGACGACCTTGTACCGATTCCATTTCAGACTTCTTCAGTGGAGTCGATGATTGGTGAAAACCTATTCAGCGTCTGATTCGTCGGCGTCAGAATCGTTGAACTCTGAATCTGCACCGAAGATTTCGTCAGCTTCTGCTTCCATCTCGTCGTATGGCAAACGCTCGATCTTGACGATTTTCTCTGCAGCTATTTCTTCAAACGCAATAGACAGTGGCTTGCGAGCAACAGACGACACCTGTGGTGGCACCATTTGACCAAGTCCTTCACCCAGTTGGTTGAAATAGGAGTTGATCTGGCGCGCACGGTAAGAGGCCAATGTGACCAGTGCAAACTTTGAGCCCTCGAGACTGTCCTTGCCAAGCAAGGTTTCAATGCTGGGGTAAATCATGGAGTCGTGCTGACGGGACATGTGGAGACCTCCGAAGTCGCCTCAAGGCTATCGGGAGCCCTTGCGGGCCGCACCGATAATGCCTTGAATCTCAGCAACGGCGCGCTCGAGGTCATCGTTCACCACGATGACATCGGCAATTTCGGCGCCGAGGCGTTCTTCGTCTTCCGCCTTTCGAAGCCGCTCCACCACGTGTTCTTCAGAGTCTCCCCTGCCTTGCAAGCGGCGGCGCTGCTCTTCCCGAGATGGTGGCTGAACGAAGACAAGGATGGCATCTGGATGACGCTGCTTAACCTGGGTGGCACCGTGCAGTTCAATCTCCAACACGATGTCTCGGCCGTCGGAAACCTCTGGCATGGGAGTTCCGTACAGATTGCCCAAGAATTCGGTCCACTCAAGAAATCCGCCAGCAGCAATATGGTTTTCAAATTCTTGGCGAGTGACAAATACGTAGGCATCTGATGACTCGCCATCACGCCGTGGGCGAGTGGTCCACGAACGACTCAACCACAACGATGAATCGCGTTCAACGAGAACCTCAACAATGGTTCCCTTCCCTGCACCGCCGGGACCAGAGACCACAACAATGATTGGGCTAGCCATTGTTGATCCCCAGCGCAGAAATCAATGACGTCTTCTGTTCAGAAGTGAGCTGGGCGACCTTCACTAATGGTGCGAACCCTAGGTCGGACATCAATCGGCGACCTGCTACTTTCCCCAGTCCTGGGAAAACGTCTAACAATTTCACTAGGTACACCTGCGTCTCAAATGAGTCGCCGTCGCGAGTCAGCACATGAAGGGAACCTTGTTTGGCTTCGTTAACCACAGAAATTCGCGCCGAACGAAGCCGAGAAACTGTCTCGAGGTCTTTCGTTCTGCTTTCCATAACAGGAGTTTAGTTGCGACAACCCTGCTTCACGGGGGACACCTCACACACGATGCATGGCACCAATCACATCGTGCCACGATGACGCGCCGTTCTTCACAGCGCGTCGAGCTGCTTGGCGTGCAATGTTCCACGCTGCTGCTGGATCTAAGAACGAGGCAGTACCCACTTGCACTGCATTCGCACCCACCATCATCATTTCAACTGCATCGTCGCCAGAACTGACTCCCCCAACTCCAATGATGTCTACGTCAGGGAGAGCAACACGCACGTCGTGCACGGCACGCACAGCTATGGGATGAATAGACGAACCAGACAATCCCCCACCACCATTGCCCAGTGTTGGTCGCTTTGTTGTTACGTCGACCTGCATGCCCAACATGGTGTTAATTAACGTCACCGCTTGAGCGCCAGATGCTGACACTGCTTGGGCAACGTCAACAATGCGGTCGGTATTCGCGCTCAGTTTTGCCCACACGGGCACAGTCACACATTGAGCTACTTCGGAAACTATTCGTGCAGACAACTCAACGTCGTGCGCGATGATTCCGCTTCTACCTTCCAAGTTGGGGCACGACAAATTGATTTCAATTGCTGCAATGCGCTGACCAGCGTCGGCCAATTGACGCGCCGCAGATACGTACTCCTGGACCGTGCGTCCCCAAATACTTGCCACCACGGTGACACCAAACTGTTCGCACCGCGGTAGAGATTCATTCACCCACGCCGAAACGCCGGGACCTTGCAATCCGACAGCATTCATCATTCCGCCGCGCGCAAGATGGACACGAGGTGCAGGATTTCCTGGCCACGGCTCATGGAACAAACTCTTAGCGACTGTTGCTCCTAGTTTGTTTAACGGCATGTACGAATTCAATTCGACGTCGTGACCCGCAGTACCAGAGGCGGTCATGAATGGCGTCGAGAGAACGACTCCACCCACTGAGACGGAACCCAAAGTTTGGAGATCCCGTTCACCACGACGCTTATTCATCATCGGCCGTGATACTCCTGAAGAGAGCGAACCTCGATCTCGGATTCGCGTTGCTCGCACAATCCGTTCACTGCGGCAAGGGCGGCTTCTACCGTTGTCACGGACGACACTCGGTTCGAGTTGGCGGCCTTACGAATTGCTTCACCGTCCTCGCGAGAGCCACGGCCATACGGGGTATTCACTACGAAACTAATTTCGCCTTGCGCTACTAACTCCACTGCATTGTCCATGCTTGAACCGGCCATCTCGGACAGTTTGCCCACCACGCGGTCAACATTGATGCCGAACTTAGCAAGATACGCAGCTGTTCCAGTGGTGGCAGCAATTCCTAGCCCCAGCTCACGAAGTCGTTTCGCTACCACTAGACCTGCGGGCTTATCGCCGTCGTTCAGCGACAAGAACACCATGCCCGATGTTGGCAACACCGTGCCTGCAGCCGTTTGCGATTTCACGAATGCTCGACCAAATGAACGATCGATTCCCATGACTTCGCCAGTGGAACGCATTTCTGGCCCAAGTGCAGTATCAACCTCGGGGAAACGATTAAAGGGCAACACTGCTTCTTTTACAGACACATGACCACCAGTGACTGGCGGAGTTAACAAGCCCTCAACTCGCAACTCTTCCAGTGTTGCACCCAACATCACTCGGCTTGCCACTTTCGCCAATGGAACGCCTGTTGCTTTGGCAACAAACGGCACCGTGCGTGAAGCACGTGGGTTTGCTTCAATGACATACACCGTTGTTCCCAATACTGCGAATTGCACATTGATAAGACCACGAACATCTAGTGCGTGGGCAATTGATGCGGCGTACTCGCTAATGACTTCAACAACCCACGATGGAAGAGTCTGCGGCGGAATTGCACATGCAGAGTCACCAGAGTGAACTCCGGCCTCTTCAACATGCTCCATAACTCCACCAATCAGCACCTCGCCTGTGTGGTCTCGAATGGCATCAACATCAACTTCTGTTGCATCTGCCAAGAATCGGTCAATGAGAACTGGACGCTCCGCAGATAGGCCACCCTCTTTGCCGAGACTTCCGTCTGCTGCCAACTGCTTCATTGCTCGTTCGAGCGCAGGGACATCGTGCACAATCTGCATCGCGCGTCCGCCCAGTACATAACTAGGGCGAACCAACACAGGGAATCCCACTCGTTGTGCGATGGTTTGTGCCTCATCCATGGTGACTGCCGTGCCACCTGGAGGTTGCGGAATGGAGAGGCTTTCGCACAACTGGTTCCACTTCTCACGATCTTCAGCAAGGTCAATTGAATGCGGCGACGTACCAGCAATGAGTGCAGGATCTATATCGCCAGACAGCTTCAACGGAGTTTGCCCACCAAGGCTGACAATGACTTTGGGTGGCACACCACCCGCAGCTTTTGTCTCTGCTGCAATCACATTGAGAACATCTTCGCGAGTGAGTGGTTCGAAGTAGAGACGATCAGATGTGTCGTAGTCCGTTGACACCGTTTCGGGGTTGCAGTTGACCATCACTGTTTCGTATCCCGCGTCGCGCAACGCAAAGCTGGAGTGAACACAGCAGTAGTCAAATTCAATTCCCTGCCCAATTCGGTTTGGTCCAGATCCGAGAATGATGACTCGTGGTCGATCAGATGGACGCACTTCGTTCTCATCTTCATAAGTTGAATAGTGATACGGAGTTTCAGCGGCAAATTCAGCACTGCAAGTGTCCACTGTTTTATAAGTTGGAATTACACCAAGTGCTTCTCTGTGCACTCGAACGTCTTGTTCGGTCACGTGCCACAAGTAAGCCAATTGACCGTCTGAAAAACCAAGACGCTTCAAACGACGCATTTGTGACTTGGTGACATCGGCAAGCTTTAGCTCTGCAACCGCATGACGCTCGTCGATAATGATTTGCATTTGATCGAGGAACCACGGGTCAATTTTTGTTGTCTCGTGCACTGTGTGTACACCAAGACCGCGACGCAATGCTTCACCGACTTGGAAGATGCGTTCTGGAGTTGCAACAGCGGCTTTTGCAAGAAGGGCTGGATTGTCTAGTGAGTCATACAGTGATTCACCCGAGTCACAGTTCAAGCCAAGACGACCCTGCTCAAGCGATCGCAATCCCTTTTGAAGGCTCTCTGGGAATGTGCGACCGATTGCCATGGCTTCGCCCACACTTTGCATTTGGGTGCCGAGGACACCGGATGTGCCAGGCAATTTTTCAAATGCCCAGCGTGGAATTTTTGTGACGACGTAGTCAATTGTTGGCTCAAAACTTGCAGGAGTCATCTTTGTGATGTCGTTTGGAATCTCATCAAGGGTGTAACCAACTGCCAACTTGGCCGCGATCTTTGCAATTGGGAATCCCGTTGCCTTTGATGCCAGCGCTGAAGAACGCGACACGCGTGGGTTCATTTCAATAACCACCATGTCGCCATTTGCAGGATTCAAAGCGAACTGAACATTGGAACCGCCTGTTTCAACGCCCACTCTGCGAATACACGCCAGAGCCGCATCACGCATTTTTTGGTATTCAACGTCGGACAATGTTTGTGCGGGCGCCACGGTGATGGAGTCACCGGTGTGTACACCCATGGGG
>CAZRHK010000021.1:0-20758 GCA_964599815.1 uncultured Bifidobacterium sp. | reverse complement strand
TGAGTAGTCTCAACACCGTGGAATCGGTGTGGGATGTAGTTCTTGGTCAAGACCGCGCAGTCGACCATCTTCGTCGCGCGGCCGCTCAACCTGTTCATGCTTATTTGTTTGTTGGCCCAGAAGGTTGTGGCAAAGAAGAAGCCGCTCGCGCATTTGCCGGGGTTCTGTTGTCGCAGACAGACGACCTATCGCATCGCACCAACGACATGGCATGGCGCGGAACCCACCCCGATGTTCATGAGGTGAAGCGCGAAGGCGCTTCAATTCTGAAAGACCAAGCCGACGAGGTTATTCGCGTGGCATCTATGACCCCTACGGAGGGTGCGCGCAAGGTCATCATCATGCATGAGGTGCACCTCATGCAGCCCGCAGCAATTGTTCGCTTGTTGAAGACATTGGAAGAGCCTGCACCTGGCGTGTTCTTCATCATGCTTGCAGAGCAAGTGGACGAATCACTTGTCACCATTGCATCGCGTTGCATCACCATTCACTTCAGCCCGCTAGAGAATTCGGTCATCTCATCAGTGTTGCAACGTGAAGGTATTTCTGCAGATGCCGCAGATGCCGCGGCTCGATCTGCGCACGGAAGTTTGATTCGTGGACGACTTCTTGCAAACGACAAACAGTTGTCTCACCGTCGTGACTTCTTTGCGAATATTCCAAAACGCATCGACGGAACTGGTGCAACAGTCGCTGCAATCGTGGAACAGATTCTCGGACTTATCGACGATTCCACTGAACCGTTGATTCAACGCCATGAACAAGAAGCTGCCGACGTTGAAAAGACTCTCGTGCTCATGGGCGTCAAGCGCGGTGGCAAGAAGCAGTTAGAAGACAAACACAAGCGTGAGATTCGCCGACATCGAACCGATGAGTTACGCGCTGGACTTGCTGAGATTGCTGGTGTGTACCGTGACGAACTTGTGCGCAACACACATCTTGCACACCCCGATGCTTACACAGCTGCTATTTCGCGTTTGCATGACGCCATGCGTCGCTTGTCTTTGAATGTGAATGAAGCAATTTTGTTACGTGATCTCATTTGGTCACTCCCCTCACCCGCAGCAGATGCTGCACTTCAATTTGTTCTAACGGAGAATGCAGAATGAACACTCAGTTGTGGAATCGAATCGCAGTTGTCATGGGATTGTTTGTTGGGTTCGCAGGAATCATGCATTTCACATCTCCCGATTTCTTCAACGACATTGTTCCGCCATGGCTTCCACCCAGCGAAGCGTTTTGGACGTATGTAAGTGGTGTGGCTGAACTTGTCATCGCGTACTTGCTGCTTCGCCCGTCAACGCGTCGAACGGGTGCGCTTGCGGCGGTGTGGTTGTACATAGCGGTGTATCCGGCCAACTTGTACATGGCGTGGGATTGGCGCGATAAGCCATTCAGCGATCAGGTGGTGTCGTACGGACGTCTTCCCTTCCAATTCCTCTTTATTTGGTTGGCGTGGAAGATTGCGCAGGCGCAAGAGGATTCAGACAGACCAATGGCGCCTGGCGACGTGTCTCTTCGTGGGTGACCACGAGGTTCGGTCGGTAAAGTTAAAGACCTACCCGCCCAGGTAGCTCAGTCGGTAGAGCAACGCACTCGTAATGCGTAGGTCGTGAGTTCGATTCTCATCTTGGGCTCCAGTTGGTACTTTTTCACTAACAGACTCAGACTGTTGCCCTCGGTATAGTGAGAATCGTCTTTTCACAGATGAGGTCTTGTCATGAAACGCCGCTTTTGTCACGTCAACAGTCGTCGCATTGCCCGTGCAACTGTCGTCGCACTTTTCGCAATCATCGCAGCGCCACTCACTAGTGCAAGTGGCGCACCAGTTGGTTCTCCGGTCTCCATTACTCGCACCATCAGCTTGGGCGGATCTAATGCGACTGGTCTGCACTACAAAGACGGAGTTATCTGGGTCTCGCTTTACAACAGTGCGCGTGTGGAACGATTCAATGCAACTACCGGAGCATTAGTTGGTTCCCCAATTTCTGTAGGAGCAAACCCTGGTGCGCCAATTGAAGTGAACGGACACCTATTTGTTCCGTCCTCTGGTTCAAACACAGTCACCGACATCGATATGGCGACCGCAACAGTGACACGCACCATCTCACTTCCAGGATCGAACATTGCATCGTTGAATTACGACGGCACAAACATTTGGGCCCTGAGCTTCAGCAATGCACATGTACAGAGATTCAACCCTTCAACGGGTGCGCTTGTTGGTTCAACCATTCCTGTTGGTGCAAACCCTGGCATGGCACTGTCAGCCAATGGCCATCTCTTCGTGTCTGCCAGTGGTTCAAACACCGTGACAGACATTGACATGTCTACTGCAACAGTCACACGTACCATCACATTGTCCGGATCAAACATTTCAGCCCTGCACCACGATGGAACAACATTGTGGGCGTCTGTGTTCAACAATGCACAGGTGGCTCGAATTAATCCAAGCAACGGAACCATTCTTGGCTACACCACCACTGGTTCGCAGCCAACAAACATCATTTCAGCAAACGGCAGTGTGTGGGTGGGAGCAACAGGATCCGACACCGTCACTCAAATAAATCCATCAACTGGAGCAGTAATTCGAAACATCAGCCAAGGTGGAAGCAACATCTCCAGCCTGAACTACGACGGCGACGTTATTTGGGCGACAAATTTCAATGGCAACTTCGTATCCATGATTGATACAACAACAGGCACCGTCAGCAGCACCAAGCCTGCAACGGGATCTCGGCCCGTTGTTACTCTCATCATTGATAACAATGTGTGGGTCGGAGCCGCTAACAGCAGCGCGATCACTCAGATCTCTGGGCCAACCCCCACAACCACTACGACTACTACGACGACGACAACAACCACTACGACAACAACAACCTCCACAACCGTCGCGCCAACAACAACACTCGCAACTTCAACAACGTCCACCGCGCCAGTGGGGCCAACAACAACTGTTGCGAGCGTAGAAACGGAATCAGACCAATCATCTGATGCTGCGGAAGTGAAAACACCAACAGACAGTGCAGTTCGCAATACAGCAACGCCGACATCGTCATCGTCTACGACATCCACAACCACCACTTCTGTTCCCCAAGTGGCCAACGTTGAAGCAGGTGGTGCAGCAATTCTTGTGAACGGCATCGAATCTGTTGCAACTGTGTCGCGCAGCGACAACCAACTCATTGTTTCTGCATCTGGAATCGAACTAAAGGTGTGGGGTGTCTCTGCTGATGGAAGCGTCACATCGCTGGACGAAGACGGAAACCTTCGTGTTAACGATGGCGACCAAGTGGAGATGATGGTCTCTGGCTTAAAGGCAAGTGCAGATGTTGAAGTGTGGATGTTTTCTACACCAACAAAGCTGGGAGTTGTTGCGGCTGATACTGGTGGAAAGGCTTCGGGGCGTTTTCAGATTCCATCTGGAACAGAATCTGGAGAACACCGCTTCGCTGTAGAGGCACGACTTCCAAATAACGAGAAGGCCACAGTCGCAGTGGGAATTATGTTCGGCGCAGCACAACAAACATCAACTACTGCGAGAGTACTGATTGCAATTCCAATCCTGCTTGCAGTTGGAGCGGGCCTCATTGTGCCCACCACAGTTCGCCGTCGTCGCCGTCGACTCAGTGCTTAACGTCTGGAACACCTAAGCAACTTGTGATGAGAATTACCTAGTTGCTGGTAAGAGAGTCAATTTCTTAAATCTCACCGTTGATCGAATTTTCTTTGTCGTGCCACTCTTCGGATCAATTGTTGTTGTTAGAACAACTGACACATTTGTTTGGTACAAACGTTGACGCAACGATGAGGTCAATGTGCATGTCATAGTGACTGTTGACGCGCGAGACACTGAAACAGAACGGCAATTTACTGCTCTCATTGATTGACCGTTAACCGTAAATGTTCCGGTTTGAAGAACTTGACTTGCTCTTGTAACAAGAACTCGGGTGGTGAGTACTCCTGTTGTCAGAGCACGCGAAACGGACGATGCCGGTACTAGGACTGGCGAAGCCACGGTTGGGCCCACAGATGCACCAGGCGCAATAACTTGTGGACTAATCGTTGCACTTGCAAAGTTCCATGTGGTGAGAGAAGACGACGTCTCAGTCACGCGATAGACAATTTGAGTTGTTGTTCCCGAATAACCATTTGAGGGTGTGAAAGACAACGCTCCAGAAGCCGTGTCAACACTCCATGTGCCCTCGCCAGCGACAGTGACTGATGCCTTACATTGATTGTCAACTCGATCTACAAGACATGTAGCTGATTTTGTGAATGAACCGTACGTTTGCGTGCCAGTTGAATCGTGCGGCGCTGGTGTAACGGACACAGATTGCCCGTAAGCACCCTGGCCTGCAATCACATTCGTTCGTAATAGCGCGTATGTTCCGTTAACAACGGTTGCTGCATTTACCGTGACAGTTCGGTCTGTAGTTACGGACTGAACAGTTGTTGAATTTGCTGCTCCTTGACTAGATGGCCCAAACTCCACGCGGTACCCAGAGCCCGCAACTAATCGAGTAAATGAATAGTTACCTGAATTGTCAGTTGTCGTACTAGCAACAACTGAACCGCTTGAAGTTAGCAAACGTACAACTGCATTCGACACAGGTGTTGAGCTAGATGCCATAGTCGCTTGACCACTGATTGCCCCCAAACATGACACGTCTGAAGGTGGAGACACAGACACAGTTGAAGTTGCATTTGCGAATTGTTCGGCTGGACCACTTGACGGTTGGGCTTCTCCCGACACAACCACCGAGATAGGAGACGGCGATGTCATTGCACCACCTATTTGGGAAGGACCTGCTGGACACCACGCCACTGCCTGTAGCGGAACACACAGTTGTGGTGCATCACCCACGACCGACACTTCTCCACCAATTGGATCTGTAGTTGTCTTATCGGCAAGTGATACACGAAACCGCGGATTGAGGCCGCTTGTTTGGATATTCAAACTTGACAAATCAACAGTTCGAGTGTTTGCAGGAATTGACACACGGTTCCATCCACTCAAAATCGAACCGCTAGCTGATAACACTGTCAATGTTGCAGTCGAATACGTACTAGCTGCGGGTGCCGTGAGCTTGAAAGATCTCCATTGCTGGATAGATGAACTGGATGAGCATGCCAGCCGTGGAACTATCACTGGTGCAGAAAATTCAGCAACCGAGGGAGGAGTTGTACATGTTGATTGTCCAGTAATGGCATCAATTGTTGAGATTGTTCCGTTGTCAGTGTTGGTCCAAATACAGTTTGGATTTTGCGAGTCAATAGTTGCGGTATACGCAGAAACACTGACGGGCCAGTTTCCGCATGCCGCTCCTGCACCACCGGACAAACTCGTGTCGAAGCAGTAAATCTTTCCGCCACCTGGCCAAGATCCATCAGACCAATAAATACGAGTTCCCGTCGTCACGCCATTTTTCGGAATAATGGTGGTGGACACACGCGTGCTGAGATACGTGATGAATGATGACCCAGCATGTGAACCCGATAATTCTGAATTGCTCGAACCATCAGCAGAAAAACATCCGCGGGATGCGTCATAACGAGCAAAGCACACTGCACCAGCCGTCCCAGTTGACGTTGGAATATCAAACATTGTGTTTGGAAAAGTTCCAGTCAAGGCGACGGATCCTGCAGACCATCCCGAACACAAGGCAAGTGTCACTGGGTTGAAACACATCGCCTTGCCATTAGAAGAACCCCACACAAGATTTTGCGCTTCCATGAGTGAATAGCCGTTAGACGAACTTGTTGACGTAATACCGGTGATTGCATAGGGCTGATTTGCACACGGTGCTCCTGGCAAGTTTCCGTTGCGATTGACGTAAACGTCGACACACATCAGATTTCCTGTGCTTGAGTCCCACGCAAACAAACGACCATTCGCTGCTGCAAGCCCCAGACTGCATTCACGGTTACACAATGTTGGTCCTGTCTTTACGAATGCATTACGAATACTCCCGCCGCACCACGTCGGACCAACGGACAAATTAGAAACATCAACGCAAACAAAGCCGGTACCAGAAGCAGCTGTTCCATCGTTCAAGTTGGTGGGAATCCAGACACGATTGTTCATCACATCAACCCACTGCATTGCTTGGTCGTTCGTGTGATACCACGGTTGTCCGCTGATGCCATCAGGACCAGTGACGCCGTTTGGAATTCTTAAGTCAAAGGGCCACCCTGGTCCACACGATGCGCCAGTTCTCGTATGACAATGCAATCCTGGCGTAATGAATCCACTTCCCCAATAGCCATCGTGATGAAAAGTGTTGTAAACGTTGCCCTGTTCGTCAAAAGCGACATCCCATCCGTCACCACCGCCGCCAGCATTAAACACACCAGATGGTGGTGCGGTTGCAAGACCACTTCCTGTTGCGATTTGTAATCCGTTTGAGTCACCGCCGGACTGAATTGAACCAGTGGCACGCACAGCTCGTACAGCAGCCCAACCTTGCTGGGTTTGAGGAGCCGATCCAAATGTTGTGCCATCTGTTGAGTACGTCAGAGTCCAACCTGTTGGCGCCACGATTCCATTTGCACTCGTTACTTTTGCGCGCGATGGATCAAACGACATTGTGATTGATTGAGAAACTGTTCCAGGCGCCGCTACAGGTACCGCCGAAGTCACTGTGAAAGTTGAACCACCGTTAGCCGATACTGAAGCGCTTGAGACCGATGACGACACTGCGCGCACGGCTGCAACATTGTTGGCGGGAACAAGCGAAACGATTCCACCCAAAAAAAGTGAGAGACAGAAACCGAGACGAACATGAGAAATACGAGATGATTTCATTGACATAGCGTATTGCGCCATGCAGTTTCCCTACGTTTATCAAGAATATGGGTCGGGTTATTATTTATTCTGCACGCTCGGTCTTGTGCCAAAATGACGAGGTGGTTCAATCAGAGGTGAAGAGTAGGAAGAATGCCAATGGCGCGACCACAATGGAGACCCTCATCCGATTCGGAGTTGAAGAGCTCCAGCGAAGCGGCTCCATTAATTTCAATTTGGAGAATGTTCTTCGTGAATCAGGCGTTGCTCGAGGCTCCTTGTATCACCACTTCGGAAGTCGTCACGGCCTCATTTCTCATTGCGAAGCCACACTGCTGAAGTCATCTCTGAAGGCAGAGAACGAAGTCATTCGATCGGTCATTGAATCGGGCAAGAGTGGTGAAGAGTTGTTCGAACTTTTGGCCGGGTTCACCCGCATCAACGGATCAGATGCTCTGCGCGAACAACGAGGTCGGCGCATTAGAACTCTGTCTGCCTCCATCGAAGATGAATCATTACGAAAACTGATTGCCGAATCTCAAATGAAGGGGTCCGCGTATCTTGTGGAGTCTTTTGCCTTGGCTAAGGCGAAGGGCCTCATCAAGCCACGAATTCCACTAGATGCCTTGGTGTATCTCATGCAGGCCATGTTTTTGGGGCGAATTTTGGTGGACATCACGGGCGACCACCAGTTATCGGACTCCGTCAACGAAGCAACGGTGCAGACCTTCCGATATCTCCTGAATCCCCAGAGTTAGACCTAGATATTTCTCTAGTTTTTAGATACATTTCTAGATAATTCTCTAGAAATGGGTTCTCATGCGCACTGCCCTAGCTCGCATCCTCTCCTCGGCATTCCTCGCTGCGTCGTCCGTGGTGTTCCTGCACACCTCCGAGGTACGCGCAGTTGAACCCTCTCCTTTCGACACATCCTTTGGGACAAACGGAATGTTGGTCACTGGAATTCCCCTCCAGAAATCTGAATCAATTGCTTCTGACGTCATTAGTGACACCACGGGAAATCTTTATGTCCTCTATCAAGCGAGCGGGGGAAACTCCGGCGGTCTTAGCAGCGTTGGGAAATTGACATCCGATGGAACACCTATCTCCCAATTCGGAACAAATGGAAGAACGTCCATGCTCAATCTCTCGGGTGCAAATTTCGCACTTCAGAATGACGAAAAAATAATTGTCGCCGGCTTTTCATCTTCAAACGGTCGATCAAAAATCGTGGTTCAACGATTCACAGCGACTGGAACAACCGACACAACCTTTGGAACTAACGGCGCATTCGAGCTTCCTGAATTTCCTGGGAAAGCATTCACCAGCTCTGAGGTGTTGATTGTAGTTAGCGATACAAGTGAACGAATTTATCTTGGGTTCAACGTAATGAACACCGCGGGAGATAACGCGAATTTCTATTTTGTTGCCATTAACTTCAGCGGCGCCTTAGACACAAGTTGGGGAAACAGTGCGGGCCGAGAAGTAGTCCCACGTGTTGGAGGAGCAAGTGCCTATTCCACATTGACTGGACTGAAACTTCTCAATGACGGTTCGTTACTTGGAATTGGGTCGGCGTTTGGTACGTACACCCGTCAAATTGTTCTCACCAAAATAAATGTCAACGGATATTTGGATTCAACATTTGACGGTGCCTCAAACGGCAATGGAATTGTTTTTGTTCAATTTGCATCAGAAACTGACGCGTACATGACTGCGGCCGCGGTTCTCCAGAATGATGATGTGGTTGTAGCTGGAATTGCTGGAACGTATTACAGCGGACCGTGGTATTACGGAATAGCGAAAATCCTGTCTGATGGAACAGTTGATACAACCTTTGGATCAAGTGGATTCAAGTTGAGTTCACTCTCAAGCACGTACGACATTCCACTGCCGAAACGATTAGGCGTTCAATCTGATGGGCGCTATGTATTTCCAATCAATTCGGGAACAACCGGCGGATTCATGAGGGTGGAAACCAATGGCACATTCAGCAATACGCCGAACTGTTCTCAATGTCTATGGTCGGGCGCGAACTCAGGAGCCAGAGCAATTTCACTCTTTGTTCAGTCAAGCGACAAGGTTGTGGTGGTTGGAGACCTCCGAACCGAGAAGAACTCGATTGTGCGACGCTTTGTTGCTAACGGGTCAACAGATGGGACATTCAGCAACGTAGTTCTGCAACTGAATTTAGAGAAATGGCAGTCGTACATCATCGGTAGCAAGCAACAGCCAGATGGTTCCATCATCTCGGGCGGCGCTGTCTTCATCAACAACGGCGGCAACGAAATCACGAAGGGTGTCATCTTCAAATTCACCTCTTCGGGAACGTTAGATCCATCTTTCGGTCTTGGCGGATATCAAATACTTTCCGGTCCCTCAGATTTTGACTGGATGTACACCGTTGATTTTGTAGTTCAAACTGACGGAAAGATTCTTCTCTTGGCAAACGGTGAGATAAGTGGTCAATCGCAAAGCATCTACTTGTGGCGACTAAATGCAGACGGCTCATCGGATAACACATTTGGCACGAACGGACTCACCGTTACATCAGATGGGTCATCTCAACTCTTAACTGGACCAATCTTGCTGACAAATGATGGGAAAATCGTTCTTCCTGTTAGTAGATCTGTCAATTATTCCGGAACATTGTGGCTATATCGATACACATCTGGTGGCGTACTTGATTCTTCGTTCACAGACGCCGAGAACTTCCCTGGAGGAATTAAACCGAACATCGGTGATGGAACGGGTAACTGGCACACTTCTACTGTCGGACCAAACGGATCGATGTACATCACAGGTAGCACAACCGTCAACGGACAAGTCAGTACATTCATTTCACGCTTTACGTCGAGCGGGTCGCTTGATTCGTCGTTCTCCGGTGGATATGTTTCGTGGCCATCTAATGGTCCAACTCTTCCCGACGAGATTCGACGCGTTGTTATTGATGATCAACTACGTATTGTGGCGATTGGAAAGAACTACTCGCAAAATAGTTCTAACGTCATCTTGCGATTAACCACAAGCGGTTCTTTTGACACCAGCTTCAATTCCACTGGTTACAGGAATTTCAATTTTCGAGACTTGTCCCAGATTGATGGCAACGACTTCTCCGACATTGTTATCTCGAACAACAAATACACAATTGTTGGTGGCGGAGACTCAGATCGTCAGCAAAATTCAACTGTCACGTTTTCGGGACTAGCGCGACTATCCCTTAATGGAGAATTCGATTCAAGTCTCGATTCTGACGGCATTATGTTGCCATTTTCTAACGCGCAAACTTACTTTGATGATGCCCAACTTCTCTCTGATAATTCAATTTTGATTTCGGGAGCGACGAAAGTGGGGGAGAACTTTGAGATGTTCTTTGCCAAACTTCTTCCGCCAGGAGCAGCACCAACCACCTCAACTACAACACCACCAACTACTGCGCCATCAAGTACAACAACCACAGTCCCTGGGGTTAGTGCAGAAAGCAAAGACATCAGGTTGGTAATTTCTGTCAGTCAAGCTGCGGTTCTACAACGACTACAACTCACCGTTCCAAAAGGTGGGAAAGTCTTGATGACAACAAGGACGCCAAAAGTGTGCAAGGTAGTCAAGACAAAAGTAATTGCGACTTCCACTGGCACATGTCGCATCACTGTCACTATCACCGTCAAGAAGAAAAAGACCTCAAAGACTCTGGCCCTCAAGGTTTCGTAGACCCGATTCTTCGCCGATACATTTCATCAAGTGAAACGTGTCGTCTCGGTTGTTCTTTTAGCGCTGTCAATCACTGCTTGCTCATCAACGCCTGACGCAAACAGTGCAACAACACCGGCGCCAATCATTGCAACTACAACAACCATGCAATCAACCACCACAGTTGCCCCTTTGTTGAATCCCGCTTCCGGTGAACCAAGCGTGCCGTGTGATTCAAAAGCCATTGGGTCTAGCTACGGCGAGAAACTTCGTCTCGAAAAGTGCACGGCCACATGGGCATTTGGCGATACGGATCGAGACTCGTGGAATTGTCCCGATGCGGGATGTGCACAAACTCGGCTCTTTCACTTGCAAGACAACAAGTGGGTCAACACCGCAACTTGCCAACGGAACCTTCCCCTCACTCGCTATGCAATGAGTTGTTACATTCCAAATGTTGGCGCCGCCACACTGGCGCAAATTCCTCCAAGCGATGTGGCATGTCTTATCTGGCCTGCAAACACGTTGTTGAAGTACACCAGCGAAACGGGATGCACCCCGTCGAAAGCCGACATCACTGCGCAGATGAACGGCGCATGTACTGGATACTTTGCAGCCGTTGAGTTCCCCGTGGAGAAGTGCGATTCGGGAACTGCGGTTCGCGTCATGCAAGACCGCTTGAAGAGAGCCGGCTTCTCAACAAATGTTGATGGTTACTTCGGACCCAGCATGGCGAAAGCGGTCTACGACTTCCAAGGGAAAGTGAAGCTTCCTCAAACAGGAATGATTGACAAAGCTACGTGGGTTGCAATTGAACCTAATCAAGCTTCGCTTCCTGGAACAGACCGAAATAACGATGGCGTGGTTGATCCAGGCGAACTTCGTTAGAAGTACAAACATCCTGTGGCATCGCATCTTGTTGCGCCATAACTTCACAACATCACCTCGCACAATCGCTCCCCCGACAACTTCAACCGAGTGTTGGGTTTGTGGCATGTCACGGCAAGTGGTGTGGGCGTCATTATTGGCGCCGGCATCTACATTCTGATTGGTCCTGCAACTCAAAAAGCTGGTGGCCTTGTATGGGCGTCGTTGTTATTGTCTGCTGCATTGTGTGCGCTGACGGCGTTCAGTTATATGGAACTTTCGTCCATGTTCCCGCGCGCTGGTTCTGAACACGAATTTGCTCGTCAAGTCTTTCCCGACTGGGTGGCCTTCACTACAGGGTGGGCAATGGCTGTTGCGTTAGTTGTTGCCTCTGGCGCGGTATCTCTTGGGTTTGGTCGTTACCTCTCCGAGTTTGTTTCTCTAGACCATCGACTTGGCGCGTTGATTCTTCTTTCCTTCGTCAGCATTGTGTCGTTTAGTGGCATGCAAAGTGCAAAGTGGTTGGTGTTGGTTCTCTCTGCGATTCAGATAGGCGGACTTCTTTTTCTTGTTGTTGTCGGCGCGCACCACATTGGAGACATCAGCCTCACAAATGGCAAAGGGTGGAACGGCGTACTAGGAGGAGCATCCGTGATCTTCTTCGCCTACATCGGCTTCGATGAAGTCATCACGCTTGCTGAAGAAACACACGATCCGCATCGCACTGTTCCACGCGCACTCATGTTGGCACTTGGAATTTCCACGGTGCTGTATGTCCTCGTTGCAATTGTGAGTGTGAGTGTTCTCGGGCCGGTTGCTCTTGCCTCCGCAGATCAACCTCTAACAGCAGTAATGCGTGAGGCGATTGGAGACAATGCCGCCTCAGTGATTGGTGCCATTGCTCTTGCGACCACCGCCAACACCACTCTCCTTGCAAGCACTGCAGCATCGCGCATGATCTACAGCATGGGCAACACAGGTCAATTACCTGGGCGATGGGCCAAAGTGCATGAACGTCGTTCACCTCGGTTAGCAACGGGTGTAGTGATTGCATCATCAGCCCTACTCGCAGTAGTCGGTGGGCTCTCGTTACTTGCAGAAGCTGCAAATGCATTGGTGTACGTGATGTTTCTTGTCGTGAATGTTGTGGTGATTCTTCTACGGCACCGACAACCAAACGCCGTTCGACCATTCAGAATTGCGGGCACAATCAAGAATGTTCCCGTGCTACCAGTTTTGGGAATTGTGTCCACCTTGGCAATGTCGTACCAGTTAGACGTTCAGCCATTGTTGGTAGCCGTTGGACTTTTGGCGATTGGGGTCATTTTGCACGTCGTCGGACAGCAATTCTCACCAACTCGTCAGGCACAATAAATGCATGACCCCTGCAGCCGAACACGCGCACGATGTGGCCGTTGCAAAAGGTGCAGATTTCTATACAGACCCGGACACCGGCCTCATGGTGATGACGTCGCTGTACTTAGAACGTCGCGGATATTGCTGCAAAAACATCTGCAGACATTGTCCGTACGAAAAAGATTAGGCCAACGCCAACCGTTCAAGTTGTTCAGACGGAGCGTTCACTTCGTGCAGTGCAACACGCAGTAGCTCTTCTGCGTCGCGCGCAATTGAATCTGAAATTCTGTTCACGGTTTCATCTGGATCTTCAGTGCGGTCAAACAACAATGTTTCGTATTTCTTGGCACTTGCCCAAAACGGCAACATGTCACCTTCAACAAACGGTTGACGAATAACGGGAATGGTGCTTCCCGGCATGTAGTCCAAAACTGCGCGACCATCCGGCATTGGAATCTTGTAGTTGGGATACGAAGCAATAGGCATGGTGCTCCACCTGTTAGACCACATTGTCTGCGGGTAGTTCACGCCTTGAGGCCCACGTGTGTATCTCCATGAATTGGTAACAAGTTGAACTTCTCGTCCCCACACACCTGTTAACAACCAATCACGCACAGACGTTGCAGAGCCTGACAACACGGGCAACAACGAGGAACCATGCGCAGTGTGCTTCACCTCTGCGCCAAACACATCGGCGATTGTTGCGTGCAAGTCGGTAGATGTTGTGAGCGCATCACACACACCTGGAGTTACACCTGGCCACGCCATCAACATAGGAATGTGCCCAAGTGGTTTGTACACCGGTACACCAGGCTTTCCCCAAATGTCTCTGCTGTATGCATCTTTGTCACCTAAGTAGTGACCGTGATCGGTACACAGAATGACAGCGGTGTCTTCCCATCCATTTGTTTCGTCTAATGCATCGAGAACTTTGCCCAGCCAATGGTCAATCATTGACAACTTGCCGCCATACTGCGCACGTACTTGTCGTGCGTCGCGCTCGGACAACACACCATCTTTCAATGCATCTACTGCATATGGTGGCCACACCAGGTGCGGACCTTCCCATGAGTCGTCATACATAGTGGCCCACGTGTCGGGAGTGTCAAATGGTTCGTGCGGGTCGAATTCATCAACAAACACAAAGAAACGTTCACCTTGTGCGCGATGATGCGGCGCGTCTTCTCGCAACCAACGCGCTGTTGCTTGCATGGTGCGAGGGCCAGGGAAATCTTCTTCGCCACGAAAGTAACCACGCGAATTGTCATAGTGGGTGTGACCACGACCAAACGATGGTGTGCCCAACCACGATGGATCTGGTCGTGTTTTCCACGGGTCACTTTCATGTCCGCGTTCGTATTCCCACGCAGTGAAATCTCCGTGATAGTTCTCCCCACCAGTCTCAAACAAATGCGGATGGTCTGTGATGAGTTGAGTCACCACACCTTGTCGACGCAACGACGCGGTAATTGGTTCTTCCCATAACTCAATTGATCCCCATGGTCTCCACAAGAAGTCCCACGCACCAACCAAAATGTCGTGACGTGCAGGAATGCACGGCAACGAGCCGGTGTGGTGGTTTGTGAAGCGAACAGAACGTGCCGCAAGACGATCAATGTTTGGCGTAATGAAATTTGTTCCGCCATATGCACCTAGTTCGTGTCGGTTCAAGCTGTCTAACAACAACACGACAACGTTTTGTGGTGTCTTCATTTTGGAGTCACTCCTTCAAACACAGCGTCAAGCCATGGTTCAACAATTGCCATCATGTCGTCATGGCTTCGTGCCAATAAATGGTCATCGCCTTCCATAATGTGCAAGTCACCGGTGCCAGCCATGGCACGAACCACTTCGCTTGCTTCCACCGGCAAAATGGAATCTGCATCACCGTGGAACATCAACAATGGTTTTCCTTGTAGTCCTCCAGCAACTTCGCAACCGGCTGACTGCGTTGCGAACGTAACAACACCACCAACCATTTCATTCAGACCAACTCCAACACGCACGGCTACAGCACCACCAAAACTGTGGCCCATTAACACCACAGAATCTGCTCCGCTACCAATGAGTAACTGAACAGCTGCTGCCGCATCCACACAGCAACGGTCTAGATCATTCGGCTTTCGATAACTCATACGAATAGATGGAATGCCTTTCACCGCCAATGATTCACCAAGAGCGTGATACAACCCGTCGCCAGGTCCCAACGTGCCACCCATGGCTCCACCCATCATCACAACGCCAACGTTTCGCGCAGCACCAGACGGTTCGTGCCACAAAAGTGACAAAAGTCCCCGCATTGTGTACAACTCCACTTGTCGCAAGGTGGGAGACAGAGTTGCTTGTTGGCTTGCCATGACTTCCAACATCTCAAGAGGCGTCTTCGGAGTGTCCTGACCATCTCCAAATGCACTCATGCGATTACCCTAGTTAATAGATGACGAACACACAGTTGCCGAACGGGGTCCACAGCGATCTTGAACTTGAAGTGGCAATGCGTATTGGTCGTGCATGGCGCGATATGCGCCGTGGCTCAACAGCTAGCGATGTGCGCGACAGTATCTACGGAGTTGGTGGCAGTGCCCTCGATCCCGGCCAAATGGATGCACTCGATTTTCTGGTCCTGACTCCGTCGTGTCGCATGAGCGAACTTGCTGAACATCTTCGTATTGACCCCAGTTCTGCAACACGTGCAGTTCAACGTCTCATTAAAGACAACTTGGCAGAGCGTGTTGAACACGAAGGTGACGGACGAGTAGTTGCCATTGCCGCCACCGAGCGTGGCCGCAAGATTCACGAGCAAGTTGCCAACCGTCGACGCGAATTAATTTTCGCTGTTCTTGAAGAGTTCAATGAAGACGAACAGCACCAATTCGCTGAATTCTTAGAGCGCTTTCTCACGTCCGTCGATTCATACGTGGCAAAAAAGAAGCGTCGACACCGCTAGGGACTTATGACGCCAGCTGAAACTCTCACCAAGGAAGCGATGCAATACGCACCGCAACTTTTCTCTACTGCATTGCGCATGACGCGTAATCGCGCAGATGCTGAGGATTTGGTACAAGAAACGTTTGTAAAAGCGTGGCGGTCTTTTGCAACATTCCAAGAAGGAACAAACCTTCGCGCGTGGTTGTTCCGCATTATGACCAACACATTCATCAATAAATACAACGCGCAACAACGTCGCCCGCAAGAGACCGAACTAGATGAAGTTGAAGAGTTGTTCCTGTTCCGCCGAATGGGCGCCTTTGATCAGTCGAAGATGAATCAATCTGCAGAAGATCAACTTCTGGAATTCTTCACCGACGATGAAGTAAAGAACGCCATTGAGGAACTTCCAGAAATGTTCCGTCTACCGGTTCTGTTATCGGACGTGGACGGGTTTTCCTACAAAGAAATCGCAGAGATGTTGGATGTTCCCATCGGAACTGTGATGTCCCGCCTGCATCGGGGAAGAAAGATGATGCAGAAGTTGTTATACACCTACGCAAAAGATCGCGGACTCGTTGACGAGTCCCTGCTCTCACCACAGGAATAAAGAACATGGCCGATTGTCAAGAGACACTGAACGAACTGCATCGCTACCTCGATGAAGAACTCTCAGCCGACCGCGTTGAAGAGATTCTCAGCCACCTCAAGATTTGCTCAGACTGCACTGAGGCATACGAATTTCATGCCGTATATAAGGAAACCATCCGCGAGAAGGCGCAGCGAGATGAGTTGTCAGACGGGTTCCTCGACCGCCTTAAGGAGTGCTTCGGCACCGAGATTCCTCCTGTCGACGAGTCGGATGACGACTCCGGTGACGGAGATCCCAGCAATAACTAATCGCTAGCAGTACCTGCGAAACGCCTGCGTTTGGCTACGCTGACAGTCATGGTTGCAGCGTATGTATGGCACTACTGGGTGGGCTTGGTCCTCCTTCTCGCAGGTATCGGCGCAGTTCTTCAGGGCGTCGTTGGCTATCTCCTCAAGGTGAGCGCTAGCCGTTACCCCAACCGCCGCCAGCGCCAAATACAAAAGAAGAAGTAGACCCCTTCATCACGCGGCGCATCCGACCATGGACGCCACCTTTCTTTCCACATTCTTAGGTGCATGCACCTTTCCCCCTCCTGGAACTGCTGTTCATTGCGCTGTCTCAGGTGGCGCCGATTCATTAGCCCTTCTGTTGTTGGCGCACGCGCATGGACTCAATGTCACAGCGCACCATGTAGATCACGGTCTTCGCGCAACGTCATCTAGCGATATTGAAGTGGTTCGACGGGTTGCTGAACCCCTTGGTGTTCCCGTTGTTCTGCACAAAGTCTCGGTTCCGCAGGGGTCGAATGTGGAAGCACGGGCCCGTGACGCTCGGTATGCCGTCATGCCGGCGGGGGTCATGACAGGACACACTGCAGATGATCAGGCCGAAACTGTCCTTATTAATGTGTTGCGCGGTGCAGCGGCCTCTGGGCTCTCTGCCATGCGACCAGGAACCACTCGCCCACTCCTTGCGCTTCGCCGAGCCGACACCGAAGCCATCTGTCGGGAATGCGGCATCCAGCCAGTGACGGACGAAACCAATACCGACCCTCGATACGTTCGAAATCGGATTCGCCACGAACTATTGCCCCTCATGGCCGACATCTCCCAGAGAGACCCCGCAGTTCTTTTGGCAAGAACTGCCGACCTGCTACGGGCAGACAACGATTTCCTCGATGAACTGGCCAGCCATCTCGACCCCACCGATGCCCTCGCTTTGGCGGCCGCCCCGGCGCCACTGGCCTATCGGGCCCTTCGCCAATGGCTGTCTCAGCCATATCCACCCGATTTAGCCACCCTTGAGCGCATCCTCACCGTGGCCCGAGGCGAGGCCGTGGCCTGTGACATTGGGGAGAATCGACAAATTCGTCGGAGCAAACAGAGGCTCACCCTGCACAACCTGGGGTAGTTTCTCAGACGGCGTATTTACGCCCTGTACGACGACACACGAGACGAAGGAGAACCGAATGCCCCCGAAGCTTCGCGGAAAATGGGCATTGGGAATCACCCCCCGTAATTTCACGTGGGTCATCAAAGACCGCCTCGCCATTTGCGAACGTCCCGGCGGGTACGGCGAGAACCACCGTCGCGTTCGTCGCCAGGAAGAAATCATCTGGCTGCGCGAAAACCACTTCGACCTTGTCATCTCCATCATCGCGGCACCACACAACTTGCATGCGTACGAAGAGTTGAACATGCCGTATCGCCATCGCCCACTCAGTGGCGCAGATGACACAGACATGTTCCTTCGCGCTTTCTATCGCGAACTTCACGACCTCCTCGGCCGCAACATGAAACTCATGATGCACGCAGAAGAAGTGGGCGATCGTCTTCTTGGCATCATTGGCGGATACATCCGCTGGAGTGGCATGGTGGACGACCCATCACAAGCCATCATCATTACGGAACGTATTGGTGGACGCCAGTTAGACACATGGGCACGCGAGCTCATCTTGAACGTTCACAATTTGCGCTAATTGCTGCAACACTGACTGTATGAAAGGTCGTCGCGTTCTCGTCACCGGAATGGGTGGCGAACTTGGCTCTCTTGTTGCGTCAATGGTGGAACGCACAGAGTGGGCCGGCGACATTATGGGATTCGACGTTGATCCACCACGACGTCATTTGTCTCGCGCAGAGTTTCACCGCGTTGACCCCACCGATCACGATCGCATTGCTGAACTTGTCCACACCTTCAACCCACACGTGTTGTTGCATGTTGGTGTGTGGGAACCACATGCGCGTCTTGCAACAACGGAAGCAGAACAGTGCACAGAGTTAGTTGCCAAAGCGGTCTTTGATGCTGCACATCAAGTGGAAGCACTTGAAACTGCAGTAGTTAGAAGTGGCATTGAGATTTACGGACCAGGTTCGTACTCACCAGACATTGCTGTTGAATCAACTCCCATCAATCCAACGTCTACATATGGCCACATGTGTCGTGTGATTGAAGAACAAGCAACCGAGTTACGTACTGCACGTGGCATCAACGTGTGCACTCTTCGTCTTGCACCTGTTCTTGGTGCACATGTACCAAGTCCACTTGGTCGCATTCTTCGCCTACCTGCTGTGCCGTACTACGGACTGGGCAACCCCATCTTTTGTGTTGTGGAAGATCACGATGCTGCAACTGCATTCATGCAAGGTGCAGAACGCAATGCAGACGGAGTGGTGAACATTGTTGCCAACGGTGCCATCAGCATGTTGCGCGCAACCGCCATTGGTAAGCGTCTTCCACTTCCTTCATTTGGTCCGGGTTGGTGGCTTGCCAAAAACACTGCGGCGTTTGCCGGTGCACCAATGCCAGACCATGTTGCAGAACTCATTCAACATGGTCGACTTGCAGCATCGAATGAAGCTGCACATTTGCTTCGTTTTGCACCGCGTCACTCAACAACAGAAGTTGTCCGTTGGCTGTATGAATGGCCAAGCGTTGAACGAATTCCCGCAAAACGGCAGGTGGCGTAATGCCTTTTGCAATCGCTAATGATGGCGTCAAGATTCACTACGAAGTAACGGGGCTCACTAAGCGTGCGCCAGTTCTATTGGTGCAAGGTCTCGGTGCAGAAAAGAATTCGTGGAACTTGCAGCGTGCAGCGTTAGCTCTGCGCCACCGAACAATTGCGTTTGATAATCGTGGTGCTGGTCGCAGCGACAAACCAGATGGCACATACAACCTTGAACAAATGGCAGAAGATGCCATTGCAGTTCTTGATGCTGCCGGAATTGAATCTGCTCATGTCGTTGGTTTGTCAATGGGTGGAGCCATCAGCCAGATCATTGCGTTGAAACATCCGAATCGTGTTCGCAGTCTCACGCTTGTGGCTACTGCATGCCGTAATCACGAATGGCGTGAAGAGTTGTTGGAAGGGTGGGCCGCCACTGCGGTTACCGATGGCATGGGCGCGGTTGGAAAAGAAGCTGCACGGTGGATGATTGGTCCACGTTCATTTAGGCGTTTGTTACCGGCTCTCGGATGGATGGGCCCGTTGCAGTTGTTTAATCCGGCCGGAGCGTTTGTTTCGCAAATTAAAGCAATCCTCGCCACTGAAGGTGACCCATTAACTAGCGAGCTTGAAAACATTGTGTGCCCCACCATGGTTGTTGTTGGCAATCAAGACATTCTCACGCCACGAGGAGATGCAGAAGAGATTGCTTCGCGTATTCCCACTGCAGAACTTGTCATCATCAGCGGTGGTGCGCATGGTTTGCATATTGAACACGCATCAACGTTCAATCGAGTGTTGCTCGATTTTCTGAAGCGCGCTGAAAAAGTCTTTGTTCCGCACGGTGCGGCTGCGGTCAACGTCTGATGAACATCATCGTTGTTGGTGCTGGTCTGTCTGGCTTAATGGCTGCACAGTCATTGCAGTCGCACGGTCACACTGTCACTGTTTTTGACAAAGGTCGTGGCGTTGGCGGTCGCCTTGCAACACGTCGTATGGACGATGCAACGCTTGATCATGGCGCACAATTCTTCACTGTTCGTAGTAACGAGTTTGCACAACATGTTGAATCATGGATTGCAGCTGGTGTCGTGCATGAATGGTGCAAAGGTTTTCAAACGGCAGACGGTCATCCGCGTTATGTGGGATCGAAAGGAATGTCGGGAATTGCTAAGCATCTGGCCGGCACACTTGACGTTCGTGTAAATCATCTTGTCTTTGGTTTAGAGATTGAAAACGACTCGTACGTTGTCATCACAGATGACGGAGTTCGTCACACATGCGATGCGGTGATTCTTACTGCGCCAATTCCACAATCCTTCTCATTGCTATTTGGGGCAGGCATTGAGCTGCCTGCTGAAATGCGAACAATCGATTACGACCGCACTCTTGGTTTGCTAGCGGTTCTCGGCTCGGCCAATCACAATGTGCCAGCCCCGGGCGGTCTGCAGAACCCAGACGATGTATTCAGCTTCATTGGCGACAATTCAGCCAAGGGCATCAGTGGTGCCCATGCCCTCACCTTCCACGCCAACCCTGCGTGGAGCCTGGCCCACTTCGATGACGAAGTCAGCCACATTCATGCCCTTCTTAC
>CAZRHK010000020.1:11154-21179 GCA_964599815.1 uncultured Bifidobacterium sp. | reverse complement strand
TGGTGGAGCTGGGAGATTTCCCACCCTCCCTTGTGGCTACTGGCTCAGAAGGCGGTTTCGAGGCTTGTTACGCCTACGGGTTACGCCGAAACACCACCACACGCGCTGAGATGGCCGGAGAGCTGCGATCACTTCCTCCACTGTGCCACAGAGTGCCGGGCCGTCAAAGGACTCCACTCGGTGTCGTGGTGGCCGGTCCACGGGGCGTCAGGTGCGACCTGAGACGATCCGGATTTTCACACCTCCGACGATTCCCATCCATCCAGGGTCGAATGGGAATCAGTTCTACGCACAGACTGCTTGAATGGCGGCGATGATGTGATGACCTTGGAGGACACTAAGTCCCGCAACGGCCAGGCATCCGGTTAGTACGACGGTCAAGTGCATCGGATGAGTGTGATTTGTTCCTGACCTCAACCATCGAACTCGTGCGGACACTGCCGAGGACGTGATACCGAGCGAACCTGTCGGATTCCAGTGCCCGAGCGCAGCCTTCGACAATGCAGACACAACGGTGTGCGTGTCGCCGCAGTCGCGTTTGGCTGCAGCGTCGGCGATTCGTTCAAGAGCGAACTCAAGTTGCCGTTTCACCGGTATCAAGATCGGGTTGAGGACAACACAAGCACGTGCAACCAGGAGCCAGAGGTCGTGACGGCCGTCGATGTGTGCCTGCTCGTGGCGTAGTACCGCGTCAAGTTCCGCAGGCGAAAGCGAAGAGATGAGCCCATCAGAGATAACAATCCCAGGGCGACGTCCTGGGATTGCATACGCAAAACGACGCGGATCAGGAAGTGTGACGACACCGCCGGGATGGAGACCCCAAAGCTTCCTTTGGGCAACCAGCATCTGAATCAGCTTCACCACGACAACAGACGAGAGCAATGACGCGATAACCCCGACAGAACTTCCGCGCACAACGTGTACCCCGTCGAGGTGCAGCCAGGAATGGAGACGGGAACCGATGAGCGGAAGGGCAACTATTGCCTGCATCGAAAGGTGCAACAGCAATGCCAGAGTGGCAACAGCCAGGGAAAGCAGCAGAGCAATCGCTGCTCGTCGAGAGGCGACGGGTGTCATCGGGGCCAACAGCGGTGCAATCACGACAGCGAGGACTGACGCACACAGCAACGGCAGGGTGAGCAGGATCATCGCCTGTCATTCTCTGCGAGCATTCGACGGAGTGCCTCACGGTCGCGGCGCGACAACTTCCCTACGAAACCAACCAGAAGCGCACGCTGGTTGGGGGAACCGTCGAGAACGGCAAGCATCTGCTCCGCATACCAGTCTTCACGAGAGAGGGTCGGCCGGTATGCGAACGCTCGCCCCATGGGTACCCGAGTGACCGTGCCCTTCTCAACGAGTCGTGTCAGCACCGTTGCGACACTCGTGTAAGCAAGGTCTGCACCGAGTGCCTCTCGCACATCGGATGGCTGCAATGCTTCCTCGACATCCCAAAGGACATTGAGAACATCACGTTCGAGTTCGCCATCAGCACGCCTGCCCATGGAATGAGCATACCGGACGATAAGGTTCATGTCTTACACCTTGTAGTAGATCTCTTTCACCATGACCCGGCACCTGATTCGCTTTCTCCTCTTCATCGCGACAGCTCTCGCTGTTTCAACCGCTGGCGCCGGTACGGCGCTCGCGCACAACAAGCAGATCTCCAGTAGTCCCGCCGACGGCGAGATCCTGACCGCGGCACCGGCGCAGTGGATTATCACATTCGACAAAACTGTCCCCCTTGCATCGGCATCCGGTGAAATCGTGAAGTCAGATGGCATGCGCGTCCCCCTCGCCGCACCCCAACAAGGCCAGACCGACAACGTCGTCGCATTCAACCTTCCGGGCGACCTCACCGGGTCTGTGACGGCACGTTGGCGGCTCGTGGGCACGGACGGACATGTCATTTCAGGGCGAATACGATTCTCGGTCCAGGCCCCCGCAATCGTGGCCCCGACTGTCCCATCGCCTACGACGACGGAGCTGTCGTCCGTCACTGGTGGTACAACTTCAGTGCCATCAAATCCTCCGACCACTGATGTCCAATCGATCACGGACGTGTCAAGCGGGTTCGATGACGGGCGATTGTCCGTACCTGAACCTGCACGCGCGGCGCTCAGATTTGCGAACTACCTCGCTTTCTACATCCTTGGGGGCCTCTTTTTCGCGGAGTGGTACCTTGCCGTTGGTTCGATACGGGTTCCGCTCGGAGGGCGCCTCGTTCGTTACGCGTCGTGGATACTCCTTTCATCGTCGGCTCTGCAAACGTTGGTGTTCGTGGACGACATTCGGGCATCTGGCTCGAACTGGATCACCGGTTTCCTCGACGCACTGGGGACGACGCCAGGCTCGATGTTGATCATGAAGACTGCAATCTGCGCTCTGAATGTTGCAATGACGAGAGAGGTCTTGCGCGAGGGTTTCCTCGACCCCGTCAGGTCGCGTCTGTTTCTCGTCACCGGACTGATGTACATGGTGACCCTGGCTTACGGAGGACATTCCCGCTCGCAGGCAGCTCCGTGGCTGGGCATCCCCGCCGATGTCGCTCACATGGCTGCCTCCGCAGTTTGGCTCGGCGGTCTGTGTGCATTCGTGTTCGTTGTCGTGCCGCACGTGGACGACGAACGTGCTGTCGCCGGTTTCGATCGATTCGGTTACGCAGCAGAACGAGCGGTCGCCGTCCTGGTTGTGACAGGAGTTATTCAGTCGTTACGCCTACACGCGAACCCGTTCAGTGTTTTCACCAACTCGCACGGACTCTTGCTGGTCGCGAAACTGTCCCTTGTTGCTTTCGTTCTTCGTCTTGCAGCACAGAACAGGAGACGGCTTCTTGGACGAAGCAGGCGAGTGTCGGACTCGTCTGCGCGATTGAAGAGCGCACTCATACGGTCCTCGCTTGTCGAGCTCGGTCTGGGTGCGACGATTATCGCCGTCACTGCTGTGATGGTGGCATCCGCCCCGACTTGACATGTATCCCTGGGACGATAAACTACTACACGTTGTCGTAGATCAACAAGAGGAGCACCCCCAATGAAGAAGACACTTTCCCTTATGGCAGTCGCACTTGTTGCAGTCCTTGCCGCATGCGGCTCGAATAGTTCGGACACCGCCGGGGGTTCAGACGCGACTACAGCCTCAACGACAGCAACGAACACATTCAACAATGCTGATGTGATGTTCGCCCAGATGATGATCCCTCACCACGAGCAAGCAATCGAAATGTCCGACATGGCTCTTGATCCGACGATGGGCGCCAGCGAAGAAATCCTCGACCTCGCGACACAGATCAAGGACGCTCAGGACCCTGAGATCACTCAGATGAAGAATCTGCTCATGGCCTGGAACAAGCCGGAAGCAGCCGATAGCGGAATGGATCACTCATCGATGATGAGCGGAATGATGTCATCGGACGAGATGGCTGAACTCGGCAAGAAGATGGGCAAGGACTTCGATGTTGCTTGGGCAGAAGCGATGATCGCCCACCATGAGGGAGCGATCGAGATGGCAAACACGGTTCTTGACGACGGCACCAATGCGGACATTCGTGCACTCGCCCAGGCGGTCATCAAGGGCCAACAGGCAGAAATCGAAACGCTCCGAAGCCTGGTCGCCGCCGCCAAGTAGTTGGCGGCCAGCAATCAGGCGGTGGGCTATTTTGCCCTTCAACGGTGATGGCTATCTGAGGAACGTCAAGTTTTGTTGATGCTGCCCTCGGGCGTGTCACCCAAGCTCAATAGAACTTCTACTTGTAGCCCGGGCAGACCAAGCCTGGCACCCTCTCGTCTGAGACTTCATAGAACTGAAACGCACGAGACGGTCCGCCGTCTGACCAAAGTGCGCGGCCGACGTTTGTGCCGACCAGGTCACTGGCTTGGAATGTTCCTGCACTGAGGATCGCCTCGGCTTGATGCCGATCACCACAGCGAAGTGCGAAGCGATCGTTGAGCAGTGTTCGTGTTCCGATGTCGATGACGTCGTTGGTGGGGCGTTGTGTGCAGAGGATCGCTGTGCATCCGACGGCTCTACCGAGGCTCACGTATCGACGTAGTAACTCCTCGGCGCGTGCGCGCTCCTTCGCAGTGCCACCTGCAGCAAGTTCAGCCCACTCATCAACTACGAGCACGGTCCACGGAAACTGCTCGCTTGCTGGCAGCGTCGCAGAGCGTGTAGTCGAGAGATACGTCGTGCGACGCGTGATCTCGATGTGAAGTGCTTCGAGAAGCTCGATGGTGTCTGCTGCTTCGTTGCCGAGGACCAGGCCAGCGAGACGGTCTTGCCACAGTGCGAGTTCGACGCGTTTTGGATCGATGCCAAAGAGTGCGACGTTACGCGACGCACTGAGATGAGCGAGGAAAACGCGGAGCGCATTTGACTTACCGGATCCTGGGATGCCGCCAACGAGGATGTGATGACCGTAGAACGAGCCCGATACAACGCCGCCATCGTCATTGACGCCGAGGGCAAATGGGCGCATCGGATCCAGGGGTAGGCCTACTGGGTGGTGGAAATCAGGCAGCGTTACGTTTCCGATGTCGCGCGTAAAGTCGATGAGCACGCTGATGCGATCAGCGCGAGTTACTGATGGTTGCACGCGAACTCGGGCTGCTCCGTATGCGACAGCCAGCGCGTCAGCCGAACGTTCAACCACCGAGAACGTACAGGGAGGCGCGAGCCTCAATGCGACCTCGACACCGAGTGCGGTTTTCTTCACCTTGACAATGGATGTTCCGAGCAGCCCGAGTTCGCGTGCAACTGTTGGCCAAGTCCCTCGAAGTGGGAGCCGTTGTCGTAGCCAGGTGTCGACGATCATCGGGTGGCTTTGGTTTCGCTTTCGATGCCGTCGGCGCGCAGGGTTACACCGTGCCGATCGCGTCCAGATGCGTCGCGGATGGTCCAAGTAGAAAGTGTCAGGTTGAGGAAGCGAACGGTCTGTCCTTTGGTGACGCCTTCGACGGGTCCGGGAAGCGTCACCGTGGTGGTGGGATCGACTGCGTCTGTGGTTCCCGAGAGCAATACCGGCAGGCGGTACATTGTGCGGCCATCCTTGTCTGTGCGTGGTTCATTTGTGCCGTAGATGAGCACGGGCCGGGCTTCGCCGGTGACGAGTGCGGCGATCTTGGTCTGGTCGATGGGAAGTTTCATAGGTCCTCCAGGGGGTATCCGCCGAGGCCGTTTGCCTTGGCTGACTTTCACTGTGCGGGCGCTTCGCTCCATCGCAAGAGGGAAGTGTGATGAGTATCCCTACGGGATCAAGGCGGGACGCCTTCGGCGTCCCGCTGCTGGAACAGCGGTGTGCCCGGCACACCTCACGGGGCCCTGCTTGGGCCCCTGCCGGCGGCCGGGATGCTCGGGTGACGTAGCTGAGACGAGTGCGGACAGCACGATGAGCCCCTCTCGGGGCTCGGTCACGTTCAGGAGCGCGTATCAGTTACGGCGGACTGACGCCGGAAGTTGCTAAGGAAGTCGGAAGCCGCGGAGTATCTCTCAGGCGTTCCCAAGACACAACGAGGTATGGCGGAAGTGTCGGCTTTTTTGCGTTCACCCACATCTCGCGTCGCGCGCGAACTTCGCGAAACGTGCAGCCCCAGGTTCGTGACTTCGAAAGCACGTGTCCCCGAAACCCCCAGCCTTCTTCTGCGCGTCGATGTCGTCGGCAGACGCGTGACTTGGTGCCCGGACCCTGGTAGTTCACGCGCACGGTTACGCAGTTGATCTCTCCTGTAACCGTGTTCACGATGTCTGTGATGATGTCTGAGTGATCCGCACCGAAGGTGCAGTCGTGGAATGTGTGACCGCACTTCAGACCCTTGTCGGCTGCATCCGTCATTCGTTCGTTGTGCGTGTAGTTTCGCGCTGCGCCTCGTCCAGTTTCCTTCAGCGAATAGTTCACAACCTTGACGAGATACGCGATCGCTTTGCCCGGGGTATCGCCCGTGATGACTTCAGCCTTGCACTGAGGCCCCCACGTCCAGCCGCCCGACGATGCTGCCGCGATCTGACGACCGGTTCGAGGGTTGATACCGCCGCGTACAACGAGGCGGAGTGTCGGCTTGGGAACACATCCGAGAACGAGTGCGTGGATGTGAATAAGCCCGCGAGTTTGGAACTCGACAACTCGCACGACTTCCATCTTGCGACGCAGCACGCGTGACAACTTCTGCATCGTCACCGCAAACAGACGTGAAGCGTTCGCGTTGAACGACGCCGCCGCCGCGTAGTTGTACGTCGACGGGTCGAGTGGTGTTCCGATCACGCGGTCGTTCTCTGCGTGGTACTTCCGACACGCGCAACGACGCGTCTTGCCGTTCTCTGAGATGCGTCGCGAGTGTGTCTTGCCGAACACGTCCGCACCAGGTGCAGTGAGTGTGATCATCGTGACCAACTTGGGCAGGTTCGTTACACGATCAAACAGACCTGAGCGGATGACTTGGAAGGCGTCGCCGCGATAAAGCGCGGAACACGACGGACACCGATCAGCGATGCGAGTTCCGCATCGTTTGACGTGTTCTGTCGAGCGAGAAGAACCGTCGCGGGTGTCGGTCACCGTGCGGCGAAGGGTGACCGGGCGTGAGCAGAAACCAACTGCCGGGCTGAGGGGAGATGTAGTGCTCACGAGTGCTAACCGTCGGGGGTTTGCCTCGTCTGTCAATGGGGTGAAATAAGGCCGTGATTTCCTCAGTGTTTTCGCACCTAACCTGACCAAGAAGCGAACTAAGTTGCTCGTGTGGCCGGACAGAACCGCAAACACCCTGAACTTGCCGGGAGACACACCAGGCAACGCAACGCGGTTCAGCCGCGGCGCACACCGTTGTCTCGTTCGATCGAACCGCTGATGCGGGGCACAACGTTCGGAGATGCCGGTGCCTTCCGGGGCATCGATGATCAAACTGTTGCGCAACTCCGTGGCAGTGATCAGATTGCGGCTGCCACGATCAGACGACTACTGACCGCACGTAGTTTGCGAAGCGGCGTTGAGGAGTGGTGCATCTGGATGGTCGAACTGGCACCGTCGCAAGTCAGTCGTTCGCCGTTTCTTGATGAACGAGTGCGAAGCGTGATGCGCGCTCGAAAGGACGACACACCGCCGTGGTTTCCCGCTCGGATCCGCCAACCCGAAGTGCCCTACTTCGCGTTCCGCAACGTTCTTCCTGCTGGATGCCAGTATCTCGCGTTCGGCCGGTACAACCCCGACATCATCGCTGACGACACCGTCGTCGTGCTTAGCTCCGATGATGCGATGGTGACCGCAGCGATCCTGTCGTCGCGCATCTTCCGGGTGTGGGCGGAGATCGCGGGGGCGCGGCGCCCCAACGGAGACATTCAGATCGGTGCCCAGTCAGTTCATAACACGTTCCCGTGCCCTCCGCTGTCGAAGCGTCAGCAGGTTGCGATCGAGGACGCGTTCGAAGATGTGCTGACTGCGCGCCGCTACGCAGATGCGGCGTCGCTTGACGAGATGTACCGACGTGAACTACCGCGGCCGTTGCAGAAGGCGCACGATGATCTTGATGCTGCGGTCGGTCGAGTGTTCGGTGTCAAGCCCTCGATGACCGATGCCGATGTCGCAGACATCTTGATGGAGCGTTACCGCACGCTCACTTCTTCCGACGCCGCGTGAATGTCGCACCGTAGGTTGCCATCGCGGGAACTTGCTGGCGTTCCATCACCTTTGAGTAGTAGTAGCCGATTGCATCGGAATCGTGGCCAAGCACGGAATACACCACGTTGAGAGGTGCCGGCGGATCGGTTGCCGCGAGACGCGATGCGGTGACGTGTCGGTTGATGTGCCCGCGCCAGTAGGGGAGCCCGTGGCGGTCGAGTACGCGGTGCCAGTCAAGGTTGTCGGCGTTGAGAGTGTAGAAACTGCCGTTCGGGCGGAGGAATACGAGATCCTCGAAACCTTTGCGCGGCTTCCAGTTCTTCTTGTCGCGTCGGTGGGCGTCCTGGTTCTTCTTGTGTTGGCGAAGCGCAGAGATCCACGGCTCGGACAGGGCGATCTTGCGTTCCTTTCCAGTCTTGGTCGCTTTCAGGTACCAACTGCCGTCGTCGTGTCGCGCGAGCTGCCCGCGGACGGTCAACATCGGGTTCTTACCGTTGAGGCCAGTGATGTCGCTCCACCGCAGACCGAGACGTTCCGCTCGGCGTAACCCGAGGAACTGCATCAGCCAGCGGCAGTAGTCCGGGTCGTCATCGGCGACGAGCCGGTCGAGAAGCGTGTCGGCGAGGGCGGAGTATTTGTCGACGTCGATCTTGGCTCGCTTCACCTTCGGAGCCGCGACCGATCGCAGGGGGTTGTGGTCGATGTAGTTGTGGACCTCCGCGTATGTGAGGAACTTCGACAGCGCCCGGTAGACGTTCAGTTGTGAGGAGTTCGACAGCAGCGGCCCCCTGTCGATGCCGTCACGAACATCGCGCTTCTTCGGGAGTGTTTCTGAGAACAGCAGTGCAAGGCGACGCTTGTCGATCCGGTTCACCTTGATGTCGCCGAGATAGGGCAGCAAGTGGTTCTCGAAATACCCTCGGTACTTGCCGGCCACGATGTCAGAGATGTCGCCCTTGCCGACCTCGTCGATCCAGGCCTCGAACAGCTGGGCCACCGTCGGCATGACTCCCTTGGGGATCCCCTTGACGTGCTCGCGACCCCGGCTGCGACCAGCCAGGAACGCCTCCTTGTTGTGTTCGAGGTTCCGCAGCGCGATCGACTGGGTCGGGCCGCTGCCGGTGATGCGCTTGCGGGCGAACCCCGCTTGGCGGCGGTCCTCGGGGATGTCCCAGGACGCCTCCCAGTAGGTGACCTCGTAGGTGCGCCCCGTGCGCGGGTCACGGCGGGTGCGGGTCTTGGTGTAGAGACCGCCGCCGTTTCGGGGACGGCGCTGCGGTGTCGTCTTGCGTGTCGCCATGACCTCACCGTAGTCGGTTACGCCGCCGTGTTACGCCAAACACGCCTCACAGAGCCCTTACTAAGCAGGGAAAACCCAGCAAAAGCAAGGTTGGTGGAGCTGGGGGGAATCGAACCCCCGTCCATCAGGCGCTATTTACCAGTGATACAACCATTCCCGTTGTAGTGCTAACGCAACACCGCCGACGGGTCGACTACTGAGTTACCTCAGCCGCGTGCTGTCTTTCCAACATGTCAATGTTCTTTCCCATCGTCAGCGTTCTTTCCTGCCGTCATCCTTCGCTTCTGTTGCCGGGCTGCGATGGATTGGCCCCGTGCGGCATTGCTGCTCACGGTGTCTCTCTACCGATTATTAGGCGGCGAGAGCGAACTGCTCGTTGGCAATTCTGTTTTTTGCCCCGTTTAACGAATCTGAGCAATTCGGGTTGCACGTGCAAACAACGAAACTGCTGTCGAAACCTGTCAGCCCCATTGGTTGGTTGTGTGCTTGTCAGTGTATGGCAGGGAAGTGCGAAAGTTTTTCGCTATTCCATCCCTTTGCGTTGACGACCAAGAGATCGTTGGATTTCTCGTTGGACGTCTTTCTCGGCAATTGATTGACGCTTGTCGCCTTTTTTGCGTCCGCGACCAAGAGCAAGTTCAACTTTCACGCGTCCGTCAATCAATTTGAACGCAAGCGGCACAAGTGAGAGTCGTTCTCGTGCAATGCGGTCGTGCAAGCGATTGATTTCGTCCCGATGTAACAAAAGTTTGCGCGGACGATCGGGGTCGTGCGCACCCACGCCAACAGCAAATGAGTACGGCGAAATGTGAACACCGTCTAGCCAGACTTCGCCGTCTAACACTCGGGCATACGCATCAACCAACTGCACCTGGCCAGCGCGAAGGCTCTTTACTTCGCTGCCCACCAGCACAATGCCGGCTTCAAACACGTCGAGGATCTCGTAATCGTGTCGAGCCTTGCGATTACTCGCCAGCACGGTGTTGGGTGACTTTGCCATAGGGGAAACCGAGCGTACCGCTAGCCTGCGTTGCGATGTCCGAGTCTGAACCACTGAGTTTGTCTGTCCCGGCCGATGCTGTGTTGGCCATGGGTGAACACGCCATCGCCTGTTACCCAGAA
>CAZRHK010000020.1:0-11144 GCA_964599815.1 uncultured Bifidobacterium sp. | reverse complement strand
TGTGTGGATTGTTGGTGGGGAAGCCTGGCACTAATGAGATCGTTCGATTCGTGCCTTGTACAAACATTGCTCATAGCGCCCTCGTGTACACCATCGACCCCAAAGAGCATCTTCGCGCCGAACTAGCTGCCGAGGCCGAAGGCCTAGAGATTCTTGGATGCGCCCACAGCCATACTCACACCGAGGCCTACCCCAGCAAGACAGATGTTGCTCAGGCGCCAGACCCCAATTGGCACTACATCATTGTCAGTTTGAAGACTGGCGAGCCCCGTCCTCGGTCGTTCCTTATTCATGGTGAAACCATCACAGAAGAGGCAATTTCGCTGGCATAGCTCCCTGAATCTCTAGAGGGGGTGACATTGGGTGTGGCGATGGTTACAATTCCGACTGGATTTATCGGGAATAGCGTCAGACCACGGCTGGTTGTTCTGATGTGGCTTTTCTGAAAAGTCGCGAAGGAGAAACATGTCAATCGCAGATGTGAAGCGGAATGGAGGCTCAGTGTTCGTTCTTCAGAATGCCCTTGAGCTGGTTGGCAACACCCCCATGGTGGACGTCTCACATCTGTCTCCTAACCCAAAAGTTCGCATCGTGGCGAAATTGGAAAGCCAGAACCCATTTGGGTCGGTGAAAGATCGCATTGCCAAAGCGATGATTGAAGATGCCGAGCGCACCGGACGTCTAGTACCAGGGCAGCGAATTGTCGAGCCATCGTCGGGCAACACTGGCATTGCGCTTGCTGCCATCGCCAAGATGAAGGGCTATCCCATCACCATTCTCATGCCTACTTCGGTGAGCATTGAGCGTCGACAAATGTTGGAAGTCTTTGGCGCAGAGATCATTCTTACTCCGGGCGAAGAAGGTTCAAACGGCGCAGTACGCCGTGCACAAGATTTGGCAGCACAACACCCTGAATGGTGTTTCTTGTATCAGTACGCAAACGATGCAAACCCTCGTGCGCACTACGAGGGAACTGGCCCAGAGATTTATCGCGACTGTCCCGAAATCACGCACTTTGTTGCGGGCCTTGGAACTAGTGGAACCTTGATGGGAACAGGCAAGTACCTGAAGGAACAGAACCCTGACATCAAGATCGTTGCTGTTGAACCACCACTTGGAGAGCGTGTTGAAGGTTTGCGCAACCTAGACGACGGCTACATCCCACCTGTATTCGACAACTGGCACGGCCGTGACCTTCTCGACAGAAAGCGCGTAGTACGTCCGCGTGAATCACTGGAGTGGACGCGTCGCTTAGTACAAGAGTGCGGCATCTTTGCGGGAATTTCATCTGGTGCATCACTTGCTGGTGCAGCAAAAGTTGCCGGTGAAATTGAAGAAGGCGTCGTGGTCTTCATTGTGTGTGACGGCGGTTGGAAGTATCTCTCCACCGGCGCTTACACCGATGATCTTGATCAAGCCGAAGCAAACGCAGAGAAGATCATTTACTTCTAACTCTCAACGTCCTGCAATGAGGACAACGAGACCGAGAACAACAATGCCAGCGGCGCCGATTCGTCGTTTTGCATCTGATTCGCCGAGATAGCGAGTTCCTACCAGTGCAACAATCACCACGCTTGATTCCCGAAGCGCAGTCACGTATCCCACCGGTGCGCGTTGCATGGCTAGCAACACCATCCAGTACGTCAAAACAGATGCGCTACCTGCAAGAACGAACTTATGTGAAGTTGTTGCAAGCGACGTGATCATGTCGCGGGTTCGACCCATGGCTACGCCAGTCAGTGTGAGGAAAACTCCCACTGACAAAAACAACACGAGTGGATACAAATTGCCACCTGTTTCGCGCGATCCAAAACCATCTATCACCGAATATGCGCCAATGGTGATAGCCACAAATAATCCGGCGCGAACATGTTCTGAATCTGCGCGACCGGCTAACACATAAATTCCAGCAATGGCAACAGCGATTCCGCTTGCCGACAAAAGAGATAACGAGTCGTTGACGAACAACACGCCGGCGATGGCAGCGAGCAACGCACCTGTGCCGCGAGCAATGGGGTAGGTGATGGAAAAGTCGCCAATGTTGTACGCGTGGGCAAGTGCCGCAACATATGCAACATGAATTGCACCACTTGCAATGACGGGCCACCACACCAGATGCGACGGCCACCCGGTGAACAGCAAGATCACGCCACTCACAGTCGCACCTGCGAACATTTGGCCCCACAGCGCAATCCAGCGGTCGCCACTTTGTTTCACCCACATGTTCCAGGCCGCATGAAGGATTGCGGCGGCAAGAGACAAAAGAGTGGCGGTGAGCACAAATAGTGACGCTACGCCTGATGAGGGCTTGCGTTGCGTATTGTTGCAGTCGCACAGTTGCCGACCGTCGGCAGAGTGGAGGAAACACAATGACTCGCCCCGATGGACGCACACCAGATCAGCTTCGACCAATGTCGTTTCAGCGCGACTTCACTGAAATGTCTGCTGGGTCAGTTCTTGTCACATTCGGACGCACCCGTGTGTTGTGTACGGCATCAGTTGATGAAGATGTTCCTCGATGGATGAAGGGGTCTGGAAAAGGTTGGGTAACAGCGGAGTACTCAATGCTTCCCGGTTCATCTCCAGAACGAGTCGATCGCGAAGCTGCAAAGGGCAAGCAAAGTGGTCGAACTGTTGAAATTCAAAGACTCATTGGTCGATCGTTGCGAGCCGCGTGCGACATGCGTGCGTTAGGGGAGCGACAAGTTGTTGTTGACTGCGACGTCTTGCAAGCAGACGGCGGTACACGAACCGCAAGCATTTGTGGCGGCTACTTGGCTTTACACGATGCCTTGACGCGTTTGATGCAAAACGGGCTCATCGACCAACATCCGCTTCATTCTTTGTGTGCGGCAATCTCGGTTGGTGTGTGTGGCGGCACGCCAGTGCTTGATCTTCCATATGTAGAAGATTCCACAGCTGAAGTAGATATGAACGTGGTCATGCTTCGCCCAATAAATGGCGGCGAATCGCGATTTGTTGAAGTGCAGGGAACTGCCGAAGGAATGGCGTTCACTCGAGGCGAATTAGATGAACTACTCGTTCTTGCAGATACCGGCCTAAACAGAATTTTCGATTTGCAATCTGGTTTGTTGGCAGAAGCACCACCACAACGTCTTCCAGAGCGCTAACTCATGCGGTTGGTGTGTGCCAGCGCAAACCCAAAGAAGGTAGAAGAACTCTCACGAATGTTGCCGTCTTGGGTGCAGATGATGCCTCGACCATCAGGTGTTGCAGATGTTGAAGAAACTGCGCCAACACTTGAAGGCAACGCGACCATCAAAGCCGTAGAGATTGCACATGCGGCAGGGGATTGGGCGTTGGCCGACGACACCGGATTGCTTGTTGACGCCTTGCTCGGTGAACCAGGTGTCCGAAGTGCCCGCTTTGCTGGTGATTATGCAACGGATCATGACAATCGCATCTTGTTGTTGAAGAAGCTTGACGGAGTTGTCAACAGGCGTGCACGCTTCAAAACCGTTTTGGCTGTTGTTCATCCGTCGGGCGAAATGCATTTCGTTACTGGCGAATGTGCAGGAACCATTGCGAAAGAGGAACGAGGCACCAATGGTTTCGGGTACGACAGTCTTTTCATTCCTGATGATGGAGATGGAAGAACATTTGCCGAGATGAGTTCTTCAGAGAAAGATGAACTGTCGCACCGTGGTAGAGCATTGCGGAAACTTCCGGAACTGTTGTCTCGGATTGTGGGCTTACCACCCGCGTAAGTCAATTGGCCATTCGGCCAAGATTTCTCCAAATTGATTGGCGACGTATGCCATCTCGTGCATGGCCATTGTTGGGTCAATATGCGATGGAGTAACAAATGCTCTGTCGCCAATCGCCGGTGCAGGAGTTCCCTCGTTTGGGGAGAACGTGATGTGCTCATCAGAACAAAACCACACAGAATGATTGTTGATGGTTGGATTTCCGTGGTCCATTCCCAAGGACTTCAAACCAACATCAACCACGGACCATCTGTCGTTTGTGGAGATGACAGTTCCCACCACCCACATCGCTTGAACAAACGGAAGTCCAAGTTGTGCGTATTGAGTGTCCATTAACGCGTAACTGCCTGCCTGTACTTCGTTCACCGTGGTGCCAGCAAACATGTCGTATGTGCCGGTGCCTCCGGCGGAAACAATGTCTCCACCTACATCTTCATGTGCACTCGCAAGAACCGACATTGCTTGATGAACGCGTTCTTTTTTCTCGTCGCGATCGGTGACCATCATGAGATGGCCCTCGTAGCCCATCACTCCACGAACTGTCATTCCACGTACACGGGCTGCATCGGCTAAGCGACCTGCATACTTGGGGTCGCATCCGCAACGAGGAAGACCAACGTTCACGTCGATCATGACGTGCTGAATGCCGGCGCGTTCTGCCGCTTTCAACGTTTCTTCAGAATCAATTGCAACCGTGATGAGTGCATTGTCTTGTGCTTGCGCCAGTGCGCCAAGGCGACGCGGGTCAACAGTTTCGTTTGCAAGCAGAAAATCATGACCCACACCGGCCGAAATCATTCCGAGAATTTCACGAGGAGTGGCGCACGTAAACGACGTGTGGCCGACGGCTTCAAGTTCCGCCGCCAGGCCGGTGCATTTGTGCGCTTTGATGTGGGGGCGAAGCCGACGCCCGGGGTGAATATCGGCCATGGTGGCAATGTTCTTGCGTAAAGCAGCAATGTCGATAACGACCGCAGGTGTGGGTAAGTCGTAAATATGCACTGTGCCGGTGAAGGGACTCGAACCCCCAACACGCAGGACCTAAACCTGCTGCCTCTGCCAATTGGGCTACACCGGCGACATAGTGAGGGTACCTGCGTAGGCGTGCTGTTGACGCCATTGGTGGCAAACTAGGGAGGTGACTGCATCTTCAGCCCTTGAATCCACACTTGACGCCGCCGCTCTTCAGGAACAACTTGGTCTTGCTGACCATGTCATTGACCCTGCGTCATTAGAAAACAGCGTTCGTCGTTTTGCTGAACAGAAGATTGTGCTTCCAACTTTTATGGAGTTGGCAGAGCCCCATCGCATCCCCACCTCCGTCACACAGGGTGTTGACAAGAACGCCGCAGATCCACGCAACTTGTTCCGTGTGCATTGGTACAACGACTTGAAGGGCGACAGAGTTGAAGTACCAGACCATGTGGTACTGCCGTCATCTATTACGGGCATTGAGTCTCCCATCATCGTGGTGTTCGGTGACAGGTTCCCAATGATTACTGCGCACAAAGTGTTGGCCGCATACTCCTGTTTTGCTCCTCGCGTCATTACGGGTCAATTCGATCCCACCCGACATCGCGCAGTGTGGCCATCAACTGGTAACTATGCACGCGGTGGTATTGCCATTAGCCGCCTCATGAGTTCTCGCGGTGTTGCCGTGCTTCCCGCAGGTATGTCTCAAGAGCGTTTCGACTGGCTTGATAGGTGGGTCACCGACCCAGCCGACATTGTTCGCACCCCTGGAACCGAAAGCAACGTGAAAGAGATTTACGACGCTTGCAACGAAATGGCCAAAGACCCAGGCAACTTCATTCTGAATCAGTTCTGTGAATTCGGAAACCCGGTTGGCCACTATGAAGTCACAGGACGTGCGCTTGCACATGCATTTGAGCACGTGAAAGCAAATGGATACTCAGACATTCGTCTTGCAGCATTCACATCGGCAACTGGTTCTGCTGGCACCATTTCGGCTGGCGATCGCCTGAAAGACATCTACGGAACCAAGATTGTTGCTGTTGAGGCGTTGGAATGCCCCACCATGCTGGAGAACGGATTTGGCGAGCACAACATCCAGGGAATTGGTGACAAGCACATTCCTCTCATTCACAACGTCATGAATACAGATGTGGTTGTTGGTGTGTCAGACCGCGCTACCGACGAACTCGATGTTTTGTTTAATACGCCCGCTGGTCAGAAGTATCTGGCTGCACGCCATGGCGCATCGCCTGAATTGATCGATGCACTCACTCACTTCGGTTTCTCTTCAATTTGTAACGTGCTGGCTGCCATCAAGACTGCAAAACTTCTTGGCTTCACAGCAAACGATGCAATCGTCACGGTGGCAACAGACGGCAGCGAGCTGTACCCAAGCGAACGAGTGAAGACAATGGCATCACGCTTTAATAACAACTTCACCGAGATTGATGCCGCAGAGGTGTTCAGTGAGCATCTTGGATCCGTTGGAACCGACGCAATGATTGATTGCACCGAGCGCGATCGCAATCGAATCTTCAACCTTGGGTACTACACATGGGTGGAACAACAGGGGACCCCACTAGAGGTGTTTGAAGCACGTCGTTCGCAATCATTCTGGAAATCTGTTCGTGCGTACGCACCAGTGTGGGACGAACTCATCACAGAATTCAACGCTCGAGTCGCACGCGTCTCATAAACAATGACATGACGGGTGTTGTGACAGGGCTTGAATGTTCTGTTTGTGGCGTAGCAGTACCAATTAGTCAGCCTTTTAGTTGGCGCTGTCCTGCTTCATCTGAAACAAATCGTCAACATGTGTTGCGATTTACTAGTTCGTTAGTTCCGTTTCGTCCAGAAGAGAATCGCAATCCATTTTTGGCGTATAGAAGGTGGTTAGCTGTTGATTCTTACGGTGACTCCATTGGTTTGTCAGATGATGTTCGCGTTCGCATCATTGAGAATTTGAACTCCAACATTGCATCGGTTGGTGGGGTTGGATTTCATCGCACTCCGCTGCAGCGTGCGGACGCGCTTTCTGAGCATCTGGGATTCACTGCAGAAGGTGGAATCTGGATTAAGGATGAAACCAATCATGTAGCGGGGTCTCATAAAGCCCGTCATCTCATGACGGAAATGATTCACCTTCTTATGACCGAAGAAGCTGGGTTGGCTCCGTGGTCAAGTCCGCGCGAGAGACCTGCCCTTGCTATCGCATCATGTGGCAACGCTGCGATTGCTGCGTCCACCATTGCTGCTGCTGTTGATTGGCCAATTTCGGTGCATGTTCCAGAGGCAGCATCATCCGAGGTTGTGGCTGTTTTGAATTCTTTGCGCGCAGATGTGCGTGTATGTCCGCGACGTGAGTCAGACCCGCCAGGTGACCCATGCGTTTTTCGTTTCAGAGAGTTGGTAGCGGCGGGCGCTATTCCATTTGGTGTCCAAGGCACGGAGAATGCATGGTGTCTTGACGGTGGACGAACAATCGGGTGGGAGATTCTCGATCAAATGGAGAATCGTGTAGACCGTGTCTTTATTCAAGTTGGTGGTGGAGCATTTGCTTCATGTGTCGCCAGCAGTTTCAAAAATGTTGGGGTGCATCCAAAACTTCACGCTGTTCAAACAGAGGGCTGCGCTCCGTTGGCTCGTGCGTGGAATCGTGCTCTTGAAACTGGTGGTGTTCACAACGTTGGCGAACGATGGGCCAACTTGATGTGGCCATGGGAATCTGAACCGCAATCACTGGCCGATGGCATCTTGGACGACGAAACCTACGACTGGATTGGTGTTGTCGAAGGCATGGCAGATACCGGTGGTTCTCCAATTGTTTCTTCTGAAATGTCGGTGGTTGCCGCATACAACTTGGCTCATCAATTAACGACTATCAATGTGAGCCCAACGGGTAGCGCCGGATTAGCTGGAGTATTGGAATATCGCGAGCACATTGACGACAACGAGAAAGTTGTTGTGGTGTTTAGTGGGGTATTGCGCTAATCGGCGGACACTTCAACAAGTTCGCCGTTTTCAACCTTGTACACAAATCCGCGAATGTGGGATTTATGAAGGATGAATGGGCTGTGGTGCAGACGTGCCATTGATTGGCGAACGTCTTGATATGGGTCTTGGAAAGTTTCAATTGCCCACCATGGCTTGATACCGCAGTCTTTTTCAATCTCGTGTTTGAAACCATCTTCGGTGATGGACTGCAGTCCGCAATTTGTGTGGTGGACCAAGATGATTTCTTGCGTGCCCAGTAGGCGTTGCGAAACAACAAGTGAACGTACAACATCGTCTGTGACAACCCCGCCAGCATTGCGAATGATGTGGGCATCGCCATGAGCGAGTCCGAGCATCTGAAAAATATCCATTCGGCTGTCCATGCACGCAACGATTGCAAGGTGTCGTTGAGGGGTCAGAGCTAGGCCGGCGTCTGCAAACCCGCGGACAAACTCTGCATTATTCGACATAAGTTCATCGGCATTGGGGGAGAAGTCGGGCGAAGAGGGCACCCGTACATTCTGCCTGAGCAGGTAGCCTTCAGAGGGTATGAGCACCTCTGGTCTTCCTGTTCCCCCTGTTGCACTTGATTCTGCGGGTGATCCACGCGCAGACATCTTCACTCGCTTGTTGAAGAACCGAGTCATCATGTTGGGTACCGACGTCAACGATGACATTGCAAACAGTTTGTGTGCGCAGTTGTTGTATCTCGAGGGTGAAGATCCAAATGCAGACATCTGGTTGTACATCAACAGCCCAGGTGGATCAGTCACAGCTGGTATGGCCATTTACGACACCATGCAGTTTGTAAGTTGCGACGTTGCAACGGTGTGTATGGGGCTTGCCGCTTCAATGGGGCAGTTCTTGTTAACCGCTGGTGCCGCTGGAAAGCGTTACACCCTTCCAAATGCACGCATCATGATGCACCAGCCATTGGCTGGTCTCCGTGGGCAAGCTGCAGACATTGCTATTCAGGCCGAACAGCTTCGTTTCACAAAGCGTCGTATGGCTGAACTTATTTCTCATCACTCAGGTCGTGCGTTGGAAGAAATCCAGGCCGACAGTGAGCGCGATCGCTGGTTCACAGCGGAAGAAGCGAAGGACTATGGCCTTGTCGACAAGGTCATTGTTCGCCGCGGCGAAATTCGCTAATCACGCTTAAGGCGCAACAGTTGTTGTAGCCACCACGGTTGTTGTGGTGGGTTGACGTGGTGGCTCAATGTTGAGTCCCGTGCTGATATCTACCGCGCATGTACTCATCACCCAGTCGCGAACGCTAAGTGCCGATTGATTTGACGCATACGTCGCGTCTGCTAATTCTTGAACTTTTTCGGGATTAGACGCATCGAGTTTTTCGGCAAGGCGAAGAACGTCGGTGAGAACCACGAAATCTTTTTCTATAGACAGTGGTGCTTTTTCAAGTAGTCGCTCATACCGATCTACCATGGCGCGAACCTCGTCTGTTGTTTTTGGTTGCGATGCAAGCGCAGGAATTTCTTTGCCTAACTGAGCACAAAAAGCTGTTCCTGTACGACTTGACCCTCCGCACGATGCCACCGCAAGTGCAAGACAGAGAACCGATGCCATTTGGGTCATTCTCTTCGTACACATCCCCTCGATTATCTCAGACGGAGCATCGAGGAGGACTGCACATGTATGCAGCAATTGCATCTGCAACATTGGCGGGCACGGCGGGGTCACACATCATGGTGGAAGCACACGTTGGCCCTGGCATTCCTGGTTTCACTGTGGTGGGGCTACCGGATGAGGGATGCAGGGAATCTCGCGACCGTGTGCGAGCCGCCATGTTGTCTAGTGGATTGGAATGGCCACAACGTCGAATCACTATCAACGTGTCGGGAAGTGGTGAGCGCCGTGGCGGTACGGGCCTTGATCTTGCAATTGCAGTTGGGATTCTTGTTGCAACTGGCGTCGTCACTTCTGAATCAGTTCAAGACATTGCGTTCCTTGCCGAATTGGGCTTAGACGGTTCGTTGCGGCCAACGGCGGGAATTGCACCACTCGTTGCATCGGTAGAACACCTACACGTTGTTGTTGCTGAAGTATCTGCGCACGAAGCATTAATTGCTCAACCACGGTCAGTACGTGCAGTTTCATCGTTGTCCCATCTCGTTGACATATTGCGTGGAGACGCAACGTGGACTGAAGTGAGCACTGTTGCCGAAACTCACGAAATGTGCGCTCACATTCCAGATATGTCTGATGTGCGGGGTCAACCCATGGCACGGTTAGCGCTTGAAGTGTCTGCGGCTGGAATGCATCACATGTTGATGATTGGTCCGCCCGGCGCTGGTAAATCCATGCTGGCGCGTCGTCTTCCAGGGTTATTGCCTCGCTTGACGCACGACCAAGCATTTGATGTTGCAATGATTCGAAGTGCGGCCGGGCAACCTGTTGAAACAAGGCTCACTCATCTTCCGCCCTACAGGGCGCCGCATCACAGCATCTCAATGATGGGAATGGTGGGCGGCGGAACCTCAACTGTGCGACCTGGCGAGATCTCGCTGGCATCACACGGTGTCCTATTTCTTGATGAAATGGGCGAGTTCGCGCCCAGCGTCCTTGACTCATTGCGACAGCCATTGGAAGATCGCACAGTTCGAATATCGCGCGCTCACGCATCTGTTGAGATGCCTGCCGACTTTTTGCTGGTTGCTGCCACAAACCCGTGTCCGTGTGGCGTTGCGATTCGCGCCAATTGCGAATGCTCTGCCGTCTCGCGTCAGCGCTACTTGCGACGATTCAGTGGGCCGCTATTAGATCGATTTGACATTCGCGTTCATCTTGCACGACCGAGCACTACAGAACTCACTGGAGAGACGGTGGGCGAGTCAACACGTCACATCGCAGAACGAGTGGCGCAAGTTCATGAACAATCCATTCATAGGCAGGGATGTGTGAACGCAAGAATCACGGGTGACATGTTGAACGATGTGGCACCACTGTCTGAATCGGCGCTGTATTTGTTGCGACACAAACTTGATGACGGAACTCTCACTGGTCGTGGGTATCACCGAGTACGGCGTGTGGCGCGCACCTTGGCCGATCTCAACAACGAGTGTGGCGTTATTGAAGAGAAGTGGGTGCAGCTGGCACTCCAATTCCGTGCTCGTTTGGAATCAGGAATAGTTCCTCGGTAATGAGTTCATTTCCAGAGTGGGCATTTGCTGGAGCTTTAGCTTCATTGCCGTTGCAAACTCACCATCGACTGCGACGAGTTCTCACTAATAAAACTGCAAGCGAAGCGTGGCACGACGTGATGTTGTCCACGGCTGGCGTTGCTGGAATTCCACCTCATGTCATTGCTGCGTGGCGGTCAACCAATCTGAACGTCGTAGAGAAGATTCACCACACATGTCTCAGTTTGGGTGTGTCTGTGTTGACAAGAAACGACGCGTCGTATCCACGGCAGTTATTGTTGGACCC
>CAZRHK010000019.1:0-21505 GCA_964599815.1 uncultured Bifidobacterium sp. | reverse complement strand
CAACGACGTTCCCGCAAGTGTGGTGGGAGCTGCTGGAACTCCTGGAGGAGCAGGCGCGAACGATGCCGAGTACACCAACAAGTTCGGCGTAGCAGTACCAGGATTCGTGATAATGCCGCGTGTTGCTGCGTTCAACAATGTGCTGGTGACATCTGCAGGAGTTGCAGTGGGGTTAGAAGACAAATACAACGCTGCAACACCTGCAACGTGTGGTGACGCCATGGATGTTCCAGACAACGACGCAACACGAGTGGTGCTTCCAATGAATGCAGAGGTGATGCTTTGGCCTGGCGCAAAAATGTCAACACAGGTTCCCCAGTTAGAGAATGATGCACGCGAGTCCACCGATGTTGATGCTGCAACGGTGATTGCATCTGGTGCGCTCGCTGGTGATCGCAAACAAGCATTTGTGTTCTCGTTACCTGCTGCAACAACATACGTAATGCCATCTGCAACCGCGCGAGCAACTGCCGCATTCACTGCACTGCTTGCGCCGCCACCAAGACTCATGTTGGCTACAGCTGGAACACCGGCTTGGTGGTGCGAAACGGTCCAGTCGATACCTGCAATAACGCCTGAGTATGAACCGCTACCAGAACAGCTAAGGACTCGAACCGGAACAATGGTTGCTTGCTTCGCAACGCCATACACCGTGCCCGCAACGGTGCCAGCAACGTGGGTTCCGTGACCATGACAGTCTTCGGTTCCCTTGCCGTCGGTAATTGCAGTGAATCCGTTAGTGACGCGGCCGGTGAATTCGGAATGTCCGGAATACACACCAGTGTCAATGACATACGCGGTAACGCCGCTGCCATTGTTGTTGTAGGTGTACGACGAATTCAATGGAAGTGTGCGCTGATCGATTCTGTCGAGACCCCACGTTGGGCTTGTTTGCGTGTCGTTCACTTGAACAATGCGGTCCGGCTCAATGGACACAACATTGGGGTTACTAGAAATTTCTTCTACTTCGTCTGGCGAAAGATCGGCCACGAAACCATTAATGGCACTGTTGAACATGGCAACAACACCTGACGACACGTTGTTGGCGGCCACGCGTGATGCAACAGACGATGCAAAACGAACGATGTAACGACCGGGAATGACATCGCCATTCTGCAACGACTCATCGTTTGATTGAAGACCAGTCATGATCTCAGTAGGAGACTCGGACACGTTGATTGTTTGCTCTGGGGAGATGGCGCGAATGTCTGAGTTGGCAGCAAGTGACGCGGCCTGAGCGGTGGTGAGTGTGCGAACTGTGACGTCGCCATCTCGCTCTACGACTACGTAGTCGATTCCGGAAGCTGCACTGGCGGGCGCCGGCGCAATGAGCGCAACGGGCAAAAGGGCCGCAAGTGCGACGAAGAGCTTGGAGTGGTGGCGTTTTCTCACGGTTCTAGCCTACGACACCCCTGGTCTCAGCGGTACACAACTACCTCTTATAAGTAGGTATCCACAGGGCGAATGATGGGTGTCTATACGGCGAAAATCGCCACAAGAATTGGGGTGATAATCAGCCCCGGTAGCAGCGATCCCAACTTGATTCGCTTTATTTCCAACAGATTCAGGCCAATGGCCATCACGCAGAACCCACCAGCGGCGAACAATTCGGTGCGCATGCGGTCATCTAGCAGGGAGTCAATACCTGTTCCACCGAGCGTTAAGAGACCCTGTACCACGAACACACTGACCGCGCTGAAGGCCGCGCCAATGCCATATGCCGCTACAAAGATGATGGACATAAATCCATCGAGAGTTCCCTTGATGATGTACAGCTGCGGCGTCTTGCCACTGGCGTCTTCAATGGCGCCAAGGATTGTCATGGGTCCAATGCAGAACAACAAGGTTGCTGTCACGAACCCCTTCACAAACGTTCCTTCATCGCCGTCGCGAGCGAACTTGCGCTTCAACCATGCGCCAAGTCCTTCAAGTCGTTCTTCAATCTTGAGAAGTTCGCCGATGATGGCGCCAATCACCACTCCAACAAGTGGAAACACCAAGTTATGAGTGTCCATCATGTTGTCAATACCCATGAACAGCGTTGCAATACCAATCACTTGCACAACGATGGTGCGGATGTTCTCTGGAATTCGATGGCCAATGAAATAGCCGACGCTTCCGCCCACCAAGACTGTTCCCGTGTTGATGAGAGTTCCTAAACCGCGCACATCTCCACGCTACTCATCGGTGCTCTACTGACTATCGTCATTTGCGTGGCACTCATTGAAATACGGCAAGACGAACTTGTTGCCACAGTTGACACCGTTGCTGGTGGCCGAATCGCGTCATTTGAAGTTGGCGGCTGCGAGATGTTGGTAACTGCTGCACGAAGTGTCTACGACTGGGGCATGTACCCCATGGTTCCGTATGCAGGCCGCGTGAGAGATGCAACGTTCACATTCAATGACACGTCATATTCACTCCCAGTTGTCACCGACGGGCATGCGCTACACGGAACAGTGATGCACGAAGAATGGACGGTTCTTCAGCACACCAGCGATTCACTCACAGTGTCCACTTCGCTCGGAGATCATTGGCCTTTTGCGGGAACCTGTACCCACGTCATCACCGCTCTACCGGACCGCTTACGTTGCGAATTATCTCTCACTGCAGAACAAACAATGCCCAGGCAGGTGGGGTGGCACCCATGGTTTCGCACACCGCGTCAAGCTGTCACCAGTTTCAATGCCATGTTGAAGCGTGACGAGTTCGGCATCACCACATCTGAACGCGTTGATGTGCCAGCGGGCAATGTTGACGATTGCTTTCTGGAACCAAATGCATGGCCTCGGGTCATCGTTGAGAACACAACGCTAGAGATTGCCAGTGATTGCCCGTTCTGGGTGAGGTTCGACGCACCTTTTGGTGATGTGTGCATTGAACCGCAATCTGGTCCACCAAACGGCATTAACGACGCGCCACTTGTGTTGGAAGCGGGCACAACATTCAAGCGCTGGATGGAGTTACGCGTTGTCAACAATTAGTTGTTGCTAGCTAGCCCACTGAGAGCGCATGCGTCGCAATGCAGTTGTGCGAATGTCGCTCCATGTGCCACCAACAATGTTGCGCACTGTTCCTAACGACGGAACTTTTTCTGCACCATTCACAGTTGCGCGCCATACATCGAACTGATGACTCGCTCCGCGATACGTGGCGTCGCGAAGAAATCGTTCTACGAACACCAAGAGATCGTCTTTAGTCCATGTGCGCTCGTAGTTGTTGCGCAATGGTTCTCCACTAGACACGCCCACCGCATGGCAGGCAGATGTCCACGAACCGAACAACTGCACAATGCGCGCAACACTTGGGCCTTTCACGCGGCCACTCTTCAAGAGTCCGGTGTAGTTCTGATGACTCAATGGCGACACCAACAAACTTGCCGCCTGCAATGCAGCCTTGGCGCGCTCTCGAGTTGCCGCCGTTGTCTCAGATTCCACACGTTCCGACGGTTCATCTAATTCAGAATCGTCAAGCAATAGCCAATCCACCGGATGCGACGCCGTGGTTGCCTCAGCCACCGACACGTTCAATGCCGTTGCTACTTCGCCAAGAGTGGACCCTGGATGAGCCAGTAAGTACTCCCCCATTTTGTTGGTGAGTTCGCTTCGTTGTTGTGCCTTGGTGGGGCCTCGCGATGCCCGAGGGCGCGGCGCCGGCGCTGCAGTTGCACCAAAACGCAACACCCACTCACCCAACACCTGCACATGTTTGCGGTCAACGGTGTGGTCGTGTGAGACCAAATTCAACTCGGTTAATACCCACCTCAAGGACTCTGGGAGCTCCGACAGTGGTACGCGTTCCGACACGGGGAAGACAGTACCTCACCGCTTGCGCTACTTCGGATAACGAATAGAGTTTGGGCTACAACACGCAAGGGGGCGCTATGTCTGTTGAGTTGAATCACGAATGGCCATCGCTGTTACCGCACGACGATCAACACCCGTATCGCACTGGTGCGTGGCGCCCACAGACCCGCGAGTGGACGGCAATAGACATGCCCGTCACTGGCGAAATTCCGTCAGACCTCAATGGTGTGTATTTACGCAATACCGAAAATCCGTTAGTTCCAGCTCGCGAGAGATACCACCCCTTCGATGGCGACGGAATGATCCATGCCATTTCATTTCGCGATGGACACGTTGAGTATCGCAACAGGTTTGTTCGCACTGAAGGTTTAGCTGCAGAACTTGAAGCCGGAGAACCACAGTGGTCTGGTTTGGCTGAGTCACCATTGAAGTCACCACGTCAAGACGGCTGGGGTGCACGCACACGAATGAAAGATGCCAGCAGCACAGACATTGTGGTGCACAACGGTGTTGCGTTAAGCAGTTTTTATCAGTGCGGCGATTTGTATCAGATGAATCCAGTGACACTGGAAGACGAGGGCCGTGCATCGTGGAACGGAAAGTTTCCTGAATGCGGAGTCTCGGCTCACACAAAAGTTGATGAGACCACTGGCGAGTTGCTGTTCTTCAACTACCAAACCGAATACCCATACATGCATTACGGCGTGTTGTCTGCAACGGGCGAACTAGCGCACTACACGCCAGTTCCTCTGCCAGGCCCTCGCCTGCCGCACGACATGACATTCACCAAGAACTATTCCATCTTGAATGATTGTCCGTTGTTCTGGAATGAAGACCTCATTGCAAAGGGCGTGTATGCAACAAACTTCCATCGCGACATGCCCACTCGACTTGGTGTCATTCCGCGGTACGGAACTGAAAAAGACATCAAGTGGTTTGAATGCGATGCAACGTATGTTTTGCACTGGATTAACGCATACGAAGACGGAGACGAGATTGTGGTGGATGGTTATTTCCAATTCGACCCGTCACCATCGCTTCCGCCCGATGCAACAATGGATCAACGCTTGTTCCGCTTCCTCGACCTCTTCGCATTGCAGACCAAGCCCTACCGCTGGCGCTTGAACATGCGCACTGGTCAAGTGAATGAAGGTCCATTGTCAGACACCATTACTGAATTCGGAATGATCAACGGACGCTTCGGCGGCAGCAAGTACCAGTGGGTGTACAGCACCATCCCTGCCGATGGTTGGTTTGGTTTTGAAGGAATCATTAAACACAACGTGCAATCAGGAAGCGAAGAGTCGTACAAACTTCCCACCGGCGTGTACGCAAGTGAAACGGTGTTTGCACCAAGGCCTGTACAACGCAGCGAAGACGACGGCTACCTGGTCACTTTCACCATGGATGTAGTGAACGATGTCAGCCATTGCATGGTGTTCGATGCGCTGAACGTGAGCGATGGCCCCATTGCCACCATTCAGTTACCAGAGCGAATCAGCAGCGGAACACACGCGTTCTGGGCCGATGCGTCCACACTGACCGCACGCGGGTAGTCACCGCGCACTACGGGTAGTAGTACGCAGCAACCACCAAGTGACCAGCGGGAACAATTCCGTCTGGTGCAACCATTGAGTACTTCTTCAGCTCTTCTTGGCTTGACATCAAGATGCCAACAAATTTCGACGTGTCAACACCGTCGTAAAACCATTGACCAGCTTTGGTGGGATCTGTCTCGTCGCTTTCGGAATACTGCAGGCCCTTTGACTTCAACGACGAAGACACGGTCTTGAACACGTCGGCCACCGAACCAGGTACAGCGAAATACTGCGCGTACACCTTGACTGGTTTCAAACCGAAGTAATAGTTCATCACTTCTGCGTCCAACGGTTGACCGGCAATGGAAACTGAGTCATTCCACCACGTTGGTTGAGCTAATGGAACATTTGGCTTACACACTTTTCCTTTTGGCGGGAGGGTTCCCTTGTTGAAAAGTGCGCCAGCAATGTCATCAACACATTGCGACACCAAAATCTGACTGTGACCCTCTCCAGAGAATGCGAGCAGACGTGCGTTGTCGCCAAGACTTGCCGCCATCTCTTCCGCCCAACGGAATGGAGTTGCTGGATCATTCTTGCCGCCCAACACAACAATGGGAGCTGGGCCGTTGTAGGAAATCTCCTGAAGTTTTGGTGAGCCAAAACCTTCTTCGCAGTCGGGCCCTTCCAAATCGCTTGCCTCTAAGTGTCGGTAATACCAAGGGGCCGCAGCTTTCAGTTTCTTAGCCAATGCGGCGGGGTCTTCAGGCGTTGGCCGGCCCATACCACTGGCACACTGAATCACATAGAACGCATCATTCTGCGACGAATACTTTCCGTCGTCACCACGTCCGTTGTAATCGTCTGCTAACGCCAGCAACGCTGAGCCATTTCCATCTTTCGCATTTGCAAGAGCGAGTGCTAATTGAGTCCACCGCGATTCGGCATACAACGCGGACTTTGTGGCTTCATTGAGAACTTCATGATTGACATCACGCTTGTCGACAACGAGCGACACTTTGTCTAGCGCGTCGTACAAGTCGAGCCAGCTTTGTTTCACATCGTCAGAATGAAAGGCACATTTTTCTGCATTGTCTTCACACCACGTCACCCAATTCTTGAAAGCTTTTTCAAACCCAGTGGCTTGCGTGAGATATTCCTGTTCCAACGTGTCGCCTTGTGGGTCAAAAGCACTATCTAGAAACATGGATTCCACACGATCTGGGAACAAGGTGGCATACACACCACCGAGATATGTTCCGTACGAAATTCCCAAATAATGAATTTTCTCGAATCCCATACTTGCGCGAATGACATCCATGTCGCGTGCTGTGTATTCGGTGGAATAGTTCTGCAGTTTTGTTCCGTACTTGTCTGTACATGCAGTGTCGAACTTGTCTGACTCGTCGTCCAGCTTCTTCTCTTCTGGTGTGTCAGGCGTGGAGTCGAGATACAAAAAGTTGTCGAGTTCTTTGTCTGTCATGCATCGCACTCCACCCGACTTGTCCACGCCACGCGGGTCGAACCCGACGATGTCGAATTTTTGAAGCTCTAGCGAATCGGCCAATTCGCGGCCAGCCCATGACATGAACTCAATCCCCGACCCGCCTGGGCCGCCAGGGTTGGTGAGGATGATGCCCTTCGCCTTGCCATCTGAAGCGGGAAGTCGCACAAGCGCGATCTTCATGGTGTCGCCATCTGCCTTGCGATAATCCACTGGCACAGTCAGCGTGGCGCATTCATAGGGATCGTCTGGTGCATCTTTTCCGGTGCATTCGCCCCACGACAGCTTCTTTGTGAACGAGTCGACATTGTCCACCGCGTCACCGCCACCACAGGCAGAAACAGCAAAAATGGCGGCGAGACTGAGAGCAACAACGGTGCGGAAACGATGGGACATGGCTTACCTCTATATAGGGGACGTTTTCCTCGTTGTTAGCACATGGGTCTGTCGGGTTTCATTCTTTACAAACCTGACTGGATTTATCGGGATTTAGATAGCCTGCTTCCACTATGCAGTTTCCCGTCAATTTGAACCTTGTCGGCCGGCCCGTCCTTGTGGTGGGTGGCGGGCGCATTGCCTATCGCAAGGTGCAACAGTTGTTGGCCGCCGGTGGCGATGTGACGGTGTTGGCCCCCGAGATCATCGATGAGTTCTCAGACCTTCCTGTCACTCTTGTGCGACGCGAATACGCAACAGGTGATGTCGCCACGTACAGACTCGTCATCACGGCAACTGGCAACACAAATGTTGACCAAGTCATCTACGACGAATGTGAAGAACGCGGCATTTGGATTAACTCAGCCGACGACCCAGACCGTTGCGCATTCACACTCCCCGCAGCGTTTCGTCGCGGTTCATTAATGGTCACGGTGTCTACAGGTGGAGCAAGTCCTGCACTTGCATCGTGGTTGCGCTCGCATTTAGAGCTTGCCATTGGTCCAGAGTTTGCAGACGTTGTGTCGCAACTTGCCATTGAACGTGCACGCATTCATGCAGAAGGTCAGTCAACTGAAGATGTTGATTGGCAACCCATCATCGCCAAAGTCATGACAGATGTTGGAATGGCATGCCCTGTGGTGCGTCAAGTCAGTGAGGTCACTCAATGACCGTTCATCTTGTTGGAGCCGGTCCTGGAGATCCGGAACTTCTCACAGTGAAAGCTGCGCGTTTGATTTCAGAAGCAGATGTGATTGTTCACGACTATTTGTCAAACGATTCCATTCTTGAACTTGCACAACCCGGCACCGAATTCATCGATGTTGGCAAGAAGCCAGGTAACCCAACACCTCAAGATCTCATCAATGCGTTGTTGGTGCATTTGGGCTCGCAAGGTTTGAACGTTGTTCGCCTGAAAGGTGGCGACCCGTTCGTGTTTGGTCGCGGTGGCGAAGAAGCGCAAGCACTTCTTGAAGCACAGATCCCGTTCACAGTTGTTCCTGGCATCACAAGTGCAGTCGGCGTTCCTGCCGCGGCTGGCATTCCTGTCACACACCGCAACGTCTCCCCCGCTTTCACAGTTGTCACAGGACATCGCGAATCAGGCGGGTCGTCACACATTGCATGGGAAGCGCTTGCGCAAGTGGGCGGCACCATTGTGATTCTCATGGGTGTGTCTGAGCGTGCTCTCATTGCACAACGTCTCATGGCCGGCGGACTATCTGCAACCACACCTGTTGCTGCGATCCGTTGGGGAACACGCGCAGAACAGCACATCACTCGCACCACTCTTGGTGAACTGCATGCAGCACAACTAAAAGCACCCAGCACCATTGTGGTGGGCGACGTTGCTGCATACGAATTCATCAGCCCACTCACTCACACGGCCGAAGCGATGGGTGCACAATGAGACGCTCTATCGATGTTGTGCAAATAGAACTTGGCGATATGCCAGAAGGCATGGACGATGTCACGCCGTTGTCGTGGACCGTTGCCGTGAGCGACGATTACGACGATGCCGAACCACGCGTACAACTCACCGTTGAACGAATTGGCGAAGCAGGCGAAGGCCTTGTTGCGCACCTCTCACCCACCAACGCTCGACGACTTCGTCAAGCCCTAGCCGATGCCCTCCGCGAGGTGGGCGAACCAATCGAATAAAGAAGGACACCATGAGCACCACCCCAGTTATTCGCACAAATCCAGCAATTGCGCCTGCACCATTTCCGCGCGACCTACACGAAGAACAACTTCGTGACATCGCTCGTTTCGAAAAGGCAATTGACCAATTCTTGAATGGTGAAATCTCCGACGATGTCTTCCGCGTGATGCGTTTGAACAACGGCATCTACGGTCAGCGTCAAGGTGGCACGAACCAGATGATTCGCATCAAGTTGCCTGCAGGTTCCATTACGCCAGAACAATTCGATGTCATGGCCGATTTGGCTGTTGAGTTCTCACGCGGATGGGGTCACATCACCACTCGTCAAAACATTCAGTTCCACTTTGTTGAGCTACGTCGCATTCCAGATTTGTTGCGTCGTCTCGCCGATGTTGGTTTGACATCACGTGAGGCATGCGGCGACACCGTGCGCAATGTGATGGCATGCCACCTCGCCGGCGCATGCCCCTACGAAAAGGTCGACGTCACTCCGTGGGCCGAAGCCGTGTTCCGTCATTTCGTTCGCAACCCACTAGGCCAACGCTTGCCACGTAAGTTCAAGGTGAACTTCTCTGGATGCTCCACCGATTGTGGTCAGGCCATGTTTAACGACGTAGGTGTTGTTGCAACAGTGCGCGAACACGAAGACGGCTCCATTGAGCCCGGCTTCCGCGTGTATATCGCTGGTGGTTTGGGTGCAACTCCACACCCCGCACTTGCACTCGAAGAGTTCACATCACGGGAAGATCTTCTCCCCACCATTGAGGCCGTGCTACGCGTGTTCGATCAAACTGGAAACCGCGACAACAAGTTGCGTGCACGTTTGAAGTGGGTTGTTGACCAGTTGGGTATCGACGAAGTTCGTCGTCGCGTCATCAAGATTCGCCACACACTTCCAGCGTCAAGCACATGGCCTGGCGGCATTCCACCAGAAGTTGTGTCTGCGGGCGATGCGCCAGCAGGTCGTGCAACAACTGGCGAAGTTACTCAAATTGGTCAAGGCGTTCGTGTGGAACTGTCGTCAAGTGATCCTTTCCGCCGCTGGGAGAATGCAAGCGTTATTCGCGGTGCGGCAAACGGAACCGTGTCGGTTGTTGCTTACGCAGCCCTTGGCGATATCACCGCAGATCAATTCCGCGGTCTCGCTCGCATTCAACGTCACTTCCAAAGCGATGTTCGCCTGAGCAATCGCCAGAACGTGGTGTTCCGTGGCATTCATCCAGATCACGTGCGCGATTTGTACGACATGTTGGACGCCATTGGTATGGCGAAGCCAGGTGCAGAGTTGGCACGTGACGTTGTTGCTTGCCCTGGCGCAGACACCTGCAACATTGCAGTCACACAGTCACGCGGTCTTGCAAACGCCATTGGCGAAAAGTTAGAAGAAGAAGGACTCGCCGAAGTTGGCGGTGTTCGTATCAACATCTCAGGTTGCACCAACAGTTGTGGTCAGCACCATGCCAGCGACATTGGTTTCTTCGGTGCCGAGCGTCGTGCACACGGCAAGTCGTTGCCTGGTTATCAAATGTTGCTGGGCGGCTACGTGGGCGAAGAGCAGATTCACTTTGGTGAGAAAGCACTACGTCTTCCTGCAAAGAACGCACCAGAAGGTGCAGCACGCGTGATTCGTCGATTCGCTGAAGAGCGTTCCGCTGGCGAAACATTCCAAGGCTGGCTGGCTCGCTCTGGTGGCGCTACGGCCGTTGCCGAAGGACTTCGCGATTTGGACAATGTTCCAGAGCCCGATGCAGCCCCAGATTTCTTCGTGGACTACGGCGAAACTGGCCCGTTCACTGGCGAAGTTGGCGACTCGGAGTGTGCCGTTTAGTCATTCAATGACAGAATGAATCTCCATGGGCGGAGAGATAGACATTGTTGGGCATTTGCACAATGACAATGTCAGCGTTGTCTTCGCCACGTTAAATGACGTTCTCTTCATTGCACATCTCGGTCGCCCTCTTGGTGATGAGGAACTAGACCCGTCACTCTTTTCGCGCGGCGTGGTTGGTGGTGGCCTAGACACCGAAGTAGTTGCCGGAATTGTCCCTCTGCCATCACAAGGATGGATGGGATTACCCGGACTTGAGGTGTCGCGATGGGGCGAACGCCTCCAACTCAACTTGCAGTACGTGACGGTCAAAGAACTATCCGACTCGTTGAAGTTCATCCTTGCCGACCACCTAGAAGCAATCACGGTGACTGTTACAGCGCGTCTGCATCACAGTGGTGTGGTGGTGTTCTCTACACAAGTATCGAATGAAGATACTGAAGCTGTCTCCATTAATTCAGTCCACACTTGTCTCCCTATTGGTGGACACGCCAATGAAATACTCACCCTTGGTGGTCGACACGCAATGGAAGCAGTGCAACAACGAACCACATGGGGTCGCACGAAACAGATACTCGAAAACCGATCCGGTCGCACGTCTCATGAACAACTTGGCGTTGTCTTTGCTGGTACACCCGGGTTCACGGAACAAACCGGTGAAGTTTGGGGCGTCCATGTTGCGTGGAGCGGAAACTTTCGCATCATGTGTGACGGTATTTCCGAAACCTTGAAGACAATCCATGCTGGCGAGTTGCTTCTCCCAAACGAAGTCATTCTTGATGACGATCCCGATTTCAACGCGCCCGATGTAGTGGTGTCGTACTCATCACAGGGACTTACCAAGGCCTCTCAGCAATTTCATCAGTACTTGCGGTCATTCCGTACATCATCACCAAAACCAGTAGTTCTAAACACATGGGAAGCGGTGTACTTCAACCACGATTTGGACACATTGAAGAATTTGGCCACCGTTGCCGCACGTGTAGGAATTGAACGTTTTGTCCTTGACGATGGTTGGTTTCATGGACGCCGCAACGACACTGCAGGGCTTGGCGACTGGTGGGTTGATGATTCTGTATGGCCCAATGGATTAGAACCACTCATCTCTCACGTCACGTCGCTGGGAATGGATTTTGGATTGTGGTTTGAACCAGAAATGGTGAACCCCAATAGCGACCTATATCGCTTACGTCCCGAATGGGTACTAGATGGAATGCGTGACGATGCGTTGTTAGGACGCCACCAACTTGTGCTTGACATGTCGCAAGAAGATGTCCGTGAGTATCTCTTTGAAAAAATTGATGCGTTATTGCGCACGTACAAAATCTCATTTGTGAAGTGGGATCACAACCGCCCTCTTGTTGCCGGAGCCACGCATCATCAAACCCGCGGCTTCTACGAACTTCTCTCAAGTTTGAAGTTCGCACACCCAAGCGTTCAGTTTGAATCGTGTGCGTCTGGTGGCGGCCGAATAGATATGGGTGTTGCGCAATGGGCAGAACGGTTCTGGGCAAGCGACTCCATTGATGCTTTAGATCGTCTTGAGATTCAAAAAGGCCTCACCACTTTCATTCCACCAGACATGCTGGGCAGCCATATTGGTTCCCCAACGTGTCACACCACTGGCAGAAAGCACGCCTTGTCTTTCCGTGCCGCCACTGCACTGTTCGGCTGGCTTGGAGTGGAATGGAACCTTTTGAACCTCACGGAACGAGAAGAACAACAACTCGCACATGTCATCGATTTCTACAAGCAGCACCGTTCACTCATTCATCGCGGAGACTTCATTCGCGTTGACCACTCAGATTCCACTATCGATATTCGTGGTGTGATGTCGGCTAACCAAGAGCACGGAGTCTTCTCCGTGAGTCGCTTGCGTAGTGGACCAAGTAATCACTCGGCACCGCTACGACTTCCCGTGAATGTTGCATCTGCATACACCGTGTCGCTTGTTCACCTCGGTTCACCGCGTTGGGCATTGCATCGCCAACTTCCTGATTGGGTGAATCAGAAAGAATTCACTGTGTCTGGTGCCGTGTTAGCAAATATTGGTCTCCCTATGCCAGCGCTGTTGCCAGAGTCATCGTTCATTCTTGAAGTGGGACCAGTGATTTCTTCATGACGCGCGAGATTCGTATTGACCCACACACCGGAACAGTGGTGCACATTGTCGCCGATCGTCAACATCGCCCCAATCTTCCATCAGACGGCTGCCCGTTTTGTGTTGGCGGTCTTGAAGCGCCAGAGCCCTACATGGTTCGCGTATTTCCCAACAGATGGCCCGCGCTTGATGCCGGATATTGCGAAGTTGTTTTGTACTCAGAAAACCATGATGAGTCATTAGCCACCATTAGTTTTCGCCACCTTGATGAACTTGTTGCCACCTGGGCTGAACGCACTCGGGCATTGCGCAATCTTCCCAACGGTGAATGTGTCGTCATTTTCGAGAACCGTGGTGCAGAAATTGGTGCCACCATCTCCCACCCACACGGGCAGATCTACGCTTTCGACCACGTTCCAGAACGTGTTGCAACTCAACTGCGCAATCAATGGACACCAGATGAAAATCCTGGAAATCGACTTGTCTTTGAGATAGACGGATGGAGACTCTGGACAGAGCATGCATCAATACATCCCGTGTCATTACGACTTGCACCAACAGAACGCGTCCCAGACCTTCCGTCAATGAACGACAGTCAATCAATGGGTCTTATTCGCGCCTTGCGCACAACATTCTCAGCGTTCAACACATTGTTTGAAGATGAAGCTCCATACATGATGTGGTGGAACCAAGCACCGCGCACATCGGGTGATTGGCCAGACGCGTGGCTGAACATGGAATTGGTATCACCATGGCGCGCAAACCGTGTGCCGCGATACATCGCTGGTGTTGAAGTAGCAACAGGTGAATACTTCAACCCAGTTGACCCTGCCGATGTTGCTGCACGACTACGACAGGCAATAGAAGAATGAAAACTCGTGCACCGGGTCGAGTGAATCTCATTGGAGATCACACCGACTACACCGGTGGACTTGTGTTTCCCATGGCCATCAATAGGTGGACCACCGTAGAAGGCGCACTAACAGACAACACCATCACCCTTGCATCAGACGATGTTGATGGAGTTGTTCACGTTGCCATTGGTGCACCGTTTGATGGAGACATGCAGCCATCGTGGGGTCGCTATGTGTCAGCAGTCTCCAGCGTGGTGAATCCGTTACATGGAATCAACGGCACCGTGTCTACCACCGTGCCAGTAGGGGCGGGTTTGTCATCAAGTGCAGCGTTGGAACTTGCTGTTGCATATGCACTGAATGACACCATCTCCCCCACCAGCCTCGCGTTGTTAATGCAACAGGCCGAGCGAATGGCAACAGGTGTGCCCACCGGCATCATGGATCAACTGTGCATAGCATCAGCGCGTGAAGGTCACGGAACCTTGATCGATTGCGCAACCCTCGGTATTACACATGTTGAGATTCCCACCGATGTGGAGTTTGTAGTGCGGTTCATCGCTCACCGCACGCTTGAGGGCTCCGAATACACCGACCGCGTTCGAGAATGCGCCGATGCTGAAGACGCCATCGGTCCACTTCGTCAAGCGGAATTAAAAAACATCTTGAGTATTGAAAACCCAACTGTTGCGCGACGCGCACGACATGTGATCTCAGAGAATCAACGCGTACGTGATTTTACTAATGCACTCTCCAATGGTGACTACGTAACAGCCGGTCACCTCATGCGTGAGAGCCATGCCAGCTTGTCGCACAACTTTGAAGTGTCAACAGCGCAAATGGATGCAGTAGTAAACGAACTCTGCGCCACTCCTGGTGTATTCGGCGCACGCATGACAGGTGGCGGTTTTGGCGGATGCGTCGTGGCTATGTGTAAACCAGGAACAGCTATTGATGGTTGGCGTGTGAGCCCCGTTGGCGCCGCATGCAGGCTTGATTAGCGCTGCGACACCACGTACGCGAAGCGATACACACCTGATGTGATGCGATATTGCTCCAGCGTGTCTGGTCCACAACTTGCAGTGCCCAGTCCACGATGCGCGAGGTCTACATGAATAGTGAGTGCACGATTGCGTCGTAGTTCGGTCTGGTCGTTGGCAGCAAACAAATCACGTGCCGTGTAATTCGTGGCACTCATGTGCAACAGACAACCATCTGCTTCAATTCGAAGAACATCACCGGTTTTCTTGTCAACTAATTCCATCCATCTGCAATCAGTTCGCAAACCGAATTCCTGCGGAACGAGATAAGGCAACTCATCTGGAGTCCCTTCGTACACCCCAACCATCGCCGACGCATTTCGGTCTGGATAGTTCTCATGTGGCCCGCGTCCGTAATAGCGAACATGAGTGAATCGGGCTGGCACATCAAACGTTGCGCCAATGCGAGGAAGGTCGTGCAATTCTTCAGGAACCACCACCGTGTGTTCAAAACGCACAGAACCATCTGGGCGCTCTACCTGCGATGTGGTGCTTTGCAGTACATCTGCATCATCGGTAGCGATTCCTTGTTGCAGCCAACGCTCTAACGATTTTCCAAAGCCATTCCACAAGTGAGGCATCATCTTGAAACCGTCGTTGTCAACGGCGGCTCGCCACAGCGTGACGCGAGGCGACACAGAGATTCCTTGCGATGACTTCTTTGCCACAGCCACCGTTGCTGGCTTGGCACTACGCAGAACCACTTGATCCCATGCCACCACATGACCTTTCGGTGCCCACGATGTTGCAGATGCCAATGACCAGGTGACAGATAAAAATGCTTCACGTGCATTCGCTGGCACCGTCGTTGGCATCGGCATGGTGCAACGCGAATTCGGCGTCATGCTGGGCACCTTCAGAGATCCACTCTTTGTCATCACGCCATCAACAATGAGTTCCCACGTAGCGCTGAAGTTGTCCAACGTAGAGAACCACTGGCGATTCTGAATCGCTAGTACTGGCTTTGCTTTTGTGCCGCCACGCGTTACCCACACGGGTCGATGCACCCACGCCAACTCGCGCATGGCTGGGTGTGGCGTGAGGTCTGCATGAACAAGACCATCTGCAACAAAGTTGCCATCATTTGGTGTGTCACCAAACTGACCGCCGTATGCGAATCGCTTCTTTCCGTTGGCTAGACGTTGAGTGATTCCGTGGTCTTTCCATTCCCACACAAATCCGCCTTGCAAGCCAGGCGTCGTTTCAAATGCGTGCCAATAGTCAGACAGCGAACCGTTGGAGTTACCCATGGCGTGGCTGTACTCACACAAAATCAGTGGTCGTTTGCCGGCACTGTTCTTTCCATATTCAACAATTGCATCAATCGTTGCGTACATGGGGCACACAATGTCACTGGCAGCAACACCTCCATTGTCCCACCCTGCATGGAAGACAGCCCCCTCGTACTGAATAGGACGTGTGGGGTCAGCATTGCGAATCCACTGCGCCGCGGCATCGTGTACTGCGCCATACCCCGCTTCATTTCCTAACGACCACGCAATGATGCTGGGGTGATTGCGATCTCGTTCCACCATGCGAGTGATTCGCGACATCCATGTATCGCGATAACGAGGGTCATGACACAAACTGGTATTCCACGCGTGACTTTCCACATTGGCTTCGTCAATCACATACAAACCCAACTCGTCACATAGGTCTAGGAATCGAGAGTCATTCGGATAATGCGAACAGCGCACCGCATTCACGTTGTGCTGCTTCATCAACACCAAGTCGGCACGCATATCGTCAACACTGACTGCTTTGCCTTTGTCGGGGTGATGGTCGTGCCTATTGACGCCGCGGATCATCACTCGCTCACCGTTAATGAGTAGTGAGTTGCCAGAGATACGGACTGTGCGAAATCCAGTCACTACTGAAACAACTTCTTGTACTGCATCTTCCGGAGAGACAAGTTCACACACAACGCGATATCGCTGAGGATTCTCTGCGCTCCACAGCGAGATGCCCTCTACCTCCCAATTGCGAAACCGCGCGACGTGACCCTCAAACACATACGGAACGTCAAACCACGACACTTCAGAAGAACGTGGTTCGCCCACTTTCTTCCCATTGAGTGTTTCAAGTTGAGCCACAATCATCCAGCCGCGCGACAGTTTCTGGTGAACCGGTACCGCAACTTTCACATCAATGTTCAAAGTGCCCGCACCGGACTTTGCGACACCAGCAACAACAGACATATCGTCAATTGCAATATGTGCTTGTGAACGCACAAACACTTCTCTATGCAGGCCAGCCATCCACCATTGGTCTTGGTCTTCCACATGACTTTGCGCTGAATAGCGACACACAACAATCGCAAGGTCATTAGAACCCTGTTGAACAACATGTGAAACGTCGTATTCACTGGGCAATCGGCTATCGGTGCCATACCCAACGAACACCCCATTGACGTACAACATGTGAACGCTCTCTGCACCACCAACATGCACAATGGTGCGCCGCTTCATCCAAGATGAAGAGACTGTGAATGTGGTGCGGTGTACTGCAGTTGCAACAGTCGGAGGCAATGCAGGTGGCCGACCACTCCACGGCATCTGCACATTCGTGTAGTGCGGCAGATCACCCAAGCCGGCGAGCGTCCAGTTACCCGGTACGGAAATGTTTGTCCACTTCGAAAAATCCGATGTCAGCGACGACGCCGTTACGTGAGAAACATCGTCAAATCGTTTGATCTTCCATGTGCCGTTCAAATTCTTGAACCACGGGCTCTTCTCTCTGCTACCTGCACGCGCTTCATCAACATCGCGAAAAGGAATGAGTGGTGTTCGCATCGGCAAGCGATTCATGCTCACGACTGCTGGGTCGGCCCACGGCTGAATGTCTGACATCACTGGTAACGGCACCTCACCATCTTTTCATGTTGCGAGGACTACGGTTTCTTTTATGACGACCCCATTCAATACCGATGGTGGTATTCACGAAGTTCCTGTACCCAGTGCGGTGGGGTCATTGTGGTTGTGCGGAAAGCATCATGTTGCACCCAATGTTCAAGAAGTGCGAGAACGACACAACATTGGAACCGTGGTGTGTTTGGTGGAACAACACGAACTCGTGGGCCGATACGACACGTATGTGGACTGGCACCGATCCAATGTGGGGAAAGGTGGCCTGTGGTTCCCCATCCCCGACCTCACCTATCCATCGCTAGACGGCGCATTGGAATTCGTTGAACTAGTGGCCGATCAGGTGTGTAATCGCCACAATGTTCTTGTCCATTGCGCAGCAGGAATTGGCCGAGCCGGCACCACAGCTACCGCAGTCCTCATGCTTCTTGGAATGGAGATGAACGAGGCCCTGACCCATGTGCGCTCACATCGCCCCATGGCCGGCCCAGAGACGGGGTCGCAAACGGAATTCATTGTGCAACTCGATGAGTACCTTCGTGAACGCGACTGGTAACCGAACTGGGATAGTCTGAGGGCAACGTAAACAAATCGACACATACGTGTGTCCGGAGCCGTGAGAACAATGAAAATCCTCGTCGTAGGAGCTGGTGGAGTCGGGGCCTCAATGGCCTCTATTGCCGAAACGAGGAGTTTTTTCGACTCCTTTGTGTTGGCCGACATTTCTCGGGAGCGTGCTGAACAAGCCATCGCCGAGTTGGATGACCCCGGAAAGTTCTCTCCAGAAGTTGTAGACGCCGGCAATGTTGCACAGTTAGTGGCACTGATTGAGCGAACAAAAGCAGACGTTGTTGTAAACGCGTGCGACCCTCGCTTTAACGAAACAATTTTTGAAGCGTGCTACCAAGCCAAGTGCAGCTACATGGACATGGCTATGAACCTCAGCAAGCCGCACCCCACTAATCCGTATAACGAAGTGGGCATTCCCCTTGGTGAAGATCAATTAAATGCCCATGAAAAATGGAAAGAGCGCGGCATTCTTGCGCTTGTTGGCATGGGTGTAGAACCAGGTCTTAGCGACGTGTTTGCACGTTATGCAGCCGATCACATTTTCGATGAGGTACACGAGATTGGTGTGCGCGACGGTTCAAACCTTTCCATTGACGGATTCGACTTTGCACCAACGTTCTCTATTTGGACAACCATTGAAGAATGTTTGAATCCGCCCATTGTGTGGGAAAAGAACAAGGGCTTGTACACCACTGACTGTTTCAGCGAACCCGAAGTGTTCCACTTCCCTGCTGGCATTGGCCCCGTGGAATGCGTGAACGTAGAGCACGAAGAAGTCATTCTCATTCCGCGTGGAGTCAACTGTGAACGCGTCACGTTCAAATACGGACTTGGTGCTGAATTCATTGACTGGTTGAAAACATTTGCCTATCTCGGACTAGATAGCACGGAGAAGATTCGTGTCGGTGACGTTGCTGTTGCACCTCGAGATGTTCTCGCAGCTGTACTTCCAAACCCAGCAAAGCTTGGTCACTTAATGCATGGCAAGACATGTGCAGGAACATGGGTACGCGGAATCGCAGATGGCAAACCGCGCGAGGTGTACTTGTATCACGTGGCAGATAACGAAACCACAATGCGTGAATGGGGTTCACAGGCCGTGTTGTGGCAGACAGCAGTGTGCCCTGTGATTGCACTTGAGTTGATGGCAAATGGTTCATGGAGTGGAACGGGAGTTCTTGGCCCCGAACAATTCGATGCAGTGCCATTCCTCAACTTGATGGGTGATTACTCAACGCACCACGGCATTGTGGAGATGGGCCCAGGTCTCTGGCCAAGTCCGAAACCAACTGGTCAACCAGGCTGGGACCGCCCTGTGCGTCGCGCAATTGTGCCCGCATAGACCACATAAGTAGCAGACTGGTACGTCGTGACCGCCGTACACACCATTTACTCCCCCATTGACGGTTCTGTTGTTGCAGAACGCCCACTCGCAGATGATGCACATGTTGAACATGTGTTGACACGTGCATCAGCTGCGCAACGTGTGTGGCGTTCAACTCCGCTAAATCAGCGAATCGCTCTGTGCGAGCGAATGGTGCAATGGCTTGAAACGAATGTTGCAGACATAGCCCACGAGATCACCCTGCAAATGGGTCGCCCCATTCGTTACACCCCCAATGAGATTCTCCGCGGCGCGCAAGAACGTGCGCGTCACATGATGTCTATTGCGCCGGACAATCTTGGAGATATCGCTGTTCCGCAGATGGACGGTTTCACCAAGTTCATTCGACGCGAACCAGTAGGAACAGTGCTCATCGTGGCGCCGTGGAACTATCCGTATCTCACAGCCATTAACTCAATGATCCCAGCGCTATTAGCTGGCAATACCGTCATCATGAAGCACGCTTCACAAACCCTGTTGTGTGCGGAACGGTTCAGTCAGGCGTGTGAAGCCGCAGGATTTCCAGACGGAGTGTTTCAACATATTCACGCGAGCCATTCACATGTTGAAAAGATGATTGGCGACTCACGCATCAATTTTGTGGTGTTCACTGGAAGCGTTAACGGTGGTGCCGCAATGGAACGCGCCGCGGTTGGGCGATTCATTGGAGTGGGAACTGAACTTGGCGGCAAAGATCCGTCGTATGTTCGTGCCGATGCAAACTTGGAACTTGCAATTGCTGAGAACGTAGACGGTGCTTTCTTCAACAGTGGCCAATCATGTTGTGGCATCGAGCGCATTTACGTTCACCAATCCGTATACAAAGACTTTGTCGACGGATTTGTTGACCTCACGCGTCAATATGTTCTTGGTCATCCACTTGATGCCGCCACCACAATTGGCCCCATGGTGAACACCGCCGCTGCAGAGTTTGTGCGGGCACAAGTTCGCGATGCCATTACTGCTGGCGCACATTGTCTTGTAGATGAATCTGCTTTTGCCGCAGCCGCACCTGGCACTGCATACATGGGACCCACCGTGTTGACGAATGTCAATCACACCATGGGCGTGATGCGCGATGAGTCATTCGGCCCCGTCATTGGAATCATGTCGGTGTCCAGCGACGAAGAAGCAATTGCACTCATGAACGATTCGCCGTTTGGTCTCACTTGCTCGATGTGGACACAAGAAATTGCAGCGGCAGAACGAATTGGAAATCAACTAGAGACCGGCACCGTCTTCATGAACCGTTGCGATTATGTTGACCCTGCACTGGTGTGGACAGGCGTGAAAGACACCGGTTCTGGAATTGCATTGAGTTCATTGGGCTTTTCGCCCTATGTGCGCCCCAAGAGTTTCCACCTGAAGCACTAAGGCAGTTGCACCTGCAAGGTGTGACTGTGATGGCGCGAACTATCGCCGACGCGAAGTTCCACTGCCCCGCTCCACTGCCCCCACGACATGGTGTTGTTGTTCCACGCGCGGTACGCATCTTCGTCTAACTGCACAATCGCGTTAACCGTGGCGCCAGCTGGTACCTGAACACGAGCAAAACCAACAAGACGCTGATCTGGTTCGTCCGATGCAAGACCATCACGATTCACCAAATGCGCATACACCTGCACCACGTGCACACCATCGCGGCTTGAAGAGTTCGTCAACGTTGTGGTCACTGCGTGAGCACCACTTGTTGCTGCATCACTAATTGCAAGATCTGCATACCCAAGTCCGAAACCGAATGGGAACAGTGGTTCACGACCCACGGTGTCAAACCAGCGATAACCAATTAATCGGCCCTCAAGATATTTTGCGGCTCCGTTACGACCTGGGTGATGTTCGGCTGCCGGCGTATCTTCCAAACGCTTGGGCAACGTGACTGGTAAACGACCGGTTGGTTCGCACACAACCGTGAGCACGT
>CAZRHK010000018.1:0-22409 GCA_964599815.1 uncultured Bifidobacterium sp. | reverse complement strand
TGGCCAATCCACAATCGGAACGTGCCAAAGCTTTCCTTCAGCGAATCATCGCCTCAGGTCGTTTGTAACTTGATTTAGGCGTCGGGCAGCACATAGTCAGCAAACTGGTCGCGCAGTGTCTTCTTCGAGAATTTTCCAACAGATGTCTTGGGCACTTCTGGAATGAACACCACATCGTCAGGCAACTGCCATTTTGCAAGGCGTGGCACCAGGTGCTCGATCACTTCTTCTTTGGTGAGAGTTTCACCGGGCTTCACCACAACACATGCAAGCGGGCGCTCACTCCACTTCGGATGCGGCACACCAATCACCGCGGCTTCAGCAATTTTTGGATGCGCCATCAATTCATTTTCAACATCGACCGACGAGATCCATTCTCCACCAGACTTAATGAGGTCTTTTGTACGGTCAACAAGTCGAATACGGCCCTTCGCATCCACAACGGCAACGTCTCCCGTGCGCAACCAACCGTCTTCGGTGAAACTTTCACCAGAACGTGGATCGTTGTAATAGTTGGCAGCAATCCAGGGCCCTGCACACTGCAATTCTCCACTTGATTCGCCATCCCACGGCAATGGTGTGGTGGTGCCAGGTTCTACAACGCGCATCTCAACACCGAATGCAATGAGACCAACAGTGGTGCGCAATTCAGCCTGCTCTTCTTGTGGAAGTTGACGGTCTGCCTTCGACAACGTGCAAACCGCAGCGATAGGGCTGGTCTCTGTCATTCCCCATGCCTGCAAAATAGGAAGACCAGTTTGTTCACGATATGCCTCACTGAGAGCCTTTGGTACGGCAGAGCCACCACATGGAATGCAACGCAGTGATGATGTGTCTTTGCCTTTCAACTCTGGCAACACAGCCATCCAAATGGTGGGCACACCAGCTGCAACCGTGACCTTCTCATCAACAATCAATTTCGCAACCGCAGGACCAGACAAATCTGGGCCAGGCATTACAAGGTCTGCACCTGTAGCAACACCCGCGTGCGCAAGACCCCACGTGTTGGCATGGAACATGGGGACAACCGGCAAGATGATGTCGGATTCACACACACCAACAGAGTCGGCAATCATGGTGCCCATGGTGTGCAAGTACGTACTGCGATGGCTGTACACCACGCCCTTCGGGTTTCCAGTGGTACCAGACGTGTAACACATAGCGGCTGCTTGATTTTCGTCAATGTCGGTGGGCCATTGTGCGGGCTTCGCATTTGCAAGCAACGCTTCATATTCATGCACGGTGTAACCAGGCACCGATGTTGGCACTTCACCCTTGCCGTCATACATAAACACCAAATGCTTCACGGTGGTGAACGTTGACAACAGTGGCTCAATTAATGGATAAATCGATGTGTCAATAAAAATGACTTCGTCTTCAGCGTGATTCACGATGTACGTGAGTTGCTCTGGGAACAAACGAATGTTCAAGGTGTGAGCAACACGACCACTACACGGTGCGGCAAAGTACAACTCAAGGTGGCGCTGCGTGTTCCATGCGAATGTTCCAACGCGACCGTGCTTTGAAATACCTAACTGATCAAACACGGTGGCAAGACGACGTGTGCGGTCTGCCCACACGCCATATGTGGTGCGCTCGATGCCAGTTGCAGTGGCGGTGATGATGTTCTTTTCGGGGTGATACTTCTCAGCACGATCAAACAAGTAATTGATGGTCAACTGAGTTGGCTGCATTAAGCCCTTCATAAAGTCCCCTTTGTTTGGGCGGACACCCGCCTCGTGGTGAAAACCGTAGCAATTACCTGCCGACTATCGAAAGGTTGAACCCGATACCGTTCTACAGATGCGCAAACTGCTGGTGGTCTTCACGTCGTTCTTGTTCGCCATCGGCACTATTGGCACCAACATTGGCCCTGCACTGGTGGACGACCGGCCCGCTCTCATCCTTGCGTTGAGCAGTCGAAACCGAAATCTGTTTGGTTCGGTTCCCTATATAGACCCTCTGCCGTTCTTCACCATTGGTTTCATCCGGCTTCTCATTGCAGCCGCAGCGTTGTTCTATGTAGGACGCCTCTTCGGAGAACGTGCACTCAGATGGACCGAATCTCAGGTTGGCGAAATGCCACGCATTTATCGATGGACCGAAGCCGCCACCATTCGTGCTGGTTGGGTCGCAGTGTTCTTCATGCCCGGGTCAAACATTGTTTGCCTGCTGGTGGGACATCTAAAAATGGCGCCCAGAAAGTTCTTTACGTCGGTCATTGCAGGAATCATTTTCCGCCTCATTGTTCTCTGGTACGGCGGGAAGGCGTTCGAAGATGAGATCCGTGCCACCCTGGATTGGATTGACCAATACCAATGGTGGATTGTGGGAATCCTGTTCGGTATCACCTTCTTTCAGACCTCTCGCCGAAAGTCCCCTGGCGTCCCTGAAGCATGAGTTCATCTGCGCCGTATGCTCTCGGGCATGGCACAGACATCATTCGGCGGCACCCCCGTCAACACCGTTGGCGATCTCCCAGCACCGGGCGCATCGCTTCCTTCATTCACACTCACCGCAGCAACCTTGCAGGACTTCAGCAATGCAGACCTCGCTGGCAAGCGTGTTGTGTTCAACATCTTCCCCAGCGTGGACACACCAACATGTGCTCAAAGCGTTCGCCGTTTCAACGAGATTGCATCGTCACTTGAGAACACCGTTGTGTATTGCGTCTCGAACGACCTTCCATTCGCACAAGGTCGCTTCTGTGGTTCCGAAGGTCTCACCAATGTTCAGAATGCATCTGGCTTCCGTGGCGGATTCGGAAACGCATTCGGCGTGTTGTTGAACGAAGGCGCCTTCAATGGCCTTCTTGCACGCGCAGTTGTTGTTGTCGACGAAAACGGCAAAGTTCTTCACACCGAATTGGTGTCAGACATTGCTAACGAACCAAACTACGACGCAGCTATCAAAGCACTGAGCTAAGTAGTAACTGATTTCAACAAGAGCCTGTTCCGCTTCGGCGGGACAGGCTCTTTTGCTTTTACAGAAGTGAATCAATACCCATGGTGAGACGATCGCCCAGCGATGCCACTTTGCGACATGCCAACACAACACCTGGCATAAAACTCACGCGGTCGTTGCTGTCGTGGCGAATCACCAATGTTTGACCAGCAGTTCCCAAAATGACTTCTTGAGACGCCGTCATACCCACCATGCGAACTCCGTGTACGTGAATGCCACCGGGGCCAACACCACCACGTGCACCAGGAATTACTTCGTGCTTCGTTGGGTCTGCCGCCCATTCTCTACTTGCGGCTGCCATGCGTTGTGCAGTGGCCATTGCTGTACCGCTTGGTGCGTCTTGCTTTGCGTTGTGATGAAACTCGATGATTTCAGCGGTTTCAAAATACGGTGCAGCCTGTTCGGCGAACTTCATCATGAGCACTGCCCCAATTGCGAAATTGGCAGCAATCAAGCAATTGCTTCCAGTGAACGCTTTACCAAACGATGCGATGTCGTCGTCTGAAAACCCAGTGGTTCCAACTACGGCGTGCATGCCGTGAAGCGCAAGCCATGGCAAGGTCTGACGCGCAGCATCTGCAACGGTGAAGTCCACCACCACATCACACTGTGCATCGGCAAGAGCTTTCAGGTCTGAGGCGATAGTGAGCCCATGAACAACACCGCCGCCGCCGACAACGTCGACAGCGGCAGCAAGTTGTAGTCCATCAGCGGCAGCGACTGCGTCGCACACCGTTGCACCCATTTTTCCTGCGGCTCCGACAACTCCCACTCGAATCATGGGAGTCACCGTAGCCGTTAGAGGGTGTTATCGACGGCGACGATTACGGTCGCTGCGGTTGTCGGGACCAAGGTCACCGAGTTCCGAGCGAAGTTCGTTTTCGAATTCGTCTTCGAATGACACTTCTTTTGGTGCATCGCTACGTGGTTCACGCGGTTCACGTGGGCCACGGTCGTCACGATCGCGTCCACCACGACCACCACGGTCTCGGTCGCGTCCACCACGGTCGTCGCGGTCACGACGCTCACGGCGTTCGCCGCCACCGCCTCCGCCGCCACCTGGGATGTCGTTACCTTCATCGTCCACTGGTGTGAGGCTGACCTTGCCCTTGTCGTCAATGTCGTCAACGCGAACGCGGATTTCATCGCCCAAGTTCAAGACGTCTTCAACATTGTTGACGCGCTGGCCGTTGCCCAACTTCGAGATGTGAACAAGTCCGTCGCGTCCAGGAAGGATGTTGACGAATGCGCCGAACTTTGTGGTGCTAACAACGCGACCGTTATAGATGGCATTCAACTCTGCGGTTGGAGGATCAACGATTGCGAGAATGCGATCGCGTGCCTCTTCCACACGGAAGCTGTCTGGTGAACCAATGGTGACAATTCCGACTGCGCCGTCGTCGTCTACTGCAATGTCTGCACCAGTCTCTTGCTGAATGGTGTTGATGACCTTGCCCTTTGGTCCGATGACTTCGCCAATCTTGTCCATTGGGATGTTGAACGAAACAATCTTCGGAGCAGTTGCGCCAACTTCTGCACGTGGTGCAGCGATTGCCGAGTTCATTGACTCAAGGATTGCCATACGTGCATCGCGTGCCTGCTGCAATGCAGATGCAAGAACGTCGGCTGGAATGCCGTCGATCTTTGTGTCCAACTGCAACGCGGTGACTGCATCTGCGGTTCCTGCAACTTTGAAGTCCATGTCACCGAATGCGTCTTCTGCACCGAGGATGTCTGTGAGTGCGAGGTACTTGCCCTCTGCATAAATGAGACCCATTGCGATACCAGACACAGGAGCCTTGATGGGCACGCCGGCGTCCATCAGCGACAAGCTGGATGAACACACCGATGCCATGGAGGTGGAGCCATTTGATGACAACACTTCAGACACCAAACGAATGGCGTATGCGAATTCATCTTGGCTTGGGATGACTGGAAGAAGTGCGCGCTCTGCCAGTGCACCGTGACCAATCTCGCGGCGCTTTGGCGAACCAACGCGACCGGTTTCTCCGTTTGCCCATGGAGCCATGTTGTAGTGGTGGATGTAACGCTTCTCGTTGTCTGGACCCAATGTGTCCAACATTTGGTTCATGCGTGGCATTGCAAGTGTGCAAACGTTCAACACTTGTGTCTCACCGCGCTGGAACAAGCCGGTGCCGTGTGCTGCAGGCAAGATGCCAACTTCGCTAGACAACGGACGCAAGTCGCGTGGACCGCGACCATCGATACGAATGCCCTCTTCAACAACACGCTTACGAACAAGCTTCTTGGTGAGGCTGCGGACAGCTTCCTTGACAGCCTTTTCTTGACCAGCAAATGGTGAACCTTCGCCACACAATTCAGCAACAGTTTCTGCAGCCGCTGCGTCTGTTGCAGCGTTGCGATCTGCCTTCAATGCAATAGTGATGGCAGTTGCCAACTTTGATGTTGCAACCTTTTCAACTGCTGCGAAGATTTCGTCGGTGTAGTCGAGAACTGGTGTGTACTCAAGCGGTGCAATTGGTCCGCGTGTTGCGATGATGCTGGCAACAAGTTGACGCTGCAATCCAATTGATTCTTTGATCCACTGCTTTGATGCTTCAAGGCCATCTGCAATGACTTGCTCTGAGACCTTTGGCGCACCGTCTGCGTAGAACTCGAAAGCCTTTTCGGTTCCGCCTGCTTCCACCATCATGATGGCGACGTCTCCGTTGTCCAGCTCGCGACCGGCAACAACGATTTCAAATGTTCCGTTGTTTCCTTCTGCGTATGTTGGATGTGGCACCCATTCGCCGTCCTGCGAGAACGCCATGCGAACAGCACCAATTGGTCCTTCGAATGGAATACCGCTCACCATAAGAGCTGCAGACGATGCATTGATTGCAATGACGTCGTGTGGGTTTTCCATGTCGACACCAACAACGGTGATAACAACTTGTGTCTCGTTGCGGTAGCCGTCTGGGAATGCTGGACGAAGTGGACGGTCAATCAAACGGCAGGTGAGAATTGCCTGCTCGGATGGGCGACCTTCGCGGCGGAAGAATGCGCCAGGAATTTTTCCTGCTGCATACGCACGCTCTTCAACGTCGACGGTGAGTGGGAAAAAGTCAATGCCATCGCGCACGCCACGAGCGGCGTTTGCAGTAGCAAGAACGGTGGTGCCACCAATTGTTGCGATAACGGCGCCTTGCGATTGTGTTGCAAGCTTTCCGGTCTCGAACGTGATGGTCTTGTCTGAACCCGACACGGGTGCGGATACGCGAATTGCGTCAGCCATGGGAACTCCCTTTATTTATGTTTTGTTGTGTTGTCCACCAACAAACGCCGGTTCCCAGTCGTCAACCCCGCGCACAAACATTGGTGGCGCGGAACTCTCGACTGACAACCGACAACAATATGAAGTGTTGGCGGAGAACTGAATTAACGGCGAAGGCCGAGTTTTGCAATGAGTTCGCGGTAGCGAGCAATGTCGCGGTCGCGGACGTAATCGAGCATGCGGCGACGACGACCAACCAACATCAACAAGCCACGACGGCTGTGGTGATCTTTGGGGTGGGTCTGCAGGTGTGCGGTGAGGTGGTTGATGCGGTCTGTAAGGAGCGCAATCTGCACATCGGGTGAACCTGTGTCGGTGCCGTGCTGACGGTACGTTGCAATGGTGTCGTTCTTCGACATTGGAGGCCTCTTTTCCTTCTTGTACGAGAGGGCGTTTGTCCCAACTGTTGAGACAAACATCGTCCGCGCGCCAGGGCCCACGGAGACTCTTCAAGGCTAGGAGCCTTTCCCCAGTGCCTACAACCCCATCTGGCTATTAGTCTCCTCAGGGTGTTCACCGGAATTGTTGAAGAAAAGGGCTCTGTCGCCGCCCGAGATGGCGCCAAACTCACCATTTCCGCCACCACCGTGCTGGAGGACTCTGGAATCGGCGCCTCTATTGCTGTGAACGGCTGCTGTCTCACCGTGGTGGAGAAAGGCCCCAACTGGTGGGTGGCTGACGTTTCTGAGGAGACCTACTCGCGCACCAATCTTGGCCACCTGCAGCCGGGCGACCCCGTGAACCTAGAGCGCCCTATGCAAGCCAATGGACGATTCGGTGGCCACATTGTTCTTGGCCACGTGGATGCAGTGGGCGAGATCGTCTCCCCCGTTCCTCAGTTGGTCGTGCGCATTCCTCGCGACTTGATGAAGTACGTCGTAGAAAAAGGAAGCTGCACCGTTGATGGCATCAGCCTCACCGTGTTCAACCTCACTGATGAGACATTTGAAGTCGCAGTCATTCCACATACCGCCGAAGTCACCACCCTTGGTCACCGAAAAATAGGCGATGCAGTCAACATTGAGATCGATGTGCTAGCAAAACATGTTGAACGACTCGTGAATGCAGACAAATAATCATGGCCGATCTCTCCCACCTTCGTGCGCGCATTGACGAACTAGACGCGGCACTAGTGCAACTGTTGGCACAACGCATCAACATTGTTCGCGAAGTGGCAGAAACTAAAGGACATTCCGGCGATTCCATTATTCAGCCGCAACGTGTGCGCGACGTATTGCAAACGCGACGCCAGTGGGCCATTGACGCAGGTGTCGATGCAGATTTTGCAGAACAACTGTTTCGTACCTTGTTGTCCGAGACGCATCGCATTGAAGCCGCCGAATCACGCACCGAACCAACACCTACAAAAGATGCAGGTGCTCGGACACGAAGCGAACTTGACACTGTTGCTGTGCGCATTGACCACGTTGTTGTCGCTGTTGCAGATGTAGAGGCTGCTCGCGAATTTTTTAACGGACTTGGCTTCACCACTTCTTCAACAGATGATTCGGAAGTGATCAATGCTGTGGCTGGTGGCGTCACCGTTGTTCTGGTTGGACCCAATCACAATCCAGCAGTTCATCGCCGTCTCTCTGAACACGGTTCTGGTGTTCAGCACATCGCCATTGAAGTCTTTAATGCCGGTATCACGCGAGATGCTCTTGACTCTGCTGGAATCCCCCGCCTCACCGACATTGTGGTGGATAGCGAAGGGCACGAGCAGGTGTTTGCCGCTGTCGACCCCGCCACCGGCGTTCAACTCAGCTTCATAAGCCGCACGGGCCATCGTGTCCCCATGACCAGCCACAACGTGTCGGCCATGTTTGAAGCCATCTCCAACGCAGATTCCACCGACCTCGAGGCATAAGATATGACTGCTCGGTCAACACGACCGCGTGGAGGCACTTTCTAACTCGCCCTCAGGCGTTCGACCGGCACTGGCAAAACTCATCCGTCCGTACTCGCCTGAAAGGTGTTGTCTTGTTGCGCCAGTTCTCTCGCGACGAACTTCTTTCGTCACTCCCGTTCTCTCCGGACTTCCTGTCCGATCTTGAGAATGCACCACTCGATGACGTCATGTCTCGTGCACGCACCATTCGCGATGCCGCACACGGCACACGAATTACGTTCTCGCCAAAAGTCTTCATTCCTCTCACCATGTTGTGCCGCGACAAGTGTGGGTACTGCACGTTTGCCCAGCCACCTGCTCGATTGGAAAAGCCATATCTGTTGGCGGAAGACATTCTGGCAATTGCTCGTCAAGGTGCCCGACAAGGTTGTCACGAAGCGTTGTTCACGTTGGGTGAACGGCCCGAACTTCGTTACGACGTCGCCGCAACATGGCTGCGCGAGAACGGTTACGACTCCACCGTGCATTACTTGCACGACATGGCCGAACTTGTTCTGAAAGAAACCGGCTTATTGCCACACGCAAATGCTGGCGCTTTGTACGAAGACGAGTTGGCAATGCTCCGTCGAGTTTCACCGTCGCAAGGAATGATGTTGGAATCGTTGCGAGACGATTTGGAATGTCATCGTGGCGCACCAGACAAAGAACCACAGCGCCGTATTGACACATTGTGTCTTGCTGGCGAACTTGCCATTCCCTTTACATCGGGAATTCTCGTCGGCATTGGTGAGAACCGTCGCGACCGCTTAGACGCATTGGCATTACTTGCCGCATCCCACATGCGTTATGGCCATCTACAAGAAGTCATTGTTCAAAACTTCTTGCCAAAAGCTGGAACGGCAATGCACAAAGCACGGCCGTGCCCAGAAGACGAATATCTGTGGTCCATCGCTGTTGCGCGTTTGATTCTTCCGCCCGATGTTCATCTGCAAGCACCACCAAACCTTTCCGATGATTTCGGCGTGCTGCTTGATGCAGGCATTGATGACTGGGGTGGCGTGTCACCTGTGACGGCAGACCATGTCAATCCAGAGCGTCCATGGCCGGCGCTTGATCGCTTGCGCGATGTCACAGAAGATCGTGGTTTTGCACTTGCGCCACGTCTCACCATTTATCCCGAGTTCGCAACAGCTCCAGAGAAATGGCTGGACACAAACTTGCACTTCCCTGTTATGGATCGCACCGATGCCGAAGGCGTCGGCCGTGACGACCCGGGTGCAATTTGGCCAGAGAAAGTCACTGCAGCAGATGTTGTTCACGATGGTGCAGAAGTAGTTCTCGTTGGCCACAAATCAACACAGTGGTACTCAGGTTCAAACGTGAAGCCCATGTCGTTGGTTCCACATCCACGCCCTTTTGCACGCGGGCGAATTGCAGAAATCATCGAAGGGCATCGCAGCGGTCAAGAACTCGGCGAACAAGAAGTGATTGACCTGTTCCGTGCACGCGGACCAGAGGTGGGATTCATTGCCGACTACGCCGACGAATTGCGCTTTAATGCAGTGGGCAACGTTGTCACGTGGGTGCACAACCGCAACATCAACTACACCAACGTGTGCACGTATAAGTGCAAGTTCTGTGGTTTTTCAAAAGGTCCACTATCACTGAACCTTCGTGGCACTCCGTATCTACTAACGCTTGACGACATCGCAGAGCGCGCTCGTGAAGCATGGGATCTTGGTGCCACCGAAGTAACTCTGCAAGGCGGAATTCATCCGGACTTTGACGGCGACTACTACATCGATGTCACACGCGCCGTGAAAGCTGCAGTTCCAGACATGCACGTGCACGGCTTCACTGCACTTGAGGTAACAGAAGGAGCACACCGCAATGGTGAATCACTCCGTGATTATCTGCTTCGCCTAAAGGAAGCCGGCCTTGCGTCGCTACCAGGAACTGCTGCAGAAATTCTGGATGATGACGTGCGAGCCATTTTGTGTTCAGACAAAGTGAATACAGAGGAATGGCTGGAGTGCCATCGTCAAGCACATTCCATTGGGCTTCACTCCAACATCACCATCATGTACGGCAGTGTGGAACACCCCGATGCCTGGGCAAAACACATGATGGTGACACGAGATCTACAGAAAGAAACCGGTGGCTTCACCGAATTCATTCCATTGCCATTCGTTCACATGGCATCGCCAATTTATTTGCAGCGCAAGTCACGTCGTGGTCCAACGTTTAGAGAAACAATCCTCATGCATGCCATCGGACGAATCTTCTATGACGGCCTCATAGACAACGTGCAAGCAAGTTGGGTGAAAATTGGAACCCACGGAACTGCACAATTGCTACAAGCAGGCTGCAACGACCTTGGCGGAACCTTGATGGACGAGAACATCTCGCGAGCTGCTGGTGCAAATCATGGCCAGGCAATGACAGAAGGCCGTTTCAGCGAAGTGGTGGCTCCGTTGCGTCGACAACTTGCACAGCGCAACACTGCGTACAAGTTGTTAGAACCAGGTGGCGTTGCTTAGTTACTGCGTCGCGCCAACACTGCTGCACGCGCACTTTCAATATCTTTGACTAACTGGTCTTTCAATTCGTCAAGACCACCGAATTGTTTTTCGCTTCGGAGAAATGCAACAAACTGCACCGCTGCATCTTCGCCATACAGATCACCGGTGAAATCAAGAAGGTATGCCTCAAGTAATGAATAATCCTGGTTGGCATAAAACGTTGGGCGTCGACCCAAGTTGATGGCACACGAATGTTCAGTTCCGTCGGGACGCCTATAGATACCTGCATACACACCATCGGCTGGCAGGCACATTCCCGCTGGAATGTTTACGTTTGCTGTGGGGAAACCAATGGTGCGTCCACGCTGGTCACCTTCAATGACCACACCGCGAACTTCGTGCGCACGACCAAGCATTCGAGTTGCGCTGTCTATCTCGCCGCCAGCTAACGCGCGTCGAATTGCGGTGGAACTGACTGGCTCGTTTACGCCGTCCGCACGAGGCACCAACACAATTGGCTCACACGTAAAGTCGTGCCGTTCACCCATCTCTCGCAACAACGTGACGTTTCCTTGACGCATATGTCCGAAATGAAAATCTGAACCAACAATCACTGCCTGCACATGCAACGCATCAACTAAAACCCGTGTCACAAAATCAACCGGAGTTTCTTTTGCTTGCTCTGCACTAAATGGAACCACCACAACAGCATCAACACCCGTCTGGGATAACAGTTCAATCTTCGGCTCTGGCGTGGTCAATAGCCGTGGCGCTGCATCTGGACGAACAACGCTGGCGGGATGTCGGTCGAATGTGACAACAACACTGAGCGCACCAAGTTCTGCTGCGCGATCACGAACCTGACGAATCACGGCACGATGTCCAAGATGAACACCGTCGTATGCGCCAATGGTGACAACAGCCCGTTGTCCCGGCCACGGGCTCACGGAGAGATCGGTGATAACGCGCACGGGGCGTAACGCTATCTCCCGCCAAACACCACCGTTGGTTTGGCGATGCGGTCTTTCCATAATTCGAAAACTGCAATCAATTCACCATCTGCGTTGGTAGCAGCCCACGGACCATCGCCATCCCATGCATCGCGCACTCGCCCATAAAGAACATCATCAATCTCAGCTTCGGTGAGCACATGCGACTCCAGTGCGCGTACCGCTTCGCCAACTGGAAGAAGAACAGGGTCGTCCAATGTGCACGATTCATCCAAGGAATACGGCCCTGACGAGTGCCGTCGCAACGTGCGAATATGTGCGCCACCACCAAGTGCAGTTCCAAGGTCTGCGCCAAGCGAGCGAATGTATGTGCCGCCGCCGCACCGAACTACGGCGCGAATCACCATGGGATTATCTGTTGGCTCTACTTCGAAAGAATAAACAGTGATGGGGCGAGCTTCACGTTCAATCTCTCTTCCCTCTCGGGCAAGTTGATGCAATCGCACTCCATCCACTTTCAACGCAGACACCATGGGCGGAACCTGCAGAATGTCGCCAATGAATTTCTCAGCAATCACGTTCTTCACTTGATCGAGCGTTGGCGCTGCCATCTCGTGAGTGCGCGTAACAACTCCAGAGTCATCCAGCGTGTCGGTCTCCGACCCAAACACGATTTCGCACGAATACGTTTTGTCCATGTCGCCCATGAATCGAATCAATCGAGTGCCGTTGCCAACTCCGATAACAAGTAGTCCAGTTGCGTCCGGATCGAGTGTGCCAGCGTGCCCAATTCGCTTTTCACCAAAGTGCTTACGTAAGCGATACACCGCGTCATGACTTGTCATGCCTGCTGGTTTGTCTAGCAACACCAGCCCGTGCACCGTTGGTGGTCGGCGACGCGCCACGACTTACTCTTCGTCGTCAGGGACGATTGGTGATGTGTCTGGTTTGCGACGAAGCAATTCCTCAATTCGTGCAGCACTACGAATAACTTCGTCTGGCTTGAAGGAAAGAATCGGCGTCTTGCGAGCATGCATTTGTCGATTGATAGATGCTTGAATGCGCGCACGATGCTCGTTCATGGCTTCAATAACGCCTTCATCACCCTCTTCACCAAACATCGAGTCGAAGTACACGATTGCTCGGTTCATCTCGGGGTCAACGTCAATGGCAGTGACCGTCACCAAATCGAGGCGCTCATCATCAATTTTGGTGAGCTCATCGGCAATGACCTCACGCAAAACTTCTGACAAACGAGCGGTACGGGGATATCCGTGTGAGGAACCACCCTTGGGCTGACGGCGACCCGACCTTGGGCGTTGCTTAGACACGCCATCTAGAATGGCACAACCATGACTGAATCGGCGACGCCCCCCACTGCTGGCGCAACAAATTTTCCTCCTTTTCGATATTCGGCGCGATTAGCAGCCGATATTGAGTCCCGCTGGCAAGACACGTGGGAAGTTGAGGGCACTTACAACGCGCCAAATCCCGCCGGACCATTGAAAGATCTCGACAAGTTGGCGGGCAAGCCAAAGGCATTCATTCTTGACATGTTCCCCTACCCGTCAGGTGCGGGACTTCATGTTGGTCACCCACTCGGTTACATCGGCACAGACGTGTACGCGCGCTTCAAGCGCATGAAGGGCTTCAACGTTCTACACACACTTGGCTACGACAGTTTCGGATTACCCGCAGAACAGCACGCCATCACCACAGGTGTTCATCCGCGCATCAACACTGAATCCAACATTGCAAATATGCGTCGTCAACTGCGTCGACTCGGACTTGGTCACGATGCTCGCCGCAGCGTCAGCACTACCGATGAAGCGTTCTACAAATGGACGCAGTGGATCTTCTTACAAGTGCACGGCGCGTGGTACGACACAACACAAGGACGCGCTCGTCGTATTGAAGAACTAGTTGCAGAATGCGAAGCCGGCACTCACCACATCTCAGACGGCCGCACATGGGCCACCATGTCACCACAGGAACGTCACGACTACATCGATTCGCATCGTTTGGCGTATCTCACAGATGCACCCGTGAACTGGTGTCCTGGCCTTGGCACCATTCTTGCTAACGAGGAAGTCACTGCTGATGGTCGAAGCGACATCGGCAACTATCCGGTGTTCAAGCGAAACATGCGCCAGTGGATGATGCGTATCACGTCGTACGCAGATCGCCTCATTGACGACCTCGATCGTCTCGATTGGCCAGAGCCCATCAAGTTGATGCAACGCAACTGGATCGGTCGAAGCGATGGTGCACGAGTCACTTTTGCATCACCTGCAGGTCCGCTTGAAGTGTTCACCACTCGACCAGACACATTGTTTGGCGCCACCTTCATGGTGCTGTCACCAGAACATCCGTTGGTGGAATCTCTCACCACCAACGATGCGCGTGCCGCAGTCACTGAATACCAACGAGTGGCTGCTGCAAAAGGTGACGAAGAACGTCAAGACGATTCAAAGCAAAAGACAGGTGTCTTCACTGGCTCATACGCCACAAACCCAGTCTCTAACGCACAGATTCCCATCTACCTTGCCGACTATGTCTTAATGGGTTACGGAACCGGCGCCATCATGGCCGTTCCTAGCGGTGACCAACGCGACTTTGAATTTGCTCGCGCTTACAACTTGCCCATCATCGCAACTGCCATGCCACCCGCGTCGTGGTTTGAACAGCACAACATTGCTCCCTCAAAAGATTGCAGCACATGGCCTCAAGCATTCGATGGCGATGGCGAATACATCGACTCGGCAAATGATTCGTTAAACCTCAACGGACTCACCTCAATTGCAGAGGCAAAAGCCAAAACCAACGAGTGGCTTGAACGCAATGGTCACGGCACAGCGACCACCACGTATCGCTTGCGCGACTGGCTGTTCTCGCGTCAGCGCTACTGGGGTGAACCATTCCCCATTGTCTATGACGAACACGGAAATGCTCACGCTGTTCCAGAATCTGCGCTTCCAGTGCTGTTGCCAGAGCTTGCCGACTTCAAACCAACTGCTCTCGATCCGAACGATGCGAACAGTGATCCCATTCCCCCACTTGCACGTGTGAAGGAATGGACCACCGTCACTCTCGATCTCGGAGACGGACCACGCGAATACAAGCGCGAAGTCAATGTAATGCCACAGTGGGCAGGGTCATGTTGGTATGAGATGCGCTATCTCGACCCCACCAATACCGAAGCGTTCATTGACCCCGAGGTAGAGCGCTACTGGATGGGGCCACAAGGCGAAGGACACACCGGTGGTGTTGATCTTTATGTTGGTGGCGTTGAGCATGCAGTTCTTCACTTGTTGTACGCGCGCTTCTGGCACAAAGTGTTGTTCGACCTTGGCCATGTAAGCAGCGAGGAGCCCTTCCATCGTTTGTTCAATCAGGGCTACATCCAGGCATATGCATATCGCGATGCTCGTGGACAAACTGTTCCGGCAACTGAGGTAGTAGAAGAAGACGGCCGCTATCTCTGGAATGGCGAATCGGTTGCCCGCGAATACGGGAAAATGGGCAAGAGCCTCAAGAACGTTGTTACTCCAGATGAGATGTATGAAGAGTTTGGTGCAGACACATTCCGTTTGTACGAAATGGCCATGGGGCCCCTTGATGCAAGTCGCCCTTGGAACACGCGTGATGTTGTTGGAATGCAACGCTTCCTTCAGCGTTTGTGGCGAAACATCGTTAACGAAGACACGGGCGAACTAGCAGTCACCGACGACGTTGCGCCAGAAGAATTGCTGCGTCACCTTCACCGCACCATTGCAGGAGTTGAAGCAGACATGTCTGGCCTTCGATTCAACACAGTGATTGCCAAGCTGATTGAGTTCAACAACGCACTTACTCAACACACCACTGCTACCGGCACCTCGCCGCGATCACTGGTGGAACCACTTGTTCAAATGCTGTCACCGTTGTGTCCTCACTTGGCCGAAGAACTCTGGCACAGGCTCGGTCACACCAGCACCGTCACCTATGTTCCGTTCCCCGTGGCAAACCCAGCCTTGTTGGTGGAATCTGCAATCGAGGTTCCAGTGCAGGTCAATGGAAAAGTTCGTGGTCGTATCTCTATTGCACCCGACGCAGATGACGACGCACACATTGCCGCCGCCATGGCACTTGAGAACGTTGTTGCCGCACTTGAGGGCAAGACACCGCTCAAGACAATTGTGGTTCGTGGCCGCACCGTCAACATCGTCGTTAAATAATGAACACCATCATGGGCGTGTGGTGCACGTTCACCAGCCTCATCTTTGTATGGCCCCAAGTGTGGAGAATGGTTCGACATGACACGTCACATGGCATTTCGCCATTCAGCATTGCCCACGGTTTAGTGGGTTCTGCATTGTGGTTCACCTATGGCATTTCCATGAGTCGCGATGCCATTTGGATCTCAAACGGACAATTCATTACCGCACAAATCATCATCATCAGCGTGCTGTACAGACACAAGAGTATGAGCATCGCATTGATGGCAAAATTTGCTGCTGCACTTGGCGCACTACTCCTCATCACCATCCCGGTATCGCCTTCCGTGGTGGGCTGGATGGCAACAACAGTCAGTGTCACATCACTCATGCCACAAGTAGTTCACGTCATCAAGACCGAGAACTTGCACGGGATTTCAGTGGTGAGCTGGTTAATGACCATTATGTCTGCGGCATCGTGGATGGTGTACGGCTGGATGCTGGACGATGTGATCATGTCCGTCATTAACTACTTCACAATTCCCATGATGATCTTCATCATGATGAAGGCCGTTCGTTGGCGTGTTGCCAACGACGTACCCGTGTTCGTTCAGGCCAAGTAACGACGCGTTTTCTCTATGGTCTCCAAATGTGGAGCACCGTGGTCAAACATGATTAAGCGAGTGACACCGTCTGCTACAAGTTCTTTGTGAAACGGATGCTCGGGGTCTGCATACTCTGGAACAAACGGAGACCACACCGATACATCAAAAGAATCTCCAGAATGAGCTTTTTTTGCAGCAGCAATTAACTCAGCACGTTGAGGGTGATTGAAGCGAGTATTCACACCGTCAAAGTGTTGTCCCGCTAGTGCGGCAAGACCCAGGCTATTTACACCAACAATGATGGGCGGCTCTTGCAATGGCCGCGGAAAACCAACGAAGGAGTCGTCTCTATCGTGCGCCCAAATATTGCGCATGACAGCAATGTTCTCCAATAAGCGCTCATGGCGCGCAGACATTGGCGTGAGAACGTCCATGTTCAGCGCTCGTTGTTCTGCTCCGTACGGACTATTGGGCGATGTTCCCGCACCAACACCAAGCAACAATCTGCCGTTCGAGATGTCTTGCACAGTACTGACGATGTTGGCCAACAATCCTGGGTGACGATTATTGATATTCGTCACCAGAGTTCCCACGTTGATGCGCGACGTAACAGTGGCCCACGCTGTGAGACTTGTGAAGCATTCCATCATTGAATCGCTGTTGAACATGGCGCCAGAGAAATGGTCGAGATTCCACACTGCGGAAAATCCAGCCTCTTCTGCAGCGAGAACACCCTCACGTAGTGCGGGCCAGGAAGCAGATCCCTGATTGAACTGAATGTCAATAATCACGCACACACCCTACGGTGTGTCGCACCACACTGGCCCCATGAAGGGCCACAACCGCATGACGCCGTTGGCGAAATCACGCGATGACTCATGACGTTCCCATTCGCGTAATGAGCCTTGAAACCAGCGAGTCTTCATTGTGTCGTCATAAATGCGCGAGTACCACTGAACAGGAAGTGTCGACGACCACCGTGGTGCGGGTGCCAATAGCGGCAGTCCGGCATCAGCATGATCCACCGACGCAACATGAACATGTTCTTTCAACTCATCGAGTTCTTCATTGCGTGGAGTGTGTGCCACCTGCATCATTGCGGCCCACACAGACTCTGGCGTGATGTCCTCAAACGAGACACCAGATCGATGTGTTCCCAGAACGATTTCCACTGCAGATTCAACGCCAGATGCCAACACCTCGGAGATAAAGGAATTCTCCGTAAACGAATCACCACCACTACGTGAATAGATCGGCGCAAAATTCTTTTCTGATCCGTGAAAATCAACAACTGATTCATGAGGTGCAGTGACAAGGAATTCGAAAAACCGCACAGCACCAAGAAGACGAATGTTGTTGTTGAGAGAACCCAAGTCGTCCATTGCATAACCGTGCAGTGGCAAACGAACACGATTCATAGTGGCGTCCCAATACAGCCCAAGGAATCTTCCTTCAATGGTGGTGGCACCACTGGTTTCTTCTTCCACAATCTCCGCGAGGTCGGCCATGGTGGATCCTCGCCAGCCGAGGTCGACAACAATGTGATGTCCCGGTGTGAGAAGTCCGTTTGCTCGCAAATGACCCACCACGCGTTGACGTAGTGCAGTTGATGCCATCACCACGGCATCGCCGTTCTCAATCAACATCTGACGTGCGGTCACAGCATCAATGACCTCGTCTTTCGACAAAGATGTAGCAATTGCGCATCCGAAACGCTGGGACAACCGTTGTGGCGTCAACACTTCATGTTCATCTATGAATCTGATGGCAACGTCATCATCAACGGTGCGAATATTTGCGCGACCTATCACCGACCGCGAGAACGACACATACGAAGCTTCTGGCAGATCTGCCCATTGGTCCCGCACCGTGGTCCACGCTTGGTGAGCCATCCATCCATCGCGCGCCGCAAAGTGAAGTCCCGCAATGTTGCGTGTGCGCACCGCCTGAACACAATCCTTAAGTTGTGCCGCCACCATCATTGCCACTACTCCACCGCCGAGACGACGAGACACGTCTTGTGGCCATTCATACTCTGCATCGCGCTGCGAGGCTTCAATTCGAGAGAACGGCAAAACTGCTGGTGTTGTATTCAAAGAATGACGATGCCATTGGGAACTACGCGAGTCGATGTAGCAATGTATTCCTAGTTTTGATGGCTCCGTAGCATCGGGAATTCGGTGATCACCAACGTGAATGATGTTCTTCGGCGACACTCCCAATATCTCAACAACGGACTTCCACAACGACCCGTTCTGCTTCATTCCTCCGTGCTCACAACTGACAAAAATGTCGCTTGCCTTCACCCATGTCAGCCCAGCAGCATGCGCCATGTGAGCAAGAAAATCTGAGGACATGTAGTTGTCGCTCACAATGACAACCTTCATGCCCCGTTGAATTGCGAGGGCTGCAATCTCTGCTCCAAAGGGAACAACGCGCGCCATGGCAATCTCGCATTCACATTCCAGTCGGCGTGCACGTTCAATTAATTCGGCGGGAGCCGAATAATGAATTTGCATCGCCTTCATAATCTCGTCATGCGAAATATCGCGCACAGAACCTGTCGCGGCCACTTGCACACGTACTTCGTGTTCCACACGAACTCGATTCTGTGCGTACCCATTCCATTCGCGACCGAATTCATTCACCAAAAGGCGTTCTACCTCGGCGAAAACATGCGTTGGCTGTGCAACCGATCGCGTAATGAGGGTGTCAAAGAAATCTAACGACAACACTGTGGCGTGAGATCTCGCAGCAAGTACCTCCTCGGCAGTTGATCGATGCATTATTGGCCAACCTTCGCACGCACTCGCCGAACCACACCGCGCACCAACCGTCCGGGATGTTTGACAGCTCCAATAATTCGAGCTTGTGGAGAGCGCAGTGCTCTGTGATGCTCTTGGTCAGCGGCAACACGGGCGGCATCGTCGGCTTCCATTTGCGCATACGCCCTGCGCGACATGTCGCCCTTCGAAAATTCTCCATCGCCGGGTTCAGCATCCCATCGTTGTTGCAATTGTCTTTTAATTTCTTGGTGCAAGTTTTGACCAACGGTGATGGAGTTGCCTGCAGCCACATCGCTATCTGGTGTACGGGTGTGATAATTGGCTAAACGCTGTGGAAGAAAGACAAACTCCCCCACTGTTAGAGCGCGCAAGTTGAATTCCCAGTCACCCAAAACCGGCAGCGATGAATCAAATTCGCCCACTTTGTCAATCACAGAACGTCGGAATAATGCGGCAATGGGGGGAAACGTGTTGTTGCCAATCATTCCTGCAGTGGTTAAGCGCTCTTGCGTGAGATAAAACATTTCGTTTTCAACGGGCCACACGCGTCCGTTCTTGAAAGTCTCATGTACTCGCACCACGCCTGTAACAACCGCGCTTGCCGTGGGATGTTTGGACGCGTGATCAACAGCAGTTTCCAAGAAGGCAGGTTTCCATGTGTCGTCATCGTCGTGAATCACAAAGAACTCAGATGACGTTTCTCGCAATGCACTATTGGATGCCTCTTCCATACCCACACGCTCTGACAGATGCAGGACTTGAATGTTGGCTGTGGGATGAGACAGTTGAGCAAGGCGCACCAGGTTGTCCACCGGCTGTGACGCGCCGCCATTGTTAACCACCACTAGTTCCCAATCGGCATAAGTCTGACCACAGACGCTGGCGAGGGCTCGGGCCAAGAACACTGGACGCTCGTACGTCCGCATCACAATGGTCACCGACGGCATTTAGTCATCGTAGTTCTTGGGCTTGTATTAGGTTGCCTACATGGAATTGGCTTACGAAATCGGTGGATCTGGTCCACTTCTGGTACTCGTACATGGCATCACTGAATCGCGCGAAACGTGGCGTCCGCTTATTGCCCCACTGCAAGTGAATTTCACAGTGGTTGCAGTTGATTTACGCGGGCATGGACAAAGTTCAGACGGCGACGCCTACGACCCCATCACAATGGCAACGGACGTTCGCGACACTTTGTCAACATTGAATCGTCCGGACATCGACCGTGCTTTCATGATTGGACATTCACTTGGTGGGGTTGTTGTAAGTGCTTATGGCGCATTATTCCCATGTGGATCAATCGTGAACATCGATCAACCATTGCGACTCTCCGCATTCAAAGATGGTTTGTCCCAACTTGAACCGCTACTGAAGGGCACCACTGAGTCTTTCAACAGTGCAATCTCACTGATGTTTGACTCAATGATGGGTGCGCTCACCTCAGACGAGATTGAGCGCATCACGAGAAATCGTCGTGCAAAGCAATCAGTGGTTCTGGGCATCTGGGGAACAGTCTTTGATTCAAGTCCAGACGAACTCGACGCACAAGTAGATGGACTCGTTGGAGGAATTACTGTTCCTTATTTCGCTCTGCATGGAAACGACCCGGGTGCTGCCTACAGCAATTGGCTCACTAGCGCAGTACCAACCGCGTCATTGGAAGTGTGGGACAACCTGGGCCACTATCCGCACCTCGTCAATCAAGGGCAATTCCTCGAGCTCATCAACGATTTAGACCCAAATACGTAAAGAACAAATGGTGGAGCTGACGGGAATTGAACCCGTGACCTCTTGCATGCCATGCAAGCGCTCTGCCAACTGAGCTACAGCCCCAAACTAGGAGCCCTCACTTTACAACGAAAACGAAGGATTAGCCCAAGGCCACGCGACTCATGAACCTTCGGGACGTGCTCCCAGTAGGACATCGGTGGCTTTGCAGAGAGCCGTGACGGGCGATCCTGGAGAGAGTCGAAGAGACTCCGTGGCCTCGCGAGTAATGGTGGATGTCATCACTTGATTGGCATCAATTGCAATCTTCACCGACGACAAAATGTCGCCGTGCTGCACGCTCAATACAGTTCCTTGTAGTTGATTTCGCGCACTCAACGGAATGGCGTCACCAGATTCAATGAGTACCTGTGGCGTTTGGCGACCCTCGAGCTCATCAAGAAAGCGCACCACAGCACGTGCTTGTTCTCGCCGCCACGCACTAACAAGCGAATGCTCGCGCACCTGACCCAAGTTGGACGTGACCTCAGCCAACGCTTCTCGTTGTTGAGAAACAAACGAATCAATTGGGAGATCTAGCCGTTCGCGCATTAACACTTTCAACAAGAACGCAGTGCGCATATCACGAATGTGCAAGACCGGTTCTTCTAACCATCGATCAAGAGCTTTGTTCCCTACCGGAGTTATTTTCAGGGTCTTCTTTGCCTGACCACGAACACCTCGACCTGCGCGCGACGACAACAGCCCACGAGATTCAAGCAATGCCAACTCTCGGTACACCACTGGACGCGATGCGGTGAGAACAATGCCAACGTCGCCATCGGCCGCAAATTCTTGAGCAATGGGATACCCATGATCAAGACCCAACCGAATTAGTGCCAGACACACGCCTGCTTCTGGATGCTCAACTGCGACCACAGACCCCATGAGCCAATTATAGTCCACAATGGACTATTGAGTAGTTACAAATAGACATATAGCGTGACGTCATGCCGCCATCACGACGAGTTCGATCAGCGAAACATGTCATGGCCCTACTTGCGGCCGTGGTGACGTCCGCCGCCACAGTTAGCGCATGTGGCGACTCCTCCACCACGACAACAGATCCGACGGAAATCGTGATTGCGGCCGCCAGCGATCTTCGCCCTGCATTTGAAGAACTTGCCGAAGAGTTCACCAATGACACAAACATCGCCGTCACATTCTCATTTGGTTCATCTGGACAACTGCGTGAACAAATTTTGAATGGTGCGCCGTTTGACGTGTTTGCATCGGCAAATTCTGAATTCGTAGACGAAGTGATTGCGAAAGAACGAGGAATCGCAGCCTCCAAGACCAACTACGCCGTGGGGAGAATTGTCTTGTGGAGTGCTACTCCAGAATCGCTCCCCTCATCAATCTCGGACTTAGCGGAGACAAAGTACTCACGCATTGCTATCGCAAACCCAACGCATGCTCCATACGGATTGGCAGCGCAGCAAGCTTTCATCTCCGCAGGAATATGGAATGACATT
>CAZRHK010000017.1:0-23132 GCA_964599815.1 uncultured Bifidobacterium sp. | reverse complement strand
TGCGCGCACACGAGTTTGACAAAGTTGAAATTCTTGCTCTTGCAACACCCGAACAATCACCAGAGCTGTTGATTGAATTACGTGACCGTGCTGAGCGTTTAATTGCTGGCCTCGGATTGCCCTATCGCATTATTGAAATCTGCACAGGTGATATGGGTGGAAGCCATCACCGCAGTTTCGATCTTGAGGTGTATGCCCCAGGTTGCGATAACTGGTTAGAAGTCAGCAGCGTGAGTTGGTTCAGTGATTATCAAGCGCGTCGTGCAGACATCCGTTTCAAGCGCACTGGTCAAAAAGGAACTGAAATTGCCAACACCTTGAATGGTTCTGCACTTGCAGTGCCACGCGTGTGGGCAGCTATTTGCGAAAACTTCCGCGAAGCAGATGGAAGTGTGCGAATTCCAGAGGTGCTGTTGCCGTACATGCGTGGCGCAACACACATCACACCAAAGGCGTAACAATGGGAATTGCAGATCGTCGAGTTCAGTACGAAACTGCCGGGCTAGATATTTACGACTTGTTACCAAGCCCAGTTGAACTATTGCAATTGTGGTACCAACAAGCAGAAGAAGCAGGTGCAGCAGAACCGAATGCAATGGTGATCTCCACTGTTGATGCCACTGGTCATCCCGATGCGCGAGTGGTCCTTGCCAGAGATATTTCCGTTAACGGCATCACGTTTTACACCAATCGTGAAAGTGCCAAAGGTCTGCAGATTGCACATGACAATCGCGCCTCTGCAACGTTTGCATGGCTGCAGTTGCATCGCTCGGTACGTGTTCGTGGGGTTATTTCACTGGCAGCCGATGATGTCAGCGACGCCTATTTCGCCTCTCGTCCGCGTGCATCACAGATTGGTGCATGGGCATCACCACAGTCGCAGTCATTGGGTACCCGTCACGATCTCACCGAGCGTGTTGAGGAAATGGAAGAACGCTTCGCAGGCCAAGAAGTTCCACGTCCACCACACTGGGGTGGATACGTGTTGTCTATGGACAGTGTGGAGTTTTGGCAAGGTCGGCCAAGTCGTCTCCATGACCGCTTCCGTTACACATTGAATGGTTCTGTGTGGCGTGCAGAACGTCTCGCACCGTAAGGATGTACATGTCGTCGTATTTGTCTCCACCCGAGGTTGTTGCACAGTCGTATGGTGAATTGCGCCGACGCACAATTGAGATGTTGCGTTCATTGCCAGACGACATGGCAGAGATTCGTGTTCCGCATTGTCCAGCATGGACGGTGCGAGAGACGGTGTGTCACATGGTTGGTGTGCCCGAAGATGTGTTGGCTGGAAATATGGCTGGCGTCACCACTGAAGCGTGGACACAAGCTCAAGTTGATCGCCATGCAGGTGACTCGTTGTCAACTCTCCTAGATATTTGGGAATCTTTTGGCGACACTATTGATTCGTTAATTCCGCAAATTCCCGAGCCCATCAATTCACAGTTTGTGTTTGACTCAAACTCTCACGAGCAAGACATCCGCTTTGCTATTGGTGCACCCGGTGCCCGTGATGCGCTATCTGTACACGTGTCCGCAAATTGGGTGAGAAACTTTCTTGCTCGTCACCCACATCCGCAAGCGAAGGAACTCATTTCTGCGCAGGTGTCAGACTTTGATTTGTTTCGCTCTATGGGAGGCCGCCGGTCGTTAGCGCAAGTACGTGCATGCGGGTTAAACGACAAAGTTGTCGACGAAATTGTGGCAGGAATGCCAGTGTCTATTCCTGCTGTAGAAATTGCAGAATAGCTAGCTCTTCCAACTCATCGCAGATTCAGCAAGAGCGGTGATGAGTGATTCGGTATGTGGCGTTAGACCTGGGCCTTCCCAGTCCCACCACAGCGGACTCGACCCGCGCACGCGTGGCGGTAATTCCAATTGAACACCAGCGTGCTCTACAACGTTCACTGGATTGTCTTGATGTTGTCCGCGTAGGTTGCCTGGAATCTCATCTATGTCGTCGATGATTCGGTACGCAGGTAGATGATGGCGCAGTCGTTCGCCAACATGTGCTGCAAGGCGTCTGTTGCGACCACCAAGAAGTAGCGATGTGAAAAACCCAGCACGACCGAACCCGTGCACCGTAATCACAATGTTGACGTGCGATAGGAACTCGTTAAGAAGTGGAGATTGGTCTGCCGTCACTTTGTGAGAAGGAATGTGCCACTCCAAATTGTCGGGCAATTGAATTCCGTAATACGACGCACCAGCCATTTCTGCCGCACGAGACGCAATGACATCGGTGACTTCTTCCAATGCACCGCCGTGGAATGCCATAAAGCCGAACGAAGAGCGAAGAACGCACTCTTCGGTGACGCCGTCGTACGTAAGGAGATCTGCGAGATTCATTAGTTACAAGGACTGTTTCGAAGGGCGCCGCACCACCCAGAGGGCAAGAGCAATCACAACGGCGAACACGATGGCCAATCTGATAGCGCCAACATCGTTCAGAAAATTCACAACAGAGTTCTGCCACGATTCAACGCGCCGAGTAACACCGTCACTGCCGCGTTCTGTGATTGCGCCGTACCAATACCACGTGAGGTACAGCCCGGTAATGAGAACAAAGAATGCCGACACTTTGTCGAAGAATCGAAAACTCTTCTTTAGGGAGTTAACGATATTGACTTGTGCGAACGCCAATGCAACCGTGAGTGCAATAACAAGTGATGCCATGCCCACGCCATACAAAGCAATGCTGAAGACGCCAGATACAAAACCGTGTCGACCAACAGATCCAAAGACTGCAGATGTGACAAAACCAATGGTGCAGCCAATAGACGCCACTGCATAGGCAATTCCAAAGAGAAACATGTTGCGCAATGTTCGTTCGCGTTGAATGGACACCTGCGGCTGGGCAATTCGCGGTTTCCACCCGGACAGCATTAATGCGCCCATCACCACCAACCCAAGACCAACAACGAATGCAAAGTACTTGGAGTTATCACGAACTGTTGTTGTGAATGACTGCGTGATGATTCCAACAATCAAGAACAGCCCAACGAAACCAGATGACACCGCTGAACCCACAAGTAGCGCACGACGCAATGTAGATGCGGGTGATTCGTTGCGCTGTAGTTCAGTACCTAAGTAATAGATGAGATATGTGGGAAGCAATACAAAGCCACATGGATTCACGGCGGACATGACGCCGAGAATGAAGTTGTACGCGAAGTCTCCTTCGAGTGCAATCACTTGGTCACCCCAAGATTGTTCTGAAGAATGTTGTCAATGTCTTCAGTGGTGATCTCGCCAGCTCGTGTTTTCACGATGTAGCCGTCTGCGTTAACGAAGAACGTGGTGGGCATGGTGGTGACACCAACAGCTGCAAGTTGATCACCGTCATCTAGATAGTTGGCGTACTTAATTCCGTACTTGGTGAGAAATGCAGACGCAGATTCTGTGGTGTCATTTGGATTGATTCCTACAAAGTTCACCGATGCGCCGTACGCCTCTGCGGCCGCAGTAAGAGCTGGCATCTCTCGCTTACATGGCTCGCATGTAGAAAACCAGAAGTTCACCACCATGGGTTTGCCAGTTGGAGTGATGGTGACCGCAGCACCTGACAACACATCTGTCACTGGCACAAAGGAGAATTTCTTGCCTGTGTTGTTGGCGTTGGTACCGATGCCCGGGGTTTGCTCCACCCCGGGATCGGTGAGATTGGCGTCAACGTCGTCGGAGGATCGACTGAGGGCCCACCCCCCGACGACGCTGACAAGTAGCACGATGGACAGAACCGCAACAACGACCTTTTTTCGGTTCCGTCCCATGTGCTCAGGCTACGAGATGCCGCGGGATCGGTACCTCTTCGATTGCTGTGACGGTGGTTCTCTTGACGGCTGGGCGGCCACGGGGCCTACGAACAGCCACCACGCGCCCCATCTCTAGTTGCTCTCCGCCCCAGACACCCCAGGGCTCCTCCCTCTCAAGGGCACCCTGCAGGCAGTCCCTGGCATCGGCACACTTGCCACAAATGGCCTTCGCGCGCTGAACATCCACCCATTCTTCAGAGAAGAACAAGTAGCTGAGGGTGCCGTTGCCGTCTGAGCAACGGCGGGACGACAAGGGGAGGGTCTGGTCGATGACCGCGGAATCTCCAGCTGCAATATCAATCTTTGTGTACATGGTTCGTATTTCCTTTTGGGTGGTGGTGTCGGACAAAACAAAAAGGCCGCTCGGGTTGTGAACCCGGCGGCCTCTGGCGAGATATTTTCTGAACGAACTAGTTCAGAACCCCACTGGGCCACCGGGTGAAACGCTTATTGGAATGCTTCACTGCCGGTGAGGACCACATTGAGAACGCACGAGTGGTCACCGCTTGCGCATACGCAAAAGCCACGGCGACTGCCGTGGTTGCGAAGGTAGCGGTGGTGACCTGGGTACGCATATCGGTGACTATGAAACCACTCTGTGAGGCCATATTCAACTTATTTAATGAATCCCAATACCCATAAGGGTTTGAGCCCCACAGATAGGGTGACGAAATGACATTTAGGCAGGCATCTGAAGGTTTTGAGATGGTCCCGCCAACTGGGTCTGGGCGACAGTTCACTGCGCGACGTCGAGTGCGATTGGGAGACGCCACCCCTAATGGCCGGCTTCGCCTCGATGCGATGGCTCGCTACCTACAAGATGTCTCTAACGACGACACCAGAGACGCCAACTGGAGTGACCCGCACTGGTGGGTCGTGCGTCGCACCGTGATTGATGTGCATGAGTTTCCGAAGTATCTCGAAGAGATAGATCTCACCACGTGGTGTGGCGGCCTTGGTTCTCATTGGGCGGAACGTCGCACACAATTGAGGTCTCTTGATGGACGCGTGTTGGTAGACGCTGCAGCTTTGTGGGTTCACGTAGATAAAGAAACGTTGCAACCAAGTCGCGTTCCAGAAGATGTTGTGCAGTTATTAGGTGAATCAGCCGGCGGTCGCAGTGTTGGTGCGCGGTTGTTGTTGCGCGCAAAAGATTTTGCAACGGAACTCACCATTGTTCCTAAACCATGGGCCATGCGATTCACAGATTTTGATGCAGTAGGTCATATGAACAATGCGGCGTACTGGGAGATAGTGGAAGAACATCTGGCATCGCATCGTGAACTCCGCGCACCCTTGCGTGGTGTGGTGGAACATGTGATTCAAGTTGAAGAGGGACAAGAGCCAGTTCGACATTCAGAACAACCATCTGAAGATTTGGCATTGCAATTGTGTGTTGGCGAAACAGTTCATGCCGCCATGTGGTGCGGACGAGTTAACTAGTCGCGCAACACGTATTCGAATGCGTCGCCTTTATCGAGGCGCTCAAAGTCGCCCAGTAATCGCAGGTGCTCAAGGTGGGCATATGCCTCACTATCTGCCATGGAACCCTGTGCGCGTGGTGAGAAGAGATGAGTGGCAAACTCCATCACCGTTGCAGGTCTGCCAAGAGTGGAACTGGTGTCGCGCAGTTTTTGTAAACGTTCTTGATGGTGATCTTTAATTGCTTCCACACGTTCACCAACATTGGTAAATGGTGTTCCGTGCGCCGGTAGTGCAATAGAGATGTCATCGGCGAAACGCCCAATTTTGTTTAGTGAATCAAAGAACAACGTGAGTGGGTCGCCATGGCCCGTGAGCCCACTGATGTGAGGCGTGATGTTTGGCAATACATGGTCGCCGCTTAACAAAGTGCCTGTTTCTGGGTCGAAAAGGCATAAATGGTCGTGTGTATGACCAGGCGTATGCACGGCCATCCATTCGCGTCTTGCGAACTTCATGCGATCTGTTTCGTTTAACCGAATAGATGGACGGGGAATGCGCATGAGTTTTGGAAACGTGCGACCAATACGCAGTTTTACTTTGCGTTGCCATGGCATGTCCATAGATGGTCCACCCCATGGTGGCGCGTCGAACGGACTGCGCATCATTAATGCGAGTTCTTCTGCGTCAACATCTGGCGGTTCTGTTGGGTCGTAGAAGGTCTTGAAGAGTCGGTGCGTGATGATGTCTGCACCAGATTCATTTCGCAAACGTTCTGCACCGCCGTAATGATCTGGATGGCTGTGCGTGACAATCACTGAGTGCACACGTTTAATGGGAACGTTCAGTTGTGACAGACGATGCAGAACAGCTGCCCAGGATTCTTTCGTGGGAAGACCCGGATCAACAACAGCAACACCGCGCTCGTCTTCCAGCACATACATGTTGACGTGACCGAGGCCAGTGATGTTCGCTGGCAATTGTGTGCGATACACCCCAGGCGCAACCTCTGTGATGTCGTCGGTGGCTTGCATTTGCTCCGACTTCAATGGGCGCGGAGTGTCGCTGCTCATTTCTTTTTGGTTTCTTCTGCCGACTTGAAAACTTTGTCGCGATAGAACTTCAATTCGGCAACACTGTCGCGAATGTCGTCCATGGCTCGGTGCGTGGTGCCTTCACTTTTTGGTCGTGCATGTTCAAGACCTGGATTCCATCGCTTCACAAGTTCTTTCACAGTGGACACATCGACGCAGCGGTAGTGCAACCAATTCTCAATGTCTGGCATGTACTTAGTGAGAAACGCGCGATCTGTTCGAATGGAGTTTCCACACAGCGGAATCTTCATTGGCTCGGGGCTGTGCAACTTAATGAAATCAAGGGTTTGTTGCATGGCGTCGTCGTGAGACACCGTGGACGTTTTGATGAGGTCTAGCAAACCCGATGTGATGTGCATATTGGTGACAAAGTCGTCCATCTCGGCCAAGGCTTCATCTGGCTGGTGAATAACCAAATCTGGACCCTCAGCAATGATGTTGAGGTCGTCGTCGGTGACCAGCGTGGCAATTTCAACGATGACATGACGCTCGGGGTCGAGACCAGTCATTTCAAGGTCCATCCAAATCAACATGCTGCCTGCCTCACTTGTTCAAATCTAGTTCTGCACCTCGCAGGACATGGCGTTGGCGTGGCAATCTGTGAGTGGCCAAGGGGGGAATATGGCAACGCTTGAAACTGGACAGACAGATCTCATCGGTCGTATTGAGGGGAACGTTGCGATTCTGTCGTTTAATCGACCCAGTGTTCGCAACGCATTGTCCGAGGGTGTCTACGCCGGATTCGAGGCGACTCTTCCAGTGATTGCTTCACACCCAGATGTTCGCGTCTTAATGATTACTGGAGAAGGCGATGCGTTTTGTTCTGGTGGCGATGTGAAAGGAATGAATGCATCACACAAAGGAAGCGGTTCGGGCAGAAGCATCAATGTGGAAGAACGAATCAACGGTCTTCGCCATCGGCAGAACTTGGTCAGCATGGCATTACGCAAATTGCCACAACCAGTCATTGCTGCGTTGCCAGGCGCGGCAGCAGGTGCAGGTTTGTCAATCGCACTAGCCGCAGACCTTCGAATTGCTGCAGAGCGAGCAATTGTGATGACAGCATTTGCCAACGTTGGTGCCAGCGGAGACTTTGGAACATCGTGGTTCTTGCCGCGCCTGGTGGGTGAATCGCGGGCCAAAGAATTGATGTTTACAACCCCACGGTTAACGGCCCAACAAGCTCGTGATTATGGAATTGTGAATGTTGTTTTACCGAATGACAATTTCGCGTCGGCTGCACTTGAGTGGTGTCAAGCTTTGGCACAGCGCGCGCCAATTGCATTGCGCTACATGAAAGAAAATGTCAATCGCGCTGGCGATGTATCGTTGCAAGCCGCTCTCGACGCTGAAGCAACTGCAATGGTGCGAACAATGTCTACTGCAGATCATCGTGAAGCAGCAGCTGCGTTTGTTGAAAAGCGCGCGCCACGATTTGTAGGCGAATAACTCGTTACGACGGTTCGCGAGGAAGGCCAAGCGCTCGTTCGCCAATAGTGTTCTTTTGAATCTCATCTGTTCCGCCACCAAGGGACATTCGTGGTGAATTCAGAATGTGGTAGCGCCAGAATTCGGCGTCTGCGTCATGTGGATCATGAGCAAGCGAACCATCAAGGGTGATTTGTGCCGCTAGCGATGCAACAAAGCGCGCTTGTTTTGTGCGCCAAAGCTTTCCAACACTCGGATGCACCGATCGTTGCCCAAGCCAATCCATCAACTTTTCGCCCGTGTACGCACGTGCAAGATCTTGTCGAATAGTGGGCGAGTGTTGTGCTGGTTGATTGTTCACCAAATCGAATAAGTAGTGAAACGGAACCGCAGCAGATCCGGTGGCTTCACGCTTTTCGTCGGCGCCAACTTTTCCTAATGAACTTCTTTCATGCGCCAATAATCCTGTGGCGGCTCGCCAACCGTCGTTTACTTCGCCAACAACCCAATCACGTGGAACACGTGCATTGGTAAAGAACACTTCATTGAATTCAGCCTCACCAGTCATTTGGCGAAGTGGGCGAACCTCAACACCTGGTTGCTTCATGGGAATCAACAACATAGAAATGCCGCGATTACGTGGGGCATCGCCGGTGCGGGCCAGCAACACACCCATGTCGCTGTTCTGCGCGCCTGATGTCCACACTTTTTGTCCGTTGACGACCCATTCGTCCCCATCAAGAACAGCTGTAGTGCGAAGACTTGCTAGGTCACTTCCCGCTTCAGGCTCTGAATACAACTGACACCAGATGTTGTGTGCACTCAATGCTGCGGGAATGAAGTTCTTCTTCTGATCTTCGGTTCCGTATTGCAAGATGATGGGCACTGCCATGTTGAGACCAATTCCCAGCATGCTGTCTTCTTTTGGAAGACGACCATGGGCCAGTTCTTGAAAACGTCGATTTCCATTGGGAATATCGGTACGCCCGCCGTAGGCCTCGGGAATGCCAAAACCCGCAAGTCGATGTTGCACCAAAAGCGCACGGTATGCACGAAGTCGGCGTTCAGGGTCTTTGCCTGCAGAGTCAAGTGCAGCAGGAAGGGCAGAAAAGAACGCCTCAACTTCTTGTTCAAACTGGTCTGCCACGCCGACCCCCCCTTTGCATGTGCGTTACACACTATGACTTCACTACAGTCACAGACGCATGTCAGGCACATCATCACGTCCATTAGAGGGCATCAGAGTCCTGGATTTCACCCGTGTTCTCTCTGGGCCGCACTGCACTCGCATGCTGTCCGATTTGGGCGCAGATGTCATCAAGATTGAGCCACCTGAAGGTGACCTCACGCGATTTGCCTTCCCGCGAGTGGGTTCAATGTCCACTTATTTTGCGCAACAGAACATTGGCAAGCGAAACATTTCGATGGACTTGAAGAAGCCAGAAGCTGTGGCCCTGGTGAAGCAACTGGTGCAGCAATGCGACGTGGTGGTGGAGAACTATCGCGGTGGTGTGATGGACAAGTTGGGTCTCGGTTGGTCCGAACTACGTGCCATTAACCCACGTCTCATCTATGCAGCCATCAGTGGGTATGGAAACACCGGTCCGTGGAGCCATCGCCGTGCCTATGCAACGGTGGTGAACGCTGAAACGGGACTCACCGGATTACAAGCACGCGCTAGAGGTGGCGATGCAACAAATGACCCTCACAGTCATGCAGATGTGTACACCGGAATGGAATGTGCAGCTGCAGTGTTAGCCGCGTTGTATCAACGTGAGCGAACAGGCGAAGGTCAATACATAGACGTCTCTATGGCGCAAACCATGTTGTATGTAAATGAACATGTTCAAAATGAATTGTTTGAAGGTGATGTTCCCTCTGATCAAATTCGTTCGTTCCAACCTGGTGATTACCCCATCTTGCAAACGGGAGACGGCACATACGTTGTAGTGAGCGGTCACCCAGCAGAGCGTGGAACGTTTGATTTATTTGTTGGGGCTATGAAGCGACCAGAACTTCTTGAGGATGAACGTTTTGTTGATGTTGCTTCCCGTTTGAAGAACTTCGATGCATTACGAACTGTGATTCGCGAATGGGCTAGCACTATTCAGACAGCACAAGAGATTGAAGATGTCATGGCTGAAGCTGGTTTGGCTATGGGCGTCATGCGCACAATGGCCGACATCGCCGACACCGAGTGGGCAGATGAGCGTCATGCTCTGATTGAAGCAGACGACAGGTCTGGTTCAACGTTCCGTGTACCAAACTCGCCGTGGGTATTTTCTGGTTCAGATACCACCACGCAAGGAATTCCAAAGTTCCGTGGTGAAGACAACGAGCAAATCTTTACGGAGATGTGCGGATTGACATCTGAGCAGGTGAAAGAACTCACCGACGCCGGCGTGTTATCTATTCGTTTGCCGCGTGCAAAGTAAGCGGTTATCGGCCTGAATGACCGAATCCACCACCCCGATTGTTGGCGTCCAGTTCTTCCACTTCCACCCACGTGACGTCTTCAACTTTTTGAATGACGAGTTGTGCAATTCGGTCTCCACGATGAACGTGATACGGCCGTGTGGCATCGGTGTTTAATAACACCACCTTCAATTCGCCTCGATAGTGCGAATCGATAAGCCCTGGTGCGTTCACCACACTGATGCCGTTATGTAGTGCAAGCCCACTTCGTGGAAGAACAAACCCGGCGTATCCAAGTGGAATTGCAATAGCGATACCAGTAGGCATGAGTGCACGTCCGCCTTGCGGTGCAAGAACAGTGTCTTCTCGTGCATAGAGATCAACTCCAGCATCACCTGCGTGCGCGTACTGAGGCAACGGCAAATCAGGATCTAAACGTTGAACAGCAATTTCGGGCACGTTGTTACCTTAGGTTGACAGCAAGCGGGGCAGCAATTGCACCCTGTTTACAGCAGTAAATCTGCGTACATTTCCAGTGCTTGTGCGGGTCCACCAACAAGGAAAGTGGTGATGCATGTGTCGCGCCACTTTGCTGCTTCCTCTTTGATTTTTCCTGGAGGACCAACAAGTGCAACATCTTCCACCATTGACAGTGGAATAGCTGCCGCCGCTTCGGCCTTCTTGCCGGCGAGATACAAGTCCTGCACTTTCAGTGCGACATCTTCGTATCCCATACGAGCAAACACTTCAAAGTGAAAGTTTGCACCGCGCGCACCCATTCCACCTGCGTACAACGCCAAGAACGGACGCACCATGTCTGCACATTTTTCAATGTCTTCACCAGGAACAACGGTGAGAACTGCTGCAACTTCAAAGCGGTCTGCTTTGTTGTCTTCGCCGCTCTTTGCGAAACCTTCATTGAGGCAGTCTCGGTAGTACGCGTCTTCCTTCGGACTAAAGAACAATGGCAACCAGCCGTCGCAAATCTCGGCGGACAACGCAACGTTCTTTGGGCCTTCTGCTCCGAGGAAGATGGGAATTTCAGTGCGACGTGGGTGAATGGTGCTCTTTAGTGGTTTTCCTAGACCGGTGCCACCTTTGTATGGCATGTCGTAAAACGCACCGTGGTAATCAATGGGTTCGCGACGCGCAACAATTTGTCGCACAATCTCTACGTATTCACGTGTACGAGCCAATGGTTTTGGATATGGCTGGCCATACCAACCTTCAACAACTTGTGGTCCAGAGGCGCCGAGTCCAAGAATGAAACGACCATTACTGAGGTGGTCCATTGTCATTGCCGCCATTGCAGTAGCAGCCGGTGTACGCGCGCTCATTTGAACAATTGATGTTCCAAGTCGCACATTCTCTGTGTGAGAGCCCCACCATGCCAATGGCGTGATGGCATCACTTCCGTATGCCTCAGCGGTCCACACGCTGTCGTAACCGAGTCGATCAGCTTCTTTAATGGCTTCAAGTGCGCCCTGTGGCGGCCCGCTTCCCCAATAGCCAGTGTTGTAACCGAGTTTGACGTTTCCGTTTGCCATATGTGAGTTCTCTTTGTGTTTGTTATTTAGCTGAGCGCAACGCCAAGGTGGCGAAGTGCCATTGCGGAGTACACCGCTGTTCCGCGGCGCATGTAGTCCTCGGCATAAATGGCGCGATTGCTGTGGTTTGGTGCAGCTTTCATGATGTCCATTCCTTCTGGCATAAGACCAAGGAACATCATGGAACCAGGGACGCGATTCAACACGTAACTGAAATCTTCTGCACCCATGACTGGGTTATCCATAATGCGAACATTGCGATCGCCAGATACTGCAGTTGAGACATCTGCGGCGAATGACGCAAAGTTGTCGTCATTGACAGTGACGTCGTATCCCAGATACACATCTACTTCTGCATCCATTTCATGAGCGGCAACAATTCCCTCTGCAACACGACGAAGTCCATCATGGATGAGCTTTCGTGTGCGTTCACTGACGGCGCGAATTGTTCCGTTAATGAACGCAGTTTCAGGAATGACATTGCTTGTTGTTCCTGTGTGAATCTGGGTGACGGTGAGAACGCCTGGGTCAAACACGTCAATACGACGCGTGACAAGTGTTTGTAGTGCTTGAACAATTTCGCACGCGACAGGAACTGGATCCAAGGTGAAGTGTGGTGCACTGCCGTGTCCACCTTTTCCTTTGATGGTGATATTGAAGAAGTCGCTGGAGGCCATCATGGTGCCGCCCTTGATTCCCAAGAATCCTCCAGGGATGTTTGATGCAGCGTGAATGGCGAATGCACCTGTAACGGGTGAGTCCGTGCCAACGTCTAACAAGCCCTCTTTCAACATCTCGCTTGCACCGTTGTATCCCTCTTCGCCAGGTTGAAACATAAACAACACGCGACCAGGAATGTCTGCTTTGCGTGACGACAAGATTTTTGCGGCGCCCATCAACATGGCGGTGTGCGTGTCGTGACCACATGCATGCATCACATTTTCAACTCGTGACTTGAATGCGATGTCGGTGTCTTCGGGCATTGGTAATGCGTCCATGTCGGCTCGCAATAAGACAGTGGGACCCGGCTTGTCGCCAGTCAACATTGCTGCAATACCGCTAGTTGTCTCGTGCAGAGTGATGTCAAGCGGAAGACCTTCAAGTGATTGCAACACACGCTCGCGAGTGCGGGGCAAGTGGTTGCTGATTTCAGGCCACTCATGAAGATCGCGACGAAGTGCGACCATGTCTTCAAACACATCGTTGGCCTGCTCTAACAAACCGGTGGGGTTTCCGTGTTGATCACGTGCGGCATCGGTGGACAATGTGTTTTTGCTCATACCTAATGGTAGGCACAACAACATGAGCGAATCGGCGGTGTACCCAGCCAACTCTCCGCAAGAAGACGTGGAAGAAGTGGACCGCGCAGGAAATGTCATTCGTGTCATTTCGCGCCGAGAGATGAGAGCAACGGTGGCTCGACATCGAGCCGTGTTCATTGCGGTGGTCTCTAGTAGAGGCGAACTACTGGTACATCGACGCGCTCTCACCAAAGACATTTGGCCTGGGTGGTGGGATGTGGCAGTCGGAGGTGTGATGGCACCCGGGGAATCCGCCGATATTGCTGCGTCACGCGAACTTAAGGAAGAGCTGGGCCTCGGCGGCGTCAGCCTTCAACCACTTGGTACTGGTGGGTATGAAGACAAAGATGTGCGACTGCTGTCCGCTACGTACTTGTGCGGTCACGATGGGCCTTTCACTTTCTCAGATGGTGAAGTCATTGAGTCTGAATGGGTTCCACTGGTTGGATTGCTGGAGTGGCTTGAAACGCACCAGGTTCTGCCAGATAGCCGAGCTCTCGTTCTTCCATTTCTGCCCCTGTAGGGGAGGCGGGGTTGCCCCTTAGGCTTTCAGGCGTGGTTACCGTTGAATTCACCATTGAGCCCTTCGAAGAAGGTGAGCCGCCCATGCGCGTCACAAAGGCCGTGGAGGCTGTTGAAGCTCTTGGCATTTCGGTAGAGATTGGTGTGTTCGGATCGTCGTTCTCCACGTCTGCAGACCAGGTGGGGCCTGCGCTGAGTGCGTTAATGACGGCGGCGTATTCCAATGGCGCCACGCATGTCTCAATTCATACGGAAGCGGTGGGATAGCGGTGTTTATTCAGCACCCTTTGCTCACAGCTGTGAAACCCATCCTCGACGCGGTGGGGGCTCAACTCATCTCGGTGGACGATGCCCGAATTAGCGACATGGCCCTGGAATGGGAAGGCGAAATCATTGCAGCAGTGCGTCTTCCAAAATTGCATGGCGCATTAGATCGACTCATTGAGCAAGTGGAAAAAGAACTTGGCTCGCCGCTTCCTAATTTGTCGCGTAACGACAAGCAAGTTGCTGTGAAGATGTTGGATCAACGCGGTGCGTTCATTCTTCGTCGCGCGGTGGAAGATGTTGCCGACGCAATGGGCGTCTCACGGATCACCGTGTACAACTATCTAAACGCACTGCACCGCTAACAATTTTTTGTTGCTGGTGTTGGAAATTTCCCGTACTACCGTTATTTGTGTAGATATGACTACAAAAGAGGCTCTCGTGTCTTTCAGAAATTAACCGCACCCCGCGGTTTCCTGAAGCGGAGACACATTGAAAAACTATTTTCCTGCCGATTATTGTCCGCAGCGAGAAAAAGTACTGGACCTGTCGCGTTCGGTCTTAACCGGTAATCGTCGTTACGCACGTGCGCGCCACCGCCACGGTCGTTACGCGACAAAGGTAGATCGCCAATCCTCGCGTGATCAGTTGCGTCGGGCTGCTTCGTGGCTGTGTACTTGTCATGGCGATGTCGACCTTGATTGCTCTCGCTGCTACGCCGACGACTTGCCCACTATTTCCGAAACACGCACTAGTTGTGATGTGCCAATACGACGACGCGAACACACCTTTTATGACGGTTTTGCAGACCACCTTGCCCAGCTATTCCGCTGGTACATAGATCACGTGAAGACCATGGATCACTGTGAAGTGGAGTCGTTTCTTCGTGAAAAGTTTCTGTCACGGACAACGGGGCACTCCGTAAAGACTCGTCATGCTTATGATCACTTGATTGACGAACTCAAGGACTTTCGCCTCAACGATTACAGCTATCGGTTGAAATACTTAGAGCCGTCGTTTGTGACTGAGTTGAAGCCCGAGGATTAGTTGCGTTGACTAGAGACGGCGAAGTTGAACGTCTGTTACGCGGTGGTCTGCACCTTTGTGCACCACCAATGATGCGCGTGACTTTGTTGGCTCAATGTTCTCCACCAAATTCTTACCGTTGATTTCTCGCCAGATAGCTCGCGCAGTAGCAACAGCTTCTTCATCGGTGAGATGTGCATAGTTCTGGAAGAAGCTGTCTGGATCACGGAACACGGTTTCTCTCAATGTTTGGAAGCGCTCCACATACCACTGCTCAATGTGGTCTTCGGCAGCGTCAATATAAATGGAGAAGTCAAAATAGTCGGAAACGAATTCATTTGATTCAGACCCCACTTGAAGAACATTCAGTCCTTCAAGAATGAGAATGTCTGGCTGACGAACAGAAATCTCTTCACCGTCAACAATGTCGTAGACCACGTGGCTATACACCGGTGCGTTTACTTCGGCAGTTCCGCTCTTCAGGTCGCGCAAGAACTTCAACAACGCTTTGGTGTCGTAGCTCTCTGGAAATCCTTTGCGATTCATAATGCCGCGGTCTTGCAAGACTGCATTGGGGAAAAGAAATCCGTCGGTGGTAATGAGATCGACACGTGGGTGATCTGGCCATCGAGTGAGAAGTGATTGCAGAATTCGTGCGAAGGTGCTCTTGCCAACGGCAACGCTTCCTGCAATACCAATGACATATGGAACTTTTGGTGCCATTGTTCCAAGGAACGTTGCGGAGACCTTGTGCAAGTTCTGTGTTGCGCTCACATACAAGTTGATGAGACGTGTCAAAGGCAGATACACAGCAGCAACTTCATCTAGATCGATCTTGTCGTTGATGCCGCGCAGCATCTCCAATTCGCGTTCACGAATGGTGAGGGGTGTGGCGGCTCGAAGTTCGGCCCATTCTTCGCGACCAAACGCAAGGTAGCGGTCTGGGTTCTGTGCATCAATCACGGCTGAGACGCTACGACTTTATGGTTAACGATTCCAAGGTGCGCTGGGAGAAACAGCGCCAGGGCCAGCTGTCAGCACGTCTACGCCATCGGCAGTGACCACCATGGTGTGTTCAAACTGAGCGGTGCGGCTGCCATCTGCAGTCACCGCAGTCCAATCGTCATCCCACATCTTGTGGCGGAATTCGCCACTAGCGGTGATCATCGGCTCGATGGTGAAAGTCATGCCCTCACGCAAAATCATTGTTGCGCGTGGGTCGTAGTAATGCAGCACCTGGATGTCGGTGTGGAAGTTCTCGCCAATTCCGTGACCAATGAAAGCGCGCACCACGCCGTACTTGTGCTTCTTTGCGTGAACTTCAATGGCGCGACCAATCTCATTGATAGAGACACCGGGCTTCACCACTTCAATTCCGTGCCACATGCATTCTTCAGTCACACGAATGAGCTCTTTGTCTTCTTGCGAAATATTTCCAACAGCAAATGTTGCGTTGGTGTCGCCGTGTACGCCATTCAAGTAAATGGTGACGTCGAGATTGACAACATCTCCATCTTCCAACACACGCGAGTCTGGAATGCCGTGACAGATCACTTCATTCACACTGGTGCACACACTCTTTGGATAACCGTGATAGTTCAACGGACTTGGGTAACCACCCATCTCAATGGTGAGGTCGTGTACGAAGATGTCAATCTCATCGGTTGTAATACCAGGGCGAACAAACTCGCCAGCGCGACGAAGAATTTCTTTTGCAGCATCACCAGCAACGCGCATGCGCTCGATGACGTCTGGAGTCTTCACACGTGATTCTTCGTAACGAGGAACAACACCGGTGGCGGCATAAGGCGGCTTGCCAATGTGGTCTGGCACATAACGCATGGGGCTGATGATGCCTGGCTGAATGCGGCCTTCGGTTCCCTTATGGCAACGCTTGTACTTGCGTCCGCTACCACACCAGCATGGGTCGTTAGAGGCGGGGAGTACGTCCGGTGCCTTGCTCATGGCTATAAGGCTAGAGGGTGACTTGACGAGTCAGTGGCGACTTGAACTTTTCTGCTTCCATCCATACGTTGCCCGCCCACACATTTTCGTGGCCTCATCTGATGGGAGATTCAACGTGGATTCAATACACCGCCCTTCACCAACTTCTGCTGCAGAACGATTAAACGCTTTTCGTCAACCAGCCGGTGCGCCGTCGGCTGCGCACCGAATTGCAATTGGCAAGAACGAAGTCTTAATGGGGGTTGTAGTGGTCTTAGTTGGAATACTCCTTTTGGGATTTCTTGTCTTTCAACCAGACAAGAATCAAACGGTCATCGGCACGATCGAAGCGGCTAGTGAAATCACACCAACCTCAGCTCCCCAATTACTTGAAGGCGAAGCATTTGTTGCTCTGGCTGTTGAGGCTGGTCGATATCCACCTCAACTTAAGGTTGGAGACGTTGTTCAAATAGCGGTCACACCGGGAATAGATGGGAACGGGGAAACGCGTCTGTTGCCAGAAGAAGCAGTTGTTACTGATGTTTCAACGGCCAGCGACACTCAGATCGAGACAGTTATCACGGTTCGCGCTCCGCAGACAGTTCTCGTAGATATAGCTGGTTCTGGTTCGCTGCACGTCGCCAAGGTAAGTGGAGTGGTGCAATGAGTCCACACTCAGTTACAGATGTTGCAAGGGCAATCGCACACGCTCTTGCAGACGACAGAGTGCGACGACATCAACTTGATCTCATTCCTGCAAGTGACGAAGAAGAGAAAATTCTTGCTCGTCAAGCCGGGGAATCAATTTTTCGTGGCAACAGTGAATGGGGTGCATCCTCGCCAGTCGACCTCAGTGAGCGACTCATCATTGATGAAGCAATCTCGCGAGTTCTTGGTCTAGGAAAACTTGAGCACCTGCTGGATGATGAAGATGTAACGGATATTCACATCCGGGGAAATCGTCCAGTCTGGTTAAAGATGCGAAATGGTGAGAGGCGTATGTCGTCACCAATTGTTGACAGCGACGACGAACTTGTAGAACTCATCCGCCGGATTGCATCTCGCATGGGTCATCGAGAACAGCGATTTGATCCGTCACAGCCAGAACTGAACCTTCAGTTACGTGATGGATCGCGCGTGTTTGCAGCAATGGATATCTCTATGCATCCCACTCTCGTTATTCGCCGACATCGTTTTGAGTTTTCGCATTTGACAGATCTAGTCCAGAGCAAGATGATGAATGCCGAGGTCGCAGAATTTCTTGCTGCGGCCGTACGGGCCAAGTTCAACATCATCGTTGCTGGCGGAACTGGTTCAGGAAAAACCACATTGTTGCGTTCCCTCATTAATGAGATTCCAAAAAGTGAGCGAATCGTCACCATTGAGGATGCCTTTGAGCTGGGCCTTGAGCATTTTGAAGACGCTCACCCCGACCACGATTCACTGCAAGCACGTTCGGCAAACAGCGAAGGGCTTGGAGAAATCTCCATGAGCGACCTGACACGTATGGCACTAAGAATGGACCCAGACCGTGTAGTGGTAGGGGAAGTTCGCGGAGCTGAAGCGTTTCCCATGTTGCTTGCAATGAGTCAGGGAAACAATGGCTCAATGTGCACCATGCACGCGGATAGTCCTCGATCGGTATTTCCAAAACTTCTGGCCTATGTGTCAATGGCTCAAACCGGAGTGCCGACCGAGGCGATCAATTTGCTTATCTCTTCGTCTATTCATTTTGTTGTTCATGTGCAGTCGCATGACAATGTGCGCGTCATCACATCTATTCATGAAATTGTCCAGTCCGATGGACTTGGCATTTCTACTAATGAGATTTACTCGCGTCAGAATCCGTTACACAATTTTGTATCCCTGCGGCTACAAACTGAGGAGTCATTGAACAGTTATGGATTTCGTGTGCCACGGGAATCATCATGGGCTTCATAGGTGCAGTGGTTGCTCGCCAGAGAGTGACTGTTGAGGATCAACAAGAAATTGTAAGAGCCATTGCTGTGTGGACCGAAAATCTTCGAGATGCAATCTCGGCCGCATCTGGTCTAGAACAAGCAATCTCTTCAACTGTTGGACATTCGCCACAAGCAATTGAGTCTCATGTGCAGCAACTTGTTGGATCGATGAAGTATCGACCAATTGATGAGTGTCTTCGTGACTTTGCGATGAGCTTGGCAAATGCCACCTCAGATTTTGTTATTGCGGCATTGTTGGTCTCTCTTCAACATCCAACACGCGATCTGACTGGCTTGTTGACACAACTAAGCGATTGTGCGCGAGCTGAATGCAATTTGTATCAACGGATTTGGGTCTCACGTGCTCGGTCACGAACATCTGCACGAATCATTAATTGCTCAGTCATTGCATTTTCATTGGGGTTAATCATTCTGAATCCCTCGTATGTTCAACCATTCGTGTCAGGACAGGGATTTGTTGTTCTTGTTGGCATCGCGTCGTGCTTTATCAGTGGCCTGTATTGGTTACATCGCATCACAACACTTGAGACGCCTCCTCGATTTCTCCATCATGGAGGCACGCCGTGAACAGCCAATTATTAGCCGATGACTCAGACCTCTTCTTGGCAGCTATTGATAGAGACTCCTTCCACTCTCAAGTGACGTTCCATGTTGTGGCCGGAATCCTCTTCTTCGTATCAGTTGCGGCAGTAGGTGTGATAACTGCCAGCATCAATCTGCTCATGCTGGCAGTCATTGTCTCGGGGCCCATTTCTTTTCTCATTATGACTCGACCCAAGCGACATGTTCATCGTCACGCTGAAGAGATAAGAAGGCAATTAGAACTAGCAACCGCTGTATTTCTAGATCTTGTCAATGTTTTGTTGGCCGGAGGTGCAGGGATTGAGACGTCGGTATTAGCAGCAGCAAATGCCGGTGACGGTCCAGGTTTTTCGATTATTCGTTTAGCGGTTATGCGAGCGCAAAGCGCACGTCTCTCGTACTGGGATTCGTTATCTGAGATCGGACACATTGCAAGAGTTCCAACTCTGATTGAGGTAGCTCACACCGTCAAATTGTCTGGGCAGCATGGCGCTCGAATTCGGTCCTCGCTGGTTTCAAAAGCAGCAGCACTGAGAAGTCGAAATCTTGCACGAGTGGAACATGATCACGAGCAGCGGACAGAAAAGATTGGTCTTCCACTCGTTGTTTTGTTTCTTGGCTTTCTTCTGCTGATTGGTTACCCAGCCTTCTCACAAACACTGGCTTCGTTCTGAGGCTTTTAAGAAAGGAAAATATGAAAGACATCATCAACTACTACTGGATTCGATTTAGCGCATCACGCGAATTAGACGCTGAACGAGGAGAGGTGAGTGCGACAACAATCGTGATGGCGGCCGCTCTTGTGGCACTTGCAATTAGTGTCAGCGCAATCATTACGTCACGCGTTCGAGATAAAGCGAATTCTCTGAATCTTGGCTGACCATGAATCGCGCCCGTCAATATGAGAGAGCCGAGGCAACAGTTCAATCAGTTCTTCTTGTTCCTATCGTCTTTTTGGTTGCCTTTATGTGTTTTCATTTTGGCTCACTATTTCATCAAATTCATGTGGCTCAACTTGCTGCTATTCGTGGGGCAACGATTGCGAGTGCGATGGATTACTCAGATGAGTCTGTTCATCAGGCGCAAACCGAAGCTGAGCGTGTGGCACAAGATCTTGGTTCAGCTTTAGTTTCTGTTCCAGAGGTCACATACAGAAATCAGGGAGTAGAGGTGAAGGTCCGTCTCAAAACCTCCACGGCAATCAGCTTTCTTCCATCAGTTGCAACTGCAGAGGCATGGAGTCCTCTTGAATCCTTTCGGCTAGAGCAGGATCGAAAGTGACTCGAGACCGAGGGTCCTCTTCCGCCGAATTGGTCATTCTTATACCAGTCATGATGATGATTGTTCTTCTTACGTTCTACGTGGGAAGAACAACACAAACGTCGGCGGTTCTACAACATGTGGCAGATGTCGCTGCTCGGGAAGCATCAATGACAACCAGTGGAAGGGCTTCTCGTGTGGCTATTGCCGCTTCTTATAGAGAGTTAGCTCGAAACAAAGTGCATTGCAGCCGCGCAGCTATACGGGTGGAACGAGTATTCGTGCAAGGCACTAAAGGTGTTCTCGTTCATTTGAGTTGTCGGACATCAGCGAAAGATTTCTCGTTGTTATCTCATTTGCAGACAACCTTGCATGTTGAATCCATGTCTGTCTTTGACCGGTATCGAGCTGAATGATGACGTCGGGCATGCGGGGTTCAATCTCAGGTCTAGTTGTTGGCTTAGTTGTGTCAATGATGGCAGTGGTTGGACTCTCTGTAGAAGGAGGCCGTGTAGTGAAGACCTATGGCGAATTGGCTTCTCTTGCGGGTTCGGCTGCACGCTTAGGTGGTCAGCAAGTAGTAGGTATTCAAGACGGACAAATTCGAATCGATAAGCCTCAAGCGACGGCCACTATGGCCGACTTTTTGAAACTTCATCACACTGGTGGTGAGGTCACAATTGGGACAACCAGCGTGAAGGTGACACTTAGGCGAACTGTACATCTGCCGTTTCTTCGAATAGTTGGTGTGGGTTCACGAACCGTGACGGTGAGTCGCTCAGTTGTTTTAGTGAAAGGTTAGAAATGAGGTGGTTGCGACTTATCGGCTTCGTACTGACAGTTTTTTGGTCCATTCTTGAACTCACACATTTCTCTAATGCGCTTGACATTGGGTTATTGACCGACTCGCGACTTGCGGCTGGTGAATTATTAGCGCTCGCAAATGGAATTGTGATTCTGGTGGGTGTGTGGGTACTCGCACGGAGTATTCGATTGTGGATGGCTTCCAAGCACTTTCGTCATGTTCATGAATTCTTGAATGTCATTTTGAGTCGAGAGGCTTTAACTGCCTCCGCACTTGTGGTCATCCCGAATACATCTGTTACGGCCTCACCATCTTCAAATGATTTGGGAATACCAGTCCGTGCCTTAATTGAGCCCGCTGTTGCAATTGCTTTACTGAGACGACTACTCAGCAAGCAAAAGATTCCATTAGTGGAAGAGTCTGTCGATACACGTCTAACAGAAGACAGCGCAAATTCTGTCAATGAACTTCGCAGATATGCAATTGAGTCCTTTCACCAGGGAGTGCTTCCATCAAAAATTCCAGTTGAAGATCTTGATGATCATTTGAAATTCTTCATGTCTGTTGAGCCCGCCGTCGAGTCTGTGGTTGAGTCATGGGACATTGTTCTGCGCTTGTATGGATTTCCTTATGTTGAGAGTCGTAACGGTGTACGAGCTTCATTCGCGAAGAAGCGTTCCGTTGAGGTATTGGCCTGGCTTGGCATGAATATGGATCGACCACGTCGTTCAGCAGTTCGGACAGCTGTGTGGGACATTGAGATTTCAGATGCATCCTTTTCAACAGTGATGTCAGATATCCGTCGTGGGATCGAGTCTGTCACTATTGGGCGTAATAGAGCTGAAATTTTTCCGCCAACATTCTCGGACCACATTGACGTTGGAGTCGGACTGATCACAGACTTTGATCTGTTGCAGCGCGCTTTAAAAAGATTCCGAGACGACGAGACAAAGGTCGGCGAAGTAATTGCAGAACTTAAGCAGATTCGTGATATCCCGTTTGCTGGAGTCAATTACATGTGGGCGGATTTAGATGGTACGACCACACGAATGGTGTTGTTGGCCCTTCAAGCAGCATGTGAAGTTGCCGGATGGGCACGAAATAAAAATGATGTTGATACATGCGCTGATGCAGTGAAGGCTGGGTTACGAGTGATGCCCGGCCACGAAGAATTGTTAGCGATTCAACATTCATTCATTTCGCAGAGATCAATGTCCCAAGGATGATTTTTCTGTAGTCAGAGAGGTGCACTGACCTTTACCGTCATCGTCATCCCCAACAAAAGGAGAATGACATGACACTCATTAGAAAAGCAGCTACAGATTTTGATTGGCCAGCATGGATGGCGGGTCGAAGCGTGCTGGACTTTCCGGAATCATGGATTGATTCAGTCGGTGAAGCAGCAATCAAAGTGGAGGAGTACGAAGATGGCGATCAATTGATTGTTCGTGCGGAGGCTCCTGGTGTGAATCCAGAAGATGACATTGAGATCACTTTGACTGAAGGCATGTTGCGCATCATGGTGCAACGCAAGAAGGAATCGAAGCACGAGGGCAAACGCCACTATCGAAGCGAATTCCAGTACGGCTCATTCGTGCGCACCATCGCTCTTCCAGCCGGTGCCACCGACCAAGACGTGAAGGCTCGCTATACAGATGGTGTTCTCGAGGTTCGAATCCCCATGAGTGGCAAGCAGGCCCAGACCAAGAAAGTCACCATCACTCG
>CAZRHK010000016.1:0-24211 GCA_964599815.1 uncultured Bifidobacterium sp. | reverse complement strand
TGACATCAACTCGTGTGGCATTGGTGAAGAGCGGTCGTGTTGTTAAGAAGATCACTGTTGGGCCAGGTGTCACCAGTGTGCGATTTTCAAACTTGGTGAACGGCGCTCGCTACAGCGTTGTTGTGAAAGCCATTAATGCGGTGGGTGAAGGTGTTGCAACATCGCGGTACGCCGCACCGATTGTGCGTTCATTGCGACGAGGACAAACATTGGCCGTGACGTCGGCAGCAAAAATTGGTGGAGACCTCACCTTGAAATGGCGTGTGTCGTCTGGCAGTGCGCGTATTTGTCGACTGTCATCTGGTGGCACCAAGGTCACGTTCTTGCGGTCTGGTACATGTCGCGTTGCGCTTCGCACAATTACCAACGGCCCTGCTGTTGCGCGCAATTTACGCGTCTCGTAGAACAAAATTCTGTGGACAAAAATCTGTCCACATTGACTTCACATCTGTGGCATGTAGGAGTACCGTGCCGTTAAGGGAACCATTTGGAGCCCACGGGCTCCGGAAGGAGGCAGCGATGAGTCAACGACATCGCAATCAGGACCTAGCTCCTGTACCGCGCGCCGACGTAAGGGCACATGCCCATAACGAACGGCACCGAGTCAACAGCGAGTTGCATCTTGTGGTGGAGGCCGTGCAACACGGAACCGAACCGCTTGATGTTATTGAGCCAGGTCCGGCATGGAAGCCAGTGCATCATCACGATGCAGAACGCGGCAAGGAAAAGAGTCGTCGTCGACCAATGAAGCATTGGAAGACAAAAGACTGGAAGCGCCGTACTGCCATGCGCCGTCAACGCGCAATGGCGTGGAATTCTCTGGGCTAAATCTCTAACTCAGCCATTCGGCAAAGAGTGCGTCGCGACGTTCGTCCCACTCTTCACGCGTGAATCCATAACGCACGTGGTCTTCCCACACGCCATTGATTTCTAGGAAGCGTTCTGCAATTCCTTCTTCGCGAAGATGCAATTTTTCCATGACTCGACGTGAGTTGCTGTTGCGCGGAATGATGCACACTTCAATGCGGTGCAAACCAAGTTCTTCAAACGCAAACTGCGACAAGACAACTACCGCTTCAGACATGAAAGAACGGCCGGCGCGGGCTTTGTCTATCCAGTATCCGATGGTTGCGGATTGAAAAGCTCCACGAACAACATTGTTTAAGTTGATCTCTCCTGCAAACGCGCCATCAACAAAAATGCCAAATGCATACTGCGTGCCAGCAAGCCGCTCGCGGTCACGCGCACCGCAACGTGCAGCGAATACTTCGCGGTTGGTCTCGGGGTCTGGGTGATGCGGAAGCTTCAATGGTTCCCACACGGTTAGCCAGTCGCCATTTCGACGACGCACTTCGCTCCACCCTGTGAAATCTTGGGGAACAAGCGGACGCAACACAACACGCCGTCCGTACAAGCGAAGTCCAACGCTTGTGGGGCGAGCAGGATGCATAGCCGTCATGACTTCAGTCTGTCACGCTGAGCAATGCCATCTAGAAGGCTGCGTGTGGACACGATGATGGAGTCCAGGTGCAAGCGTCGCATGGTGGCTACCAAGATGCAGCAACCAGCCACGATGATGTCGGCACGTTCGCGGGGGAGTCCAGGGTTTAATACTCGTTCATCCAGGGTCTCAGTGGCCAGCGTGCGAAAAACATCTTCGGCGGCATCACGAGTGAGTTCGAATCCATGCAACTCATTGGCATCAAACTCGACAAGACCAATTTCCACCGCGGCAATCGTCACAATTGTTCCTGCGATTCCTACCACTCGTGCAGGAGATGACAGTGCGGGTATCTCGCGGCCAAGTTCTTCAAGTTCATCGGCAACAGCGCCAATGAGGTTGGTGAGATCTTCTGGTTTTGGTCGTTGAGATCCAGTATGTGATGCGGTTGCAGTCACCGAGCCAAACGGGATGCTGGCCGACATATCTGCATCCAGAACACCCACTGTGTATTCGGTGCTACCGCCACCAATGTCGATGACCAGTGTGGGCTCTAACAATTCAGGGAGTCCGCTAAGTGCACCGCGAAATGCGTATGTTGCTTCGTCTTTTTCGTTGAGGACTTCAACAGTGAGTCCAGTTGCGGATTGCACCGCGTTAATGAAATCTGCGGTGTTGGTTGCGCGCCTGCATGCGGCCGTACCGGTGATGGTGATGTGTTGTGCACCATGCTGTTTCGCTACAGAAATATGCGACTCAATAGTTGCCACTGTGCGGCTAATGGCGTCGGGCGACAATGTTCCGTTGGCGTGCAATGTTTCGCCCAATCGTGTGGTGGCAACAATGCGCGCAAGGTCTTGTCCGTTGCTGTCTTGTACTAACAAGTTGGTGGAGTTTGTTCCAACGTCAATTACCGCAATTGTCATATGCGTTGCGCTCTTTCAATTCCGCGTGCATCAAGTTGTTGTGCCACCCATTCACCGACAGCATCGTTACCGCCAGCCAACCAATGCGCAAAATGTGCGTGCAGGCATTTCACGCCTCGACGTGTTCCACCCACGCCCGCAGTAGGGCGGTGTCCGGCGTGGTCTTGTGGAATCAATTCATCGCGTCGAGCACCGTATGAAGCATGAATGGCATCGATGGCCTCTAAACCAATGATGGCTTCCACTTCGTCAACAGCGCCATCTGCTTCTAGTTGACTCACGGCGTACACCTCGGCACTACCAACAAGCCAATACAGCGTGGGCATAGGGGTTCCGTCGTCTAGCAATGGTGCGTTCATAACGACAACGGGTTCACCAGCAGATGATCGAACAACAACTCGAAAGTCTCCTTGGGGAATACGTCCGATGAGTCGAGTGACATCTGCGATGTCGGTCTCTGATGGCGGTTCACCCGCAAGTCGCATGAGTTATTTCGCGATGAGCCAAATGACAACAGCTGCAATTACTACAACAACTGGAAGTGCGCGCTTCAAGATGGCGCCACTGCTCACGGACAACAAGTCGAGTGCTTCCACTTCTTTTTCTTCAGCTGGCGCAGATGGTGCACCAGTAGATGTTGCATTGTCGCTGGTTGCAGTAGCTGCGGTATCGCCGGCTGCGATAAGTCCGTTCAAGTTCTCAACAAACTGATCGAGCAACTTGTTGGAAATGTCTGCCATGGCGCCACGGCCAAACTGTGCGACTTTTCCAGTGATGTTCAAGTCTGTTGTCACCGTGACTTTTGTTGAGGTTGGTGATTCTTCCAACAATTGAGCGGTGATGAGAGCAGATGCATTGCCTTTGCCTGTGGTGTCTCGGCCTTCGCCTTTGAGAACGGCCTTGTATGCAACATCGTCACGCTCTAAGAAACTTGCTTGACCTTTGAATTGCGCCTGGATGGGTCCGACTTTCACTTTCACGAATCCGCTGTAGGTGTCGCCGTTTGATTCTTCAAGCTTGGCGCCAGGAAGACAGGGAGCAATGCGCTCAACATCGGTGAGGATGCGCCATGCATCGCCAACTGGAACGGGCACTGTGAATTCGTGGTTCAGGTCCATTGCGCAAGATCCTCCGTGGTATCGATGTCTGCGGAAACGCCCTTGCAGGCTACTTCCCGAACGAGTTCAGGGTGTAGGTGCATCAATGTTCGGGCACCCGCATCTGGCTCAGATGTGAGACTCAAAAACTCATCCCACACCGAACTGGACAACTTCACCGGATTTCCCCGCTTGCCGTCGTATGTGGCCACCACAATGTCGCCGTCGGTCTCGGCGACCGCGGTCCATGCTTCAGACGTGATGAACGGCTGGTCTCCAAGACCAATCACCACGGCCGCGTATCCATGTTCCTTGGCGAATCTCACGGCAGCCGCCACGGATGAATGTTGACCGGTGGACCAGTGGGGATTGTGGACCACGGTGAGGCCCTCTGTGAGCGCTGAGAGGTCGGCTGCCCCAGTTACCACCGCCATATCGCCAATATGGGCGTTCTGCATGGCTGTGAGGGCGTGAGAGACCAATGGGAGGCCCCGAAACGGCGCCAACAGCTTGTGGGTGGGCCCAGAAAAGCGTTGTCCAGCACCTGCAGCCAAGAGAACGGCCAGCAGTGTTCTACGGGGCGAGGACATAAGTAATAGCCTGCCTGAAATGGTTTGTTCCGCCACACTCCGGCGCGCACTTGTTGCGGCGAGTCTTGTGGTGGTGTCGGCTCTCCCGGTGTCTGCGGTGTCGGCCACAAACGGAGCCTCAGATGGGCGGGTTGACCTGTTGCAAATGCCAGGTCAGGCGTTTCGCAAGCGCAACCCAATTTCAGTTCGAGCAGTCACGGCACTGAACATCATCATGCGTACCGAGAACATTGAAGACCCCACGTATCTCACCATGCGAAAGAACGTCTCCGACTTGGTGGCGGCTCAGTTGTCCCTAGATGCAGCGCAGTTGCACAAAGCATGGTCTCGTGCGCCACGTGATCATCAAATTGCTGTTCTCACTGCATTGACACAACTTGGTGTGCGTTATGTGGCGGGCAAAGAGTCTCCGTACGTGCAGGTGGATTGTTCTGGCTTGCTGTGGTTGTCATGGCGCGCCGCAGGTGTCGACATGCCACGTCAAGCGGTGTCACAAATGGATCCGCGTATGCGAGTAGAACGCAACAAAGCCGTTGCTGGTGACATTGTTGGTGAAGGAACTCACGTTCACATTTATCTTGGTGTTGGTCGCGCAATGGTGCATGCACCGTTCAATGGCAAGAGTGTTCGACTAAAGACAATGTCTGAAGAACAGTACGAACGCGTTGTGTGGGCAAACCCCAGCAACATTGCAACGTATCGCTTGTAATTGCTTTAGTGGATAGAGCCGTCGGTTGCCGACAGCGAACGTGCTTCACGACCAGTGCGCGACGCGATGATTTCGCCAACAATGGAAATTGCGGTTTCTTCAGGAGTGCGACCACCCAAATCCAGACCAATGGGTGAGTGCAAACGGGCTAAATCTTGTGCGTCTGTAACGCCCACTTCGGCTAAGCGTTCAAGGCGTTTCGCATGTGTTTTGCGGCTTCCCATGACGCCGATGTAACCAACGTTTGTTGCCAAAGCACCTTGAATTGCAGGAACATCGAACTTGGGGTCGTGGGTGAGGATGCACACTGCGTCTCGTGGTCCGAGTCTGTTGCCACGTTCGCTGAACATTGGCGTTGGCCACGTGACGCGCACTTCATCTGCCATAGGGAAGCGACGCTTGGTTGCAAAGATTTCTCGGGCGTCGCACACCGTGACGTGATAGCCCAATACTTTTGCAACACGTGCGAGTGCCGCTGTGAAATCAACAGCACCAAAAATCCACATCAATGGCGGTGGCGAGAAGCTTTCAATGAACACGCGCACAGTGTCTGTGTCGATGAGGTCTTCTGGTGTTGATTGACCATGTGGACCGTAGTGGCGAACAATGGTGCGACCGGCTTCTAATTCTCCTGCGGCGTCGCGCGCAACAACACGATCAAGTTCAGCATTGCCCAATGAACCAGCCTCTACACCCTGTGGTGTCACTACCAAGATGGAGCCGGTGTGTGGTCCTTCAATAACTGTTGCGAGGGCAACAGGGGAGTTGTCACGAACGTGTGTGGAGAAAATGTCGTATGCGCTCATGTCACCACTCGAGAGGTTGGATGAACAAGTGAATGATTCCACCGCAGGTGAGGCCAACTGCGAATGCTTCGTCGTCTGAGTAACCGAACGTGACAACACGACTTGGTTGTTCGCCAGCAAGAATGGCCAGTGCTTCAGACACCACTGCACCTTCAACACAACCGCCGCTGACGGAACCAATAACTTCGCCGTCTTCATTGACAGCCATTGCGGCACCAGCATCGCGTGGCCCCGAGCCTTGAATGTCCACAACGCGAGCGAGAGCAATGCGCTTTCCGGCTGCTTTCCAGCGGTCAATGTCGTCGAGTAAATCACGCATGATTAATGACCCTTGTGAGTTGTTCAAGAGCGTCGAGGGAATGTCCCTCTACGAATTCATCAACATAGGGCAAAGCGGCCGCCATTCCACGTGCAAGCGGTGCGTACCCAGGCGTCACCTTCAGGGGGTTCACCCACACCGTGCGAAAGGCCACTCGCTTCAAGCGTTCCATTTGCTCTGCGAGAACTGCTGGCTCGCCACGGTCCCAGCCGTCAGACAAGATGACAACAATGGCTCCGCGGGCCATGCCACGCACGCCCCATTCATCGTTGAACAGTCGCAATGTTTCACCAAGGCGAGTTCCACCACTCCAGTCGCGCACAGATTCCCCGGTGCTTCGCAGTGCGCGGTCTGGATCTTTTGACGACAACTCACGCGTGATGCGGGTAAGGCGAGTACCAAGGGTGAACGCTTCCACTCGTTGACGCCCTGCGACTCCTGCATGTACGAATCGCACCAGTGCGCGCGCATATGGCTCCATTGATCCACTGACATCTAGAAGGAACACAATGCGACGAGACTTTGTGCCTTTCTTCGTCCAGCGGCGACGCATGGGTTCACCCGCAGCTGCAAGTGAAGCGCGTACGGTGCGACGCATGTCTGGTCGAGTGCCGCGCTTTTGTGTGGGCACAGTGCGAAGTGATGGTCGTGGTGGGCCAGCCATGCGAAGCGCGTGCATGAATCGTTGTGCGAGTTGCATCTCATCGTCTGAGTACTCGGCAAAGTCCTTGTCACGCAAGGTTTCAACACCGGAGAAACGAACGGTGATGGTCGGTTCGTCTGATGCAGTTGCCGAACCGTCTGCTGCGCCTTCTTCTTCGGTATCAAGCGCCACGGTGATGTGGCTGAGTTCTTCAGGCATCGCTTCTGGTGATTCGCGATGATCCCAAAACACGCGGAATGCTGCGTTGTACGACCCAATGTCTTCTGGCTGGCGAATGAGAGTGGAACGACCGGCCCAGTACACCGCATCGCGATCGTTCATGCCCACCAACGACAAGGCATTCATGAATGTAAGGACGGAATCGAGCGGTGTGGGAATGTCTAGCGAGCGCAACACACGCGCAAACGCCACCGCCATTTCGTCGGGCGATGACTCAACGGAATACGTCATTGTTATCCGTGGAGTAGTCCGCGTTCGAATGCTTGACGCACAATTGCCGCCACGCCGTGGTCGCGAACGCGACTTTGGTCTTCGCGGTATTTCAACACGGTGCCAAGAGTTTGTTCGACAACGTTCTCATCAATTTGTGTGACACCAAGACGACCCAATGCAGTTGCCCAGTCGATTGTTTCTGCAACTCCAGGTGGCTTGTACAGATTGAGGCCACGGAGTGCTTCCACAGCTGCTGCCACTTGTTCGGCAAGTTGGTTGCTGATGTCGGGAACTCGACTCGTGACAATGCTGACTTCGCGTTCGAAACTTGGATGCTCTACCCAGTGATACAAACAGCGACGCTTCAGCGCATCGTGCACGTCGCGAGTTCTGTTTGAGGTGAGAATGACAATTGGCGGGGTAGCAGCACGGAATGTGCCAAGTTCTGGCACCGTGACTTGGAAGTCTGACAACACTTCCAATAAGTACGCCTCAAATTCATCGTCGGCTCTGTCGATCTCGTCGATGAGAAGTACGGGTGGCGTGCTGTTGCCGTAATCAATGGCACGAAGCACGGCGCGCTTCAACAAGAAACGTTCGTTGTACAACTGGTTCTCTAACTGAGTTGCATCTGCTTGTTGTGCTTCACCGGTTGCCTCGGCGGCACGAAGATGCAAGAGCTGACGCGAATAGTCCCAGTCGTACACCGCCTGCGATGCATCGATTCCTTCGTAGCACTGCAAACGAATTAGTTCTGCGCCTTGCCAGCGAGCAATTGTTTTTGCGAGTTCTGTTTTGCCCACACCTGCTTCGCCTTCAAGGAACAAAGGCCGACCAAGTGAGAGCGACAAGAAGACAGCAGTAGAGAGACCATCGTCAGGCAGGTATCCGTGCTCTGCAAGAGCGCGTGCGACATCGGATGCGTTAGAGGGCGTAGCAGGCACGCTTAGAGCGTAGGGCGAGAAGGCTGAAGTGCCCTAGGTGAGGCGGGACTATGGTGGCGAAATGGACCTTGGATTGACAGGAAAGACCGCTGCAGTGGCGGCAGGAACAGCGGGTCTTGGCCTGCGAACTGCGCAAGCGCTTGCCAATGAAGGCGTTCGTGTTGTGGTGTGCGGTCGTGATGAAGAGCGACTGTCGTCTGCCCTAAAAGAAATTGGTCATGGCGCCCAAGGTTTTGTGTGCGATGTCTCCACAGACAAAGGCGGAACGCAGTTTGTATCCACCGCAACAGAGTTGTTGGGAACAGTGGACATTCTTGTTGCCAATGGTGGCGGTCCACCTCCCGGAGGGTTCGCAGACGTTTCAGCAGATCAATACATCGACGCATTGCAAAAGAACTTGTTGTCTGTTGTTGCCATGTGTCAGGGAGTTGTGCCCGGCATGCGTGAGCGCAAGTGGGGAAGAGTGTTGGCAATTACATCTGTTGCTGTGCGTCAACCCATTCCGAATTTGATCTTGTCCAACACTGCGCGTGCAGGTGTAACGGGGTTCTTGAAAACGTTGGCGCGTGAAGTCGCCGCAGACGGCGTCACCGTTAACACCATTCAGCCAGGAATTCACGCCACGGATCGCATTACTCAGTTGTACGGCAACAATGTGCAAACTGCTGCCACTGGAATCCCTGCTGGGTTTATTGGTGACGCTGCAGACTTCGGACGCATTGCTGCGTTCATGTGTAGCGACTCTGCAAAATTCATGACCGGTGTGCAGCTGCATGTTGATGGCGGCGCATACGGCGCGTTGTTGTAGCGTCACATCATGTTTCATCACGTAGTTCTTTTCACATGGAACGATCAAGTTCCTTCTGGTCACGAAGTAGTGGCGCAACAAGAGCTGCAGAAGTACGCAGCAACCTTGTCTGGTCTGGTGTCGTATCACTGCGGACCAAATGCAGGTCTCACCGACGGGGCTGCAGATTTTGCCGTGACTGCAGTTTTTGAAAACGAAGCGGCATGGCATGCCTACGACACTGCCGACGAACACAATCGCATTCGACGAGAAGTGTTTGGGCCCTACGTAGCCGAACGAAAAGTGATTCAGTTCGTTAGTTGATCTAGTGGTGAGGCGGTTGCTCGTTTGGTTTCCCAAGCGTCTGCAAGTTTCCACGCAACAGTGACAACGGCAAAGCCGAAGAGGCAATCGACAACGTAGTGCTCCCCGAAGTAGACCAGCGCAGTTGTCATGGCTATCGGATACAGCATGGCGACAACGCGAATCCATTGACGTGCATTGCGTGTAAACCACAATGCAGCTAACAGAGACAGTCCGGCATGAAGTGACGGCATTGCGGCAACTGCATTCAGCACAGCGGCGCCGCGATCAAGGGTTTTGGACACGGTCTTGAGATTCAACTCCCACCAGCCACGACCAGTGATGCGTTGGATGGGAGGGAAGTAGCCCTTCTCGGCTGACATCCATGGTGGAGCTGCTGGGAAAAGAATGAAGACAGACACTGCGATGCCAAGTGTGAGCGAGAATCGTCGCACATAGCGAATCCATTCTGTGCGTTGTCGAACCCGAAGTGCTGCTAACGGAACAACTGGCAAAACGAAATGCAGCATGTACACAATTGCGCCACCCACGTCGTACCAGCGCGGGTCTGATTTCAAGAGATGTTTTTGTAGCCACACACCGGGGTCGTTACCAAAGAACAGCAAACGGTCAATGTCGCGAAGCAATGTGTAGTTGACGCCAATTCCCCATTGGTCTGCAGTGCCACGGCTGTAGTCGTACGCCATGTAGATGGCGACCAGCACCAACCAATCCCGAATCATTTGTGCAATATCGGTGCGTGATCGACCGATGGATGCAACGAGAAACGCACCCAGCATCCACAACAAGACCGCAATGCGGTCAACGGGGATTCCGTACTCAAAGATGCTGTACAAGAAGACAGCAAAGTACGCAACAAGTCCTACGCGACGAAGGGAAGTGGATGTGTCTGCTTCCCCGATCATGGGGGAAATGTTATGACTGTGATGATTCGAGTGCTCGGCGCACAAGAACTTTTGCAAGGTGCACGCGATATTCGGCACTTGCATTCAAGTCTGACTGTGGCTCTGCTTCAGCGGCGGCAAGTTCTGCAGCGTCAGCGATGCTTGCGCCAGATGCAATGGCTTGCGACACACTGCTAGCCAAGATGGGAACGGAACCCATATTCACAAGCGCAACGCCGGATTCATTCCCGCGCTTCCACGCTGCAACTCCAACAATGGCCCAGTCTTGTGCACGACGGTTGAACTTCTGAAAGCCCCAGGTTGCGCCGTTCATTTTAGGAACGCGAATCTCGGTGAGCATTTCATCTGGTGACAATGCCGACTCCAAGAATCCAACATAGAAATCCTTGGCGGCAATCTCGCGTGTTCCGTTAGGGCCCTGTGCAATGTATGTAGCGCCAAGTGCCAACGTTGTTGCAGGAAGGTCTGATGCAGAGTCGGAGTGAGCAATGGATCCGCCAATAGTTCCGCGGTGACGAACTTGTGGGTCACCCACATGACTTGCTGCATTTGCCAAGAGTGGCGCGTGCTGCAACACAATGGGGGACTTCTCAACATCCATATGACGTGTGAGAGCACCGATAGCGATGTAGTTGCCTTCGTCGCGGATGTATGACAAATCCTTGATACGTGCAATGTCGATGAGAACTGCTGGCTGCGCCAAACGCAGTTTCATGAGCGGCAACAAGCTGTGTCCACCTGCAAGGAACTTGGCATCGTCGCCGTATTCACCAACAAGTGAAATTGCTTCGGCGGCAGAAGATGCACGCTTGTAATCAAAAGCTGCTGGAATCATCGGTGTCTCCTACTGTGCTTCTGCGGCGGCGAGCACCGACTTGACGATGTTGTGGTATCCGGTGCAACGGCACAAGTTGCCCTCAAGCCCGACACGAACTTCTTCTTCGGTGGGGTGGGGGTTTTCCTTCAGCAAGCTGATGGAGGCCATCACCATTCCTGGAGTGCAATAACCACACTGCAAACCATGGTTTTCCATGAATGCTTTTTGCATGGGGTGCATCTCGCCATTTTGCGCAAGACCTTCAATGGTGGTCACGCTGCAGCCATCGGCTTGAACCGCCAACATGGTGCAACTTTTCACTGATTCACCATCAACGTGAAGCGAGCATGCGCCACAACTTGATGTGTCGCAACCAATGTTGGTGCCAGTGAGGCCAAGTGTCTCGCGAACGTATTGCACGAGAAGTGTTCGTGGTTCCACATCGTTTTCGTGTGTGGTTCCATTCACGGTGATGGAGACTTTCATGATTGTTCCTCTTCTTTTCTAGATCTTCTTAACGGGCTTGTTGAATGGCAGACCACACGCGCTCTGCGGTGGTGGGCATGTCGATATGGCGAACACCGAGATGTGACACGGCATCAATAACTGCCGACTGCAATGCAGGTGTTGCACCAATGGTTCCAGATTCGCCAATTCCCTTTGCACCAATGAGGTTCACCGGAGTTGGAGTTTCCATGTGCACCACATTCACACTGGGCAATTCGGCTGCAGAGATAAATGCGTAGTCGGCAAGGTTCGACGTAATGGGGTTTCCGTCTGGGTCGTAACAGACTTCTTCAAGAAGTGCCTGAGCCGCACCTTGTGCAACGCCGCCATGAATCTGGCCTTCCAGCAACATTGGGTTCAACACCTTGCCGGCGTCATCACATGCGGTGTGTGCAATGTGGCGAACTTTGCCTGTCTCTGTGTCTACTTCAACTACTGCCACGTGAGCGCCGAATGGGAATGTTGCGCCTGCAACGCCGATGACGTCCGAGTGAGCAAGACCACCTGATTGCTTTTCCGCAATGGCGAGATCTGCCCAGGTCTTTGACACAGCTGGCGTTCCCGCAACGTGGAAGGCCCCACGGTCTTTGTCGAGAACAATGTCGGCTTCGTTTGCTTCCAGCAGACGTGCTGCAACCGACTTTGCTTTGTCAACGAGTTGACCAGCAACTGCGAACACTGCGTTTCCACCTTGCTGCAACGAACGTGATCCCATGGTGCCTGAGCCAACAGGAACTCGGTCTGTGTCGCCCCATACCAACTCAATGCGGTCAATGGGGATACCAGTTTGTTCACTGGTGAGCATGGACCACGATGTGTCGTGACCCTGACCATGCGGCGAGGTGCCGGTGTACACAATGGCGCGACCGTCTTCCAGAATTTCCACTTTTGCGGATTCGCCGGAACCAACACCACCAGTAATTTCCACATACACGCTGACGCCAATACCGATTTGTTTCGGATCATTGTTTGCACGGCGCTCTGCTTGCTTCTTGCGCCACCCTGCGTAATCGGCAGCAACGAGAACTTTGTCGAGTGATTCCTCGTAGTCGCCAACGTCGTACGTCTGACCAACAACCGTGGTGTGTGGTTCAAGGAATTTTGGAATGAGGTTGATGCGACGAACTTCTGCAGGATCCATTCCAAGTTCTGCTGCAAACAAGTCCATTGCGCGTTCAATTGCCGCAGTTGCTTCGGGGCGACCTGCGCCACGGTACGCAACTGTTGGAGTGGTGTTGGTAACCACAGATGTAGTGCGGCATTCAATGTTTGGAATTGCATACACACCAGAGGACATTGGGCGTGTCATGAATGGGGCCAAGATGGTTCCCATATCTACCCATGCACCTGAATCTTGAAGAACGTGCAACTGATAGTGCGTGACTTTGCCTTGCTTTGTTCCACCGATGGTGACGTACTGCACCTGAGCGCGACCATGACCAAGAGCAACCATTGATTCGCTGCGGGTTTCGCGCCAGCGAACTGGGCGTCCGACTTTCTTCGCAATAACACCGAGAAGAAGTTCTTCTGGATAGATGCCAATCTTTGCGCCGAAGCCGCCGCCAACGTCTGGTGTCATGACGCGCACTTGAGCGACATCTACGCCGTTTGTTGTGGCAATTGGTGTGTGTGCACCTTGTGCATGCTGCGTAGACAGCCACTGCACGAGACGGCCATCTTGACCCCATGCTGCAGCAGATCCACGCACTTCAAGTGGGCATGGTGCAACACGCTGGTTAATGAATCGACCTTTCACCACTACTTCGCATCCTGCGAAGTAGGCATCGCCGGTGTTCTCTGGAATTCCCAGCACGGTGGTGTCGAACACAACGTTGCTTCCACACGCTTCGTAAATGAGATTGGTGCTGGCCATTGATTGTTCAACATCAATGAGTGGCTCGAGGAAGTCGTAATCAACAATCACCATTTCGGCGGCGTCTTCACCTTGTTCGCGAGTTTCGGTGACAATGGCGGCGACAGGCTCTCCAACGAAGCGAACTTTTCCAGTTGCGAGGAGTGTGCGTGTTGCCATTGGGTTGAATGACGATGGCACTGGTTGAAGTCCAAGGTCTTCTCCAGTGAACACAGCAATGACACCTGGCATTTGTGCTGCGTCGCTGGTGTCAATGGAGTTGATGTTGGCGTGCGCAACAGAACTACGTACATACGTGACATGGACAGAGCCCTTCAGCAGCGGCTCATCCAACATGTCGTCGACGTACACGCCGCCAGTGGTTAAGAACTTCGGGTCTTCCTTACGGAGAACTCGATTGCCAAGAATGCTTCCGCCCATGTGTTTCCCCCTCGTCGAATCAACGATGCTGTCTCCGCACACTATCTATGACGGAGCCCCATGTCAGAAAGCGGGGCGGCAGGGTTACGGCAAATGCGACTGCAGTGCAGAACCGCCGTTGGCGGCAACCTGGGTGCGAACAGCAACAATGCTGGTCACCAGTGAGTACGGCCACTGTGGTGGCAGGGCTGTGGGCAGAGCTGGCGTCTTTGCAAAGGACAATTTCTGCTCGCCCGGCAAGACATATCCCAGTTGGGTGCGGGCTGCATTACGGATGCCCTCGGGTGTGGACAAGTCGTTGACTTCGTTCTGTAACTCTTCGTTTGCATCTGCCAACGCATTGAATTCAGCAGTCTTTTTGTTGAAGACATCTCGTTGTTCGAAATAGGCCTTCACGGGAAGGACGAATAACGACAAGGTGGCGGCGAAGGCAAGAACTACTCCGCCAAGACGAAGAGCAGTACGGGTTCCGGGGCGTTGGGCCAGACGAGCGTCTGCAGGAGTGGGGCGGGCGATGGCACGTGTGATCTCACGAGTGCGCTCTTTTGCGCGTGAGACAGGGGTTTTGGTGCGTGCGGCCACATCTCCATTGTGCCGTGTATGAACCACGGAATCGTGGCACACGAACGAATGTTCGTTTAGCGCAGTGGTGCGAGTGCGGAACGACCGCGGAAACGAGCTGAGTCGCCAAGCATCTCTTCAATGCGCAACAGCTGGTTGTATTTCGCCACTCTGTCGCTTCGTGCAGGTGCACCTGTTTTGATTTGGCCACAGTTTGTTGCAACTGCGAGATCTGCAATGGTGCTGTCTTCTGTTTCACCGCTGCGATGGCTCATCACGCTGGTGTAAGAGTGGCGCGTTGCAAGCTCAACAGTGTCGAGAGTTTCGCTGAGTGTTCCAATTTGGTTCACCTTCACAAGAACGCTGTTGCCAACGTTGCGCTCAATTCCCATTTGCAAACGACGAGCATTGGTGACGAACAAGTCGTCTCCCACCAATTGAATCTTCTTTCCGAGAGCGGAGGTGAGTTGTGCCCAGCCGTCCCAGTCGTCTTCTGCCATGCCGTCTTCAATGCTGACAATGGGGTAGCGGTCAACCAATGAGGACCACCATTCCACCATCTGGCCTGCACTGAGAACTTTGCCTTCCCCAGAGAGGTGGTATGCGCCGTCTTTGTACAGCTCGCTCATTGCTGGGTCGAGTGCAATGGCAATGTCTTTGCCTGGTGCGTAACCGGCTTTTTCAATTGCCTCTACCAACACAGCTACTGCGTCTTCATTGCTGGACAAGTTTGGAGCGAATCCGCCTTCGTCGCCAACAGCGGTTGAAAGTCCACGGTCGTGCAGAACTTTCTTCAATGTGTGGTACGTCTCAACGCCCCAGCGCAATGCTTCACGGAAGCTTGGTGCGCCAACTGGCATGATCATGAACTCTTGAAGGTCAACGTTGTTATCTGCGTGTGCACCGCCGTTGATGACGTTCATCATTGGAACAGGCAAGACATGCGCGTGTGGTCCGCCAATTGCGCGATACAGCGGAAGTTCTAGTTCGGCAGCTGCGGCGTGTGCAACGGCGAGGCTGGTGCCCAACATTGCGTTGGCGCCAAGCTTTGACTTGTTCTCGGTTCCATCGAGATCAAGAAGTGCAGCATCGAGTGTGCGTTGATCCGTTGCGTCCATTCCAGTGATGGCGCCAGCGATGAGTTGGTTCACGTTGTCTACAGCGCGTGACACACCTTTGCCCAGGTAACGAGAGCCACCATCGCGAAGTTCTACCGCTTCGTGCTCACCTGTAGATGCACCAGATGGAACAATGGCGCGACCAGTTGCGCCGCTGTCGAGAACAACCTCCACTTCAACAGTGGGGTTGCCGCGGGAGTCCAAAACTTCGCGTCCGATGACTTCAACGATTTCACTCATTCCATGAACGCTAGTGAGTTGGGTACTGCTTCACCACTTCCCAGAGTTCGTCCAGTTGTTCAAGGGTCATTTCGGCCATGGTGGCACCTCGCTCGGTGGCGAGATTCTCCACGGCAATCACGCGAGATCGGAATTTGTGCACAGCCGACCGAAGGGCGCTTTCAGGGTCAATGTCTAAATGGCGTGCAACATTTACAACGGCAAACAACAAGTCCCCCACCTCTGCGGTGGTTGCCTCGGGGTCACCATTTTTCATTGCGTCGCGAACTTCCGTTGCTTCCTCGCTGATCTTTTGTAGGGGACCGTCCACATCTGGCCAGTCAAACCCAGCGCGAGCGGCACGTTGTTGCACTTTTGCGGCGAACGACAACGATGGGGCGCTGTTGACAATTCCGTCAAAGATTCCGGTGCGCTCTGGCTTCTCAGCTTTTTTGATTGCTTCCCAATTGGCTTCTACATCTGTTGAGGATGACACTTCTACGTCGCCAAACACATGAGGGTGGCGCGCTACCAATTTGTCGTGCACCGTTCGCGCAACATCGGCCATTGTGAAGCGCCCTTGCTCTTCTGCAATTGCGGCGTGAAATTCAATTTGGTAGAGCAAGTCGCCAAGTTCTTCAATGAAGTCGTCGTCACTTGTTGGGTCAACTGGATTCAATCGCTCAATGGCATCAATGACTTCATACGTTTCTTCAAGCAGATATCGCACCAGCGAATGGTGTGTTTGTTCCATGTCCCACGGGCACTGGTCTCGAAGGGTGCGCGCAAGCGCATGGAACTTCACCATTTCTTCGGCAACTGGTGTGTTGAGAGATGGAATCCACAAAGAGGTGAGGTGGTCTGCTTGGATGGTGCGATCCATTTCAGACCATGTGGTGTGTACGAGTTGTTCGTCTGGAAGACCCACGTGATGCAACAAGACGATTGGTGTGTTGGGGTCGATGTCGTCGATAGACAACTTGATGTCTGACAGCACCCAGTTTGCATGAGTGTGTGCAACCAATGCAGCCCCTGTGTATCCGGCAGCAGATGTAGCGAACGTGTGTCCATCAATGAGACGCACCGAAGTTTCCACTGGATCGAGATTTAGTGCACGCCACACGTCGTCTAGAAACCCGACTGCAGGAAGGATGACGACGTCTGCATCGGTTTGTGCTCGAAGAAGTGCGACGGTTCGTTCAAGAACGAGTGGTGACCCGGGCACCGCGTACAACACGTGTTGGTGAATGCGAGATTCCTCAATGAGCGTGTTGGCAATTGTTTGGTACACCTCATCGAATGACGAAGCTGTGTCGTACAGATGATCGAACGACTGTGCGCCCTCTACTAAGAATGCAGACGGATGTTGCGACGTGCGAAGAAATTTCTTTTCTATTGACGCAATCGCAGTAAGAGTTTCCGAAGTGACACGAGACGCATGACCTGGCCCGAGACCAACAACGGTGATGGTGGGCATTAGTCGATAGTTGCCATTGCGCCATTCCAGACGCCGTATGTGGAATTCACTGAAATGTCGGCAACCGCCATGTAACCAACAAGGTTCGACACGCTTGGCTTTTCTGCAGCAACTTTCGCCAACGACTCTTTAATGTCGTCATACGCGTGATTCAAGATGATGTGATAACCAAATTGTGTCTTCACAGGGCCAGTTGGTACGCCAGCCTTTGCTGCAACTGCACCTTTCATGAATGCAGGGTCAAATTGTTGCTGGTAGTACGACAAGTCTGTGCAAGGCTCTTCGTTGGCGGCCAATGATCCGCCACTCTCTTTTGCTGCTGGCTCAATAGAGCGCTTCTTTGCAACATCTGCAAACTTTGCACCACCATCAAGTTCTTTCAGAACATCTTTTGCGTCGTCTTCTGTCTTCAACAAGATGTGGCTCATGCAGAGAACACCGGTTGAGGCAGGGGAGTCGTTGTACTTCTTCTTCAATGTGTCGGCTGAATAAGCCTTGAACTTCTCCATGGTGACTTGGGCGACGTTCAAGTTGATGAGGAGTTCTTGTAGGTACTCCGGCAATGTGCTGAATCCTTCAGATGCAGTTGCTTCCTCTTCAACCTTGGTGCGATCGCTTGCAGCCTCGCTGAGACCATTTTCGTCGAGATACAACTTGTAGGCCTCGTAGCGCAACAAGGTACGCATGACGCTGACCGCGTCTTCTTTGCTGGCTTGGCCGTTTGCTGAAGCTTCAAGTTGCTGATTCTCAACAAGATCAGCCAACAAGGTTTCGAAGGAGTCAAGAGAGTAAGTGGTGCCTTCAACAACGAATGCGTCATTGGCCGACGCCACGGGAGAGTTGCCACCACAAGCGCTGAGGGCGATTGCAGAAGCTGCCACTACGGCAAGGGCACGACGTGAGAGGGAGGATTTAGTCACAGAGAGACCTTAGTGGTCGTCTGGCTCAAACAACTCGCACAACAATGTCGTCAGTGCCACAGCAGGGTTTTCGCCCCGTGGAAGAGGCACCGTCAAGACCCCAGAGGTCTCCTTGAGAACTGCACGCGGGGCAAGCCTGCGCAAGGTCTTTGTTTGGCTTGCTCGCAGTTCAATTGGCGACAAGCGCGCATCTGAACCGTTCATGACTATTTCAGTAATGCCAATTCGATAGCACTCCACGCGAAGGGCAGCCACAGACAACAACGATTGCGCAGGAGGTGGGAGAGGTCCGAATCGGTCTGTCCATTCGCTTTCGATATCGGCCAACTCGGTTGCGGTGCGCACAGATGCAAGTTTGCGGTACGCCTCAAGACGGAGGTCTTCGCTTGGCACGTAGTCGTTTGGTAAGTGAGCATCTACAGAAATATCCACTTTGATGTCGGATGCTTCTTCTGTTGGTTCGCCCTTCATCTCAGACACTGCTTCGGTCACCATTTGGCAATACAAGTCGTAACCAACTGCGGCAATGTGGCCGCTTTGCGCTTCACCCAGCAAGTTGCCAGCGCCACGAATCTCAAGGTCACGCATTGCAATTTTGAAACCGCTTCCTAAGTCTGTTGTTTCACCAATGGTGCGCAAACGTTCGTAGGCCTCTTCAGACAGCACCTTGTCTCGAGGGTGGAAGAGATATGCGTACGCACGTTGTCCGCTTCGCCCAACACGTCCGCGTAACTGGTGCATTTGCCCAAGCCCGAGTAGATCTGCGCGTTCCACGACGAGAGTGTTCACTGTTGGCATGTCAATGCCGCTTTCAATAATGGTGGTGCACACCAAGACGTCGTAGAGGCCTTCCCAGAAGTCCAGAACAATTTGTTCTAGTTGACCTTCGTCCATTTGTCCGTGCGCCACAGCAATACGTGCTTCGGGCACCCATTCACGCAGTTCAGCAGCACGTTCTTCAATGGACTGCACCCGGTTGTGCACCCAGAACACTTGTCCTTCGCGAAGAAGTTCGCGACGAATAGCTTCGATTGCAACTTGTTCACTTTGTTCGCCAACATACGTGAGGATTGGTTGGCGATCTGCTGGGGGAGTCTGCAGTAGTGACAAATCGCGAATTCCAACAAGACTCATTTCAAGAGTTCGTGGAATTGGTGTGGCAGACATGGACAGAACGTCAACATTGGTTTTCAGACGCTTCATTGCCTCTTTGTGTTGAACTCCGAATCTTTGCTCTTCGTCCACCACCAATAGTCCAAGGTTCTTGAACTCGACACTTTCTTGCAATAGTCGGTGTGTTCCAATGACGCAGTCAATCTCTCCGGACTTCAAACCTTCAATAACCTTTTTGGCTTCACGGTTAGTGAGGAATCGCGACAGAACTTCCACTTTGATGGGGTACCCAGCAAAACGATCGGCAAATGTGTTTCCGTGTTGCGTTGCTAACAATGTGGTGGGCACAAGAACTGCAACCTGCATGCCATCTTGAATGGCCTTGAATGCAGCACGAACCGCAACTTCGGTTTTTCCAAACCCAACGTCGCCGCACAACAAACGATCCATGGGAACTTCGCGTTCCATGTCTGATTTGATGCTTTCAATTGCTTCCAATTGATCGGGCGTTTCAACAAATGGGAACGCCGCTTCCATTTCGTGCTGCCATGGAGTGTCTTGGGCAAATGCATGACCTTTTGCGTTCACTCGCTTTTGGTACAGCACCACGAGTTCTTGTGCCACTTCGCGCACTGCTGAACGAACGCGTGACTTCGCACGAGCAAAGTCGGACCCACCCATGCGGTGTAGTGCTGGTGCTTCGCCGCCAACGTATTGGCGAAGAACTCCAATTTGCTCCGTGGGGACATACAGCTTGTCGCCACCTTTGTATGCCAGAAGCAAATAGTCGCGCTCTACGCCGCCAATGGAGCGTTTCACCATTCCTTCGTATTTACCAACGCCATGGTGTGCGTGCACCACGTATCCACCGGGTTGAAGATCTTCAAAAACGGTCCCAGATGAACGCGCACGTGTTGTTCGACCACGTCGTGTGCGTCGACGACCACTGACATCTGTTTCGGTAATGATTGCTACACGCGAATTGGGCAACGACAACCCGTGTGACTGGGGTGCAAAGGTGACCCATGCGCCTGGCGTTGCCAATTTTTCTGGATCATCTGTTGCGGAAAAATCGAGTCCGTGACTGCGCATGAGTTCAACAAGTCGCGGAACTGATTCTGAGGTGTTGGCTGCAACAATGACGCGCCATTTCTCTAACAACATCTCATTGAGTCGACGCGTTAACGAGGATGCATCGTGAGTGATGTTGCTCCAACCAGAAGCAGGAATAGATGGTCCGTCGAGGGCTTCTGCTGCGGGAATGAGTGACACGGTTGGAACGCGTTGGTCGCCAGCCAGAAGTCGGTCTGTATCTACGTGAAGACGTGGGAACGTCACGTTCTCATCGCGCGCCCACGAAGTGGCGAGTGCACGCGCTAAGTCGTCTTCTTCAGCTAACAGATCTCGTGCGCGATCAATCATGCGGCGCGGTTCAACAAGAACAATTAATGCATCGTCACCAATGTGATCGGTGAGAAGTTCATCTGTCTCTGTGAGCCACGGCAACCAGCTTTCCATGCCGTCGAAAATTTGCCCTTCAGACAAACGTTCCCACTGTTCGCGACCCCACGGCTCGCTTGCTACAAGCGTGGCGGCACGTTCGCGGACACCTTCTACATACATGACCTCGCGTGCTGGAAACACCAATGTGGTGGCGAGGTCAATAGTGCTGCGCTGTTCCGACACAGAGAACTCCGTGAGTCGGTCAACGTCGTCGCCCCACATGTCAATACGAATTGGTTCGTCGGCAGTGCTGGGGAAGATGTCAACAATTGCTCCGCGTCGAGCAAACTCTCCGCGATGTTCAACAACTACTTCGCGTCGATATCCAAAGTGCACCAATTGTTCACACAATGCATCGATGTCTATACGATCACCTACGTTGATGCGAATGGGATCAACAGTGGTAGAGCCCGGTGCAAGTTTTTGCAACAGTGCACGTGTTCCTGCGACCACAACAGAGGGTTGTTGACCGTTGGTGCGCAAACGCCACATTGTTCGCATGCGTGCACCCATGGTGTGAACGGCGGGGCTCACTCGCTCAAATGGCAATGTTTCCCACGCAGGGAAAAGTTCAACATTCTCTGCACCAAGGAACGCAGATAAGTCGTCAGCAACTTCTTGTGCCATGGTCCCTGTGGGAACCGCAACAATGACGGGACGACGCGGATTGGCGTGAAGAAGTGACGCCACAACGGCCGAACGTGCCGACTCCGGAACTGCGAGCACAGCGTTTCGTTGCCCCGCAATGAGATCTATTCCTGGTTCGGCGGCAATCACCGCACCCAGCGCTTCTAGGGGAGCGCCACGAAGAATCTGCGAACTCACCGTGCGTTGAATTCCTGCATTGCGGCTGCAACGCCAACTTCAAGAATTCGTTCCACTGCATCTGCCGCGACTTCAACTGCCACATCTAACACTTTGCGTTCTGCTGCAGGAATGGAAGACAGCACGTGATCTGCGCCCTGTTCTTTTGATTGTGGTTTTCCAACGCCAATGCGGATACGGATGTAGTCGTCAGTTCGCAGGTGCTGGGAGATGGATTTCAATCCGTTGTGACCTGCAAGCCCGCCACCAACCTTGATTTTCACCACACCTGGCGCAAGATCTAACTCGTCATGAATGATGATGATGCTTGAAACATCTGTTTTGAAACGTCGAGACAGCGGCCCAACTGCTTCACCAGATTCGTTCATGTAGGTGGTGGGAACTGCCAACACCACCGGCTCGCCGCTTATCCGAGTCTCTGCAACTTGCGCGCGGTCGCGTCCCACTTTCAACGATGCATGAGCCCGTTGAACCAACACCTCAATTGCGTCGGTGCCCACATTGTGTCGAGTGCGGGCGTACTTTTTTCCAGGGTTACCTAGTCCAACAATGAGCGTGCGCTGCATGTCGCCACTTCGAGGAGTAGAACGACGCAACATGGCAAATGTGACAACTCACGACCCAAGGCCGCGAGATTAGTTTGCTGCTTCTGGGTTTTCTGCGGCGCCGTCGGCTGCTTCTTTTGCAGCTTCGGTTGCGGCGCGTGACATCAACACAGTGACGACAGGCATTTCTGGATCACCAAGTGCGGAAACGCCGGCAGGCATTGCAATGTCGCCAAGGCGAATAACGCTGTCTGGTGTCATGTCTGTGATGTCGATAACGATTTCGTTTGGCACGTTTGCAGGTGTTGCCTTGACTTCAAGAGTGTCCACTGCTGGGTCGACCAAGCCGCCAGCAGAAAGAACTGCCTTCGCGGTTCCGTTGAGGTGAACTGGAACTTGAACAACAATTTCTTCTGACAAGTTGATCTGAACAAAGTCAACGTGTGCAACGGTGCGGCGCACTGGGTGACGCTGCATTTCCTTCACGATGGCGTTGTATGAACTTCCATCGACGTTGAGTGTGAGGATGGTGTTCTGACCTGCAGGTCCGGACAACGCAATGCGAAGGTCACGACGTGCAACAGACAGGGAAACTGGCTGCATGCCCTGGCCGTAAAGAACTGCTGGGATGCGGTCTGCGGCACGAAGGCGACGTGATGCGGCGCTGCCTAATGCGCGACCTGATTCGGCGGAGAGAGTTGCTGTATTCGACACGGCTAGCGAGTCTATGCCGAATGCGGGGATGTGCCACCTGGGACCCCAAATCTGGGCGTGGGACCCCAGGCAAGGGGGATTACGACTGGTTTTCGCCGTTGAAGAGTTCGGAAACGCTGGTTTCGTCAAAGACCGCAGACAGGGCGTCGGCGATGATTTTGGCCACCGACAGCACCTCGCACTTGTCGAATTTGTTCTCTTCGGCCAATGGCAAGGTGTTGGTGAGGACCACTCGGGAGATAGGCGAGTTAGACAAGCGCTCCACGGCGGGGTCTGACAGAACGCCGTGTGTGGCCATGGCCCACACTTCTTTTGCGCCACGATCGAGCAGCAATTCGGCGGCCGACACGATGGTGCCGCCGGTGTCAATCATGTCGTCGGTGAGGATGCACAAGCGACCATCGATGTCGCCAATGACTTCTTTCGCGATCGCCACGTTCTGCGTTCCCTTTGGTCGACGCTTGTTAATGAATGCAACGTCTGCGTTCTTGTCTGAGAGGTGCTGTGCGAAACGTTCGGCAACTTTTACGCGACCTGCGTCTGGCGAAACAATCACGAGGTCTTGATCTGCATGTTGACGAACATATTGCTCTAGTACTGGCATTGCAGTGAGATGGTCAACTGGTCCTGAGAAAAAGCCTTGAATCTGACTGCTGTGCAAGTCAATGGAGACCATGCGTGATGCACCTGCAGCCTTGAACATGTCTGCAATAAGGCGCGCAGTAATTGGTTCGCGACCTTCAGCTTTGCGGTCTTGACGCGCATAACCGTAGAAAGGGCACACAGCGGTAATTCGCTTTGCAGATGCGCGTTGCGCAGCATCGATCATGATGAGCTGTTCCATGATGGAGTCGTTGATGGAACCAGCATCTGTTCCGAAATGTGATTGCATGACGAACACGTCGCCGCCGCGAATGCTGTCTGTGAAACGGGGACGAATTTCGCCGTTTGCAAACTGCACCAGGTTGGCATCACCAAGTTCAATGTTGAGGTGCCCTGCAACTTCTTGCGCAAGACTTGGGTGAGTCCGTCCGGTGAAGAGCGATAAACGCTTTGTGGTCACTTTTTCCATGGAACGGATGCTCATGAAGAGCAAGTGTAGAACGCGGGCTCAAGTGGCCAAGCGGTGGATGGAACCACAATGGTTCCGGGAAGAGGACTCGAACCCCTATTTTCTGGACCAAAACCAGACGTCCTGCCAATTGGACGATCCCGGAAAGCGGTACATACGGTATCGGATTTTCAGTTTTCCCGAATGACCCGATAGGTTCTTATTCCTTATGGGTTCACTAATCAAGAAGCGCCGCAAGCGCATGCGTAAGAAGAAGCACAAGAAAATGTTGCGTCGTACGCGTCACCAGCGTCGTAAATAGTCGAACAATTCAAGTTTTTATGCAACAACGCGTCCCGCATCGGGGCGCGTTGTCGTGTGTACCACTACTAGTCCCGCGGGGGTTTCTCGCTGTGGCGTGAGGTGCCCATAGGCGAACCATGTGGCTCCCGAGCCCGCAAGGTGGGGCCTGATTCCAAACGAATCGTGGATGTGATCTCGCCATGTTCCCAATTCGGGAACCGCTGCGACGGCGGCTGGCTCGAGGTCATTCTCTTGGTCTCCTGTTGGGCCACCAAGTTGATCCCAGGTCTTGTACACCAGC